>NZ_JACVUQ010000006.1:0-135481 GCF_016516525.1 Lactococcus sp. S64 | reverse complement strand
TGTCAAAAAAGGATAAATTAATTTTGCTTGTTTAGATGATTCAGGGAAAATCCCCAATGTTCTACCTTTGTACAATTCAAAGGTTTCTGGTTCAGAGCTAGCCTTATTCAGACCAAAGTACAACATATTGCCAGATTCTTCTGAAATATAATCATCAAAAGTTTTCACATCTAAATCATCTGGCACCATTGGAATTTCATCTGGCAAACTTCCAGTCCAAGAGTCGTTCATTGCTGTAATTTCTTGCTCAAGTGCGGTTAAAACTTCTACTTCGCTTTCTCCTTTTACTGGCAAGTAAATTTGGAGGGCAAGTGGTTGGTCTAATTTAATTTGAGCACGTCCTGGAAGCTCTACTTGCTCTAGCTTGTCACGTCCAAATAAATTACTTAAATCACCATCTTCATTAAGAAAGAGCGCCATTTTAGTTTGGATATTTGCCATCATATTCATACGAATAGCATTGTAACGTCCAGCAGTAATAACCAAATAAATTCCGACGGCGGCACCTTCACGCAAGACTTTCATTAACAGATTGTCAATATTGTCTTTTCGATTGTCGTTTTGGCTCAATCCATCATATGAATCAAGAACATTTACAAGAATTGGAAGTTCTCGTTTTGCTTTAGCTTGATATTGATTGAGATTTGCCACTCCTTCTTTTTTGAAGAGTGCTTTACGTTCTGCTAAATTTTGTTCTAAACGATGGAGCATTTTTTGTAACTTTTCATTTTCTTCTAAAGTTACAATATCTGCGACATGAGGGAGATTTTTAAGTGGTAAGAGTCCATTTGTTCCAAAATCAAATAAATTAAATTGTACTTGTTCAGGCGTGTTTTGACGAGCCAAGTTCATCACCATGGTTTGAAGGGTAACTGACTTACCAAATCCAGGGCTAGAGAAGATGACAGTATGAGAAGTTTCTTCTAAATTATAGTTGTAAACTTCTTGACTTTGCATACTTGGAATATCCAATAATCCCAAAGGAATTGAAAGATTTCGTTTTTTCTTAGCTTTTGGTTTCATTGTGACAATGGCTTCACCAAGGTTTGGTAGCCATGGTTTATCAGGTTTCGTATAACTTGAATGCTCAAAGTTTTTGACGATTTCAGCAATGGTTGCTTCTAATTGTGTCGGTACATCTTCTTTGACCGCTCCTTGGTCAATAAGGTCTTCACGTGGGTCATAAAGCAATTCCCATTGTCCAGATTCATTGACACGGTAAATCCGCTCATCTTTGATTTCTTCTGTTGTTGCATGAGGGTTGTAATCAACACCACCATAGCCTGATTGGAAGAGTTCATAAACTTCACTTTCCCCCACTCGAAGATAACCACGTCCCGCATTAGTAATGTGAGCAGCATCGCCTGTTTTAATCAAGGCTTTAGAATTGGCCTCGTCTGACATTTTGAGGGCAACTTTAGATTTGGCATTGGCGTCAATTTGGTCATTGACGACACCATCCGGTTTTTGAGTTGCAAGAATCAAGTGAACTCCAAGAGAACGTCCAATACGTGCAACTGAGGTCAATTCATCTAGGAATTCTGGAACATTTTCTTTCAATTCCGCAAATTCGTCGGAAACAAGCATCAAGTGTGGCAGTGGTTTATGTGGATAATTCACACCCTCGCGTGGATTGTTACGTTCACGATAGAGTTTGGTATAGCCAGCAATATTACTTACTCCGTACTCTCTAAATTCACGTTGACGTTTTTTGAGTTCGGCATTGATAGAGGCTAAGGCTCTTGCTGTTCCGGCACCGTCTAAGTTCGTGATTGAACCCATGAAATGAGGAAGGTCAGCTAGAGTATCCGCAATTCCTCCCCCTTTCCAGTCGATAATCAACATTCCGATGTCTTCTGGTGAAAAGTTAATGGCAAGCCCCATTAAGAAAGTTGTTAAGAATTCAGATTTACCAGAACCAGAAGTTCCCCCAACAATCGCATGTGGACCATGCACTTGCTCATGTAAGTCCCAAAAGGCGAATTCTTTTTTCCCTTTCCATCCTATCATAGATGCAATTGATTTACTTGGTTCCGCTTGTGCCCAACGCTCAGAGATATTTAAATCTTCAACCGTTTCGACAAGATATTGTTCAAGCAAACTTAAGCGCTCAGGAATGGCATTTTTTTCTACTTCCATATGCTCTAAGCTGGACATTTGACGAAGAACGACTTCAAAGTTTTCTTTACTTTCAAGTTGAGGATAGGGTTTATATACTTTGTCTAAATGAAGTCCATTATCTTGAATCAAAACACCGGCTTGTTGATTTTTGACCTCAACAAGAGCTGTGATGGTTTCAGGTAATAGTTTTTTATCCTCTTTAGCCCAAATTACTGTCACACCCAAATCAGACATATCCTCAGCGAGGAATTCATTAAGTCCATGACCTGCAAGATAAGAATCATCAAATATTGTAAAGACGAAATGAGGGAGGAAAGTTGGTTTTTCACGACCAGCCGCATTTAATTCTTGTTTTCTTGAGTTAATAATTTGATAAAAACTTGATAGAATAATATCTCGTGATTTTGCATTGTGTACAATTCCACGTGTATTAATCCCTTGTACTTTAAAATGTGGAAGGAAACGCCATTGTTGCCAATCTTTTGCGTAAGATTTTTCAGGAACTAGAGTAATGAAATTGAGGTCACGATAAGATTGGAAGAAAGCCATTTGCAGATAGAGATTGGAAATCGTATTTTTTAAAACATCATAATTTCCGATTAAACCTAGGGTTTGATTTCTTAAATCCAAAGCGACAGGAACATCTTCCTGTTGGCTGTATTTCTCAACTAAAGCTTTAACGTGGGTTGCCCATTCATCTTCATCACGCGAAGTATAGTCTGTTTCAACTTTCAATCCTGAGGGTTGAGTTCCAGTTCCTAATGAAACTTGTAGAAAATCTTTATTATTAACCATTCGTTCATAAAGACGAGAATCATATTTTTCAATCATCTCCAATAATTCTTGAGGAGAGGGTTGTTGATAATGAATAATTTCATTTTCTTGGCGATGAGCTTGACCTATTTTAGAGGTTGTTTTGGCAAGATAAGCTTGGTAGTCTTCTTCCCGATGACTTTCTCTTTCTAAACGGTCTTTTTTCTCGGTCCGATATTGTGTAACTGTAAAGGTTACTGTCATCAAACTGGCAAGAGCGGTTGCCATCATCATCAATGGATTACGGCCAGACATAAGAGTAGTGATACTACCAGCAGCCAACATTCCCACTGGTGGCAAAACTGCTTTTAATAATCCACCTTTAGGTGCTTGTTCTTTATCTTCAATCTTTTCATACTTAAATTTTTCTTCAGGAATTTCTAAATTTAAACGTGGTGAACGACGATACTCTGGGAAATCTTGTGGTTTTTCGAGTTTACGATGTTGTTCTAAGAAAAATTCGGGATTAAAAATAATTTCTTGTGAAAAAGCGGTCACTTTCCATTGTTCAGAACGTCTTTCCACCATAAGATCAGGCGTGAGAATAGTATCTCCAACTTTTATTTCTCGACTACCGCTCTGAGTCAATCTTTCATTATTATAATAAGCAAAATCACCAAGAGGTTTGATAAGGGCTTTTGGATGATTTTCGTCTTCGTTATCAATAATAACAAGAGAATCATCCAATGTTTGAATTGCACGATGTTCATTTTTATTGTTAATGACTAGTTCTTGATTATCCAAAACTAAGAAGTGAGTATGTAAATCTTGGGCCGCTAAAACAAGAAAAGTTATTCCATCAATTTCATTTTTCCCTGTGGAAACTCTGCCACCATTTACTAAAACATGATCATTTACAATCCCAAACATCAAGTTCTCATAAGTGCTAGTCATTTGTAATTCGGTTAGAGTTACACGTTCTAACTGGTCTTTTAAAATGAAAATAACATAGAGAATTTCTTCAGGGTGGCGCACTTCATAGAGGAAATTTTGATTCTCATTTTGGGAATTTTCTAATTCAAATAGTTCTTTCATATTATTTTCCTAAACTCTTACTTAGCTCTTGAATTTGTTTGTTATATTCTTCAAGTTTCTTCTGTTTCTCATCACCATTCATTGAAGTATTCAATTTTGTAGCTTGGTACAAATCTGTATAAGCAAGCAAGGTTAATTGGTCATCTCCAATATTTTTGGCTAAGTTTAGCGCTTTTTCAAATTCACCACGTCCTTGATAAATCCAATAATTCAAAGTATTATCATCCGTTGTGGATGAAATATTATTTAAAACGGCCGCCTTTTGGGTTTGACTCAAATTTGCTAAATTAATTGATGAAGAAGCTAAAACAAAACGAGCATCCTTAGAAAGTTGTTTGGGTTGATAAGACTTCAAGTCATCCAAAGTTTTGTCATAGTGGCTAGTAATGAAATCTGCTTGCGCAGTCATAATCGCTTTTTGTTTAGGAATAGTTGTTTTTTGGTCAATAATTGTCAAAACTCCCATAGCAATTGCAGCTACTACTGCAACTGAACCAGCATATTTAAAAAATCTGTAACGGCCTTTAGAAACTTTAACTAAGGCTGCTTCTTCTTTTTGTCTTTCTTTAGTCAGCTTTGTTTCTACTAAATGTAGGACCTCTTCAAAAGAATCACAATTAGAGAGCGCTTGACTAAATTTATCTCTTAGGCTCATTTCGCCATTGACGAAATTATCATATGATATTTTAGGATTCAAGATTGCTAAAGTTAATGCTTTATATTGAGAAAGAGCAAGAGTATCATCAATGTTCATTGGAGCAATTCCATCTCTTATTCCAATATGAATAAAAGTCAGGTCGCCATCAATGAAAAAGATATTTTCTGGATGAACAAAAGGGACTTTATAACCTGAATTTTGAGTGCTTAAAGTTTTGAGTTTTAAGACTAATTCTAATCGTTCAAGCTCTGATTTCATTTCAAGCATCAGCGATTTCAAACTTTTTTCTTTATTTGATAAAGGATAAGAAATTTTAAAAGCAAACTCTTCATCTTCTGAACTTACAAGATTTGTCTTACTTTTGATAAATTCTAGTTCTTGCTGATTGACTTGTGTTCCTGTTAAATAGACAATAAATTGTTCGTCTTTTCTCTCAGCTGTGAGGGTGTTCTGTCCATCAAATAATTTCATCTTTTTCTCCTACAATGAGCTGTAAAATATCGCCATTTCCCAGCCCTAATTCTTTCAAAGTCAATCCACTCCCTAGTGCAACTGATTTTCCTTTAACAATAAAATTCCAGTGTTCGGGCAAGTTTTGCCTATTAACTTTAAAGGCTTGTGCTAATAATTCAATCAAACGTGTTGATGTAACATTTGAGGGAACAGCTAAATCCACTTGTTTTCCTAGCCACTCCAAACTAATTTCAATGTGGTCTTTCATTATTTCCTTCTCTTCCTACGTGTCAAATTTCTAGCAATATATCCAGTTAAAATCATTAATGGTAGTGCCATAATTAAAAGAATGAGCATTCCATTATTTTTGGAAGTTTCCTTTGAATCATTTGACGCAACATTTGTTTGACTGTAATTTTTAAATAATTCTGTTTTAAGACTTTGATAATTTGCCTTATATAATTTATTTTGACTTTCTTTGTTGAAATCTATTTCGTCAATGTGTTTAGTTGCTTCCTCGCCACTTTTTACTTTTTCTTGTGCTTTTTTATCTAAATCTTTTGAGAAAAGTTGAGAGCGTATTGCGAAATCAGAAGTGCTTGAACCGGCTCCTGACTGAGTGGTAATCATATCAGAATTAAGTTGCAAGCTTCCGTCACTATCGGCAGAAACAGCAAAAGGACTATAAAATAGAAATAATAGTCCACTGAAAATAAAAAATACTTTTTGTTTTTTCATTTAATCTCCATAAAATAAGGCTTATGATTCCTTATACTCCTTGTATTTCTCCGCTTCACCCTTAGAAAGTCTCAAAATAAAAGAGCACCGCAGAGGGTGCTCATCATTAAAATCCAAAACTTTGAGCATCTTGTGCATCGCGTTCTTCAACAGTATCTGCGTATTTATTCAACTGTTGATTGATACTTTCAAGCAATTCTTCAAATTTTCGAACATTTTGTTCTAATTGATTGTATTGTTCTAAGTATGCTTGGAATGCTTGACCTTTCCACTCTTCAGCGATTGTTGAATTCATAGAATTCACACGTTGAATCGCTTGTTCAATTTGCTCTTTAGATTGAATGTAAACTTGTGCTTGTTGTTTTAGCTCAGCTGGCGTTACAGAAATAGCTCCCATTTTAAATCTCCTTAAATTTTTAATATATATGTAATTAATGAAACTTATTACCTTAATTTTATAATATATAGACCTTAACTTTTTACAAGTATATTTTATCACAACGATTTTGTTATGTCAATAATTCAATTGACCTATAATTGAAAAATATAAGTATTAAAACAAAAGAATAATTTCATTTTGATTACTTGCTTTTTTCTTTGTATTCACAAACCTAATATTTTGCCCTATTCTACCCGATTTTATTGAGCTCTCATGCTCATTAATAAACAAAAAAACGTTTCTTTATTCAGAAACGTTTTTATTTCGACTTTTCCTAAAGTTTTAGAGAAACTTACCCGATAGAACCCTCCATTGAATAAGAAATCAAGCGATTTAATTCAACAGCGTATTCCATTGGCAATTCTTTGGTAAAGGGTTCAATGAAGCCCATGACAATCATGTCAGTTGCTTCTTTTTCTGTGAGTCCACGACTCATCAAATAATAGAGTTGTTCTTCTGAAATTTTTGACACCTTCGCCTCGTGTTCCAAGGCAACTTGTGAATTATGAATTTCATTGAATGGTACGGTATCTGATTTTGATAAATCATCCATTAAAATTGTGTCACATTCAATATGAGAAGCAGATTTTTTAGAATTTTTTCCAAAAGTAACTTGTCCACGGTAATTGACTGCTCCACCATTTTTGGCAATAGACTTAGAAATGATTGAACTTGAAGTATTTGGTGCGTTATGAATCATTTTAGCACCTGTGTCTTGATTTTGATTTGCTCCAGCAAAAGCGATTGAGAGCATTGTTCCACGCGCTCCTGGTCCATTCAAATGAACGGCTGGGTATTTCATGGATACTTTTGACCCTAAGTTTCCGTCAATCCATTCAACCGTCGCATTTTTTTCTGCAGCAGCACGTTTGGTAACCAGATTATAGACGTTATCTGACCAGTTTTGAATAGTAGAGTAGCGCATATAACCACCCTCTTCAACAAAGATTTCAACCACTGCTGCATGAAGTGAACTTGCGGAGTAAGTTGGTGCAGTACATCCTTCAACGTACTGAATAGATGCCCCTTCTTCAACAATAATCAATGTCCGCTCAAACTGTCCTGATTTTTCGTTGTTAATACGGAAATAGGCTTGAATCGGAATCTCACATTTGACTCCTTTAGGAACATAGACAAATGACCCACCAGACCAAACGGCAGAATTTAAGGCTGCCAATTTGTTATCCGTTGGTGGAACGAGTTTACTGAAATATTTTTTGAAAATTTCTGGATAGTCACGTAATCCTGAATCGGTGTCAGTGAAAATAATTCCTAATTTTTCAAATTCATCTTTCATATTATGATAAACAACTTCTGATTCATATTGAGCAGAAGCTCCTGCCAAATATGAACGTTCCGCTTCTGGAATACCAATTTTTTCAAAAGTGTCTTTGATTTCTTGAGGAACGTCTTCCCAAGAACGCGCAGCTTTTGCTGATGGTTTTTGATAATAAACAATATCATTAAAATCAATACCAGAAAGATCTGGGCCCCATTTTGGCATGTCCAATTTTTTAAAAGCTTCAAAAGATTTCAGACGAAACTCTAACATCCACTCAGGTTCATTTTTTGTTTCAGAAATTTCGCGAATAACTTCTTCGGTCAAACCTAAACCTGTTGTGAATTCAAGTTCTGCATTATCGTGAAATCCAAATTTATATTCTTCGAGGTCTTTGACGACTTCTTGTGTACTATTTTCTGTCATTTTTCTTCCTCTTTGGCATATTTATTACTGACAGACTTGTCAGCTTTGCTGACAAATCCTTCATCCATTGATAAAAAGCTCAATTCAATCGCTTTTTACTGACAGACTTGTCAGCCTTACTAACAAGTCCTTTATCCATTGATAAAAAGCTTTTTTCAGCCGCTACTGACAAGCTCATCAGTTTTACTGACGAGTTTTTATTTGCTGATAAAAAATCTGTCAGTAATTTTTAGCTATTCGCCATGAATTACTGTTTCTTGTGCTTCACCAACATCAATGGCTTTTTTTAGGGCATTCCAAGCCAGAGTGGAGCATTTTACTCGAGCTGGAAATTTACTAACCCCTGCAAGAAACTGAGCATCTCCAAGTTTTTCTTGTCGTTCGTCAGTTTCACCGGTCACCATTGCTGAAAAAATAGTTGCCAACTCTTTTGCTTCTTCTTTTGTTTTTCCAAGAACAGCAACGGTCATCATTGAAGCTGAAGCTGTTGAGATTGTGCAGCCATGACCGCTAAAAGCAATGTTTGAAATGACATCATTTTCAAATTCAACAGTCAGGCGAATCACATCACCACAGGTTGGATTGTTGAGGTCAACCATACATCCTGTCTGTAATTCTCCAGCATGACGTGGATTTGATGAGTGGTCAAGAATTACTGCACGATATAGATTATCTAATTTAGATAAAGCCACATTTTCACACTTTCTTTATTTTAATATTGATAAAAATAAATTCTAAAAGTTACTGACAGCCTTCTTTAATGACTTATAAAATTTCTGTCAGTAACTTTTTGATTATTCTTTTTCTCTAATCATCCGTTTTTATTCCATTTTTACGAATATAACGAAGGACGAGGTTTGCTGCAATTACCACAGCTAAAATGATGATGATAAATAGAATGAGTAAGCCAATCGAACCCTGAACGAGTGAACGAAATAGGCTTAGTCCTCCTGAGGCATAGATAAATCCCCAAGCTAAGTAACCTGGAATCGCAGCCAATGTGTATTTATACCAAGACCAATTTGTTAGGCCAGCGCCAAATTGAACAGCAGTTTGAAAACCGACCGTTAAAAAAGACAGAGGAATAATTGGCCAACCCATTTTTTGAATCGCTAAAATTCCAGCGGAAGTCTCTGAATTTTTCTCAAGTTTTTTGCCCCACTTCGTTTTCAAAATTCCATGATAACTCAATTTTCCTAACCAAAAAGTACATTGAGCTCTAAAGAAAACAACAACAAATAAAAATGTGGTTGCCAACCAAAGTGGGAGGGAGGCGACCCAATTAAGCATATTAATCAAGGTTGAAAAACTCCTTTGTTTTTTTAAGTGCTTCAACTAATTTATCACAATCTGCTTTTGTATTATAAAGATAAAAGCTTGCTCTAGCAGTTGCCGGAGTTTCGAGATAATTCAATAAAGGTTGAGCACAATGGTGACCAGCTCTTACAGCTACCCCCTCCATATCAAGGGCAGTTGCGACGTCATGTGGATGAAGTCCTTCAATATTAAAAGCAATTAGACCGCCTCTTTTTACATTATCTTTCGGTCCATAAATCTTTAAGCCTTCAATTTCTTGAAGTTTTGGCATTAGGTAATCAATCAATTCAATTTCGTGCTGATGAATTTGGTCAATTCCAAGCTCTTGAATATAATCAATCGCAGCTCCTAAAGCAATAGCACCCGCAATATTAGGTGTGCCAGCTTCAAATTTCCAAGGAAGTTCTGTCCATGTTGAATGACTTTCATAAACAAAATCAATCATTTCTCCCCCAAATTCGACAGGTTCAAATTGATTTAGAAGTTCTTCTTTGCCATAAAGAACGCCAATTCCGGTTGGTCCCATCATTTTATGACCTGAGAAAGCAAAGAAATCGACATCCATTTTTTGAAGGTCAATCGCCATATGTGGTGTAGATTGTGCACCATCAACCACCATGTAAGCACCGTGTTCATGAGCAATTTTGGTAATTTCTTCTACTGGATTAATTGTCCCTAATACATTAGAAACATGAGCAATCGATACAAATTTAGTTTGATTAGTGATTTTTTTACGTAAATCATCCATATCTAGCTGACCATCTTTAAGATAGACAAACTTTAAGATTGCTCCGGTTTTCTTAGCAACCTCTTGCCAGGGAACAATATTAGAATGGTGTTCCATAATCGAAATGACAATTTCATCCCCTGTTTTTAAGATTTGCCCAGCAAATTGAGCAACCCAGTTGATTGAAGTCGTTGTTCCTCTAGTAAACAAAACCTCTTTTGTTGATTTAGCATTGATAAACTGACGGACTTTTTCACGCGCCGCTTCGTATTTTTCAGTTGCTCGTTCTGCCAAAGTATGAACACCACGGTGGACATTAGCATTATCATTTTCATAATAATCTTTTATCGCAGCCAAAACCTTCAAAGGTTTTTGAGTCGTTGCCGCATTGTCCAAATAGACCAAAGGTTCATCATTAACAATTTGATTCAATACTGGAAAATCTTTTTTGATGCCTTCAAGCATTACATGCCCAGCTTTCTTTCAATAGTTTCAATAAATTCTGCTTGGACTGATTTGACAGGAATTTCACTGACAACTGAACCGAGAAATCCTCGAATAACAAGTCGTTTAGCAGTTTCTTCGTCAAGTCCACGAGATTGAAGATAGAATAAATCTTCCTCATCTACCTGACCAACAGAAGCTGCGTGACCCGCAGTTACTTCATTTTCATCAATCAAGAGAATTGGATTTGCATCTCCTCGTCCTTTATCAGAAAGCATTAAAACATGAGAAGATTGTTGGGCATCCGCATTTTTCGCCCCTTTGATAATATGACCAATGGCATTAAATGTCAAAGTTCCTTTATCAAGAATTACACCATTTTGCAAGATATGACCAACCGAATTTAGACCAAAATTAGTCACTCTTGTATCAATTCCTTGCGTTTGATGACCTGTTGAAATCCCAACCACTTTAATTTGTGAATGAGAACCATTCCCTTTGAGGTCACTATCAAAGTCAGCAACAACATTTCCGTCATTCATGACACCAACGGACCAGTCAACTGTTGCATTATCACCAATCAATCCGCGACGAACAACTGAAGCTGTAACATTTTCTCCTAAACGGTCAATGGCTGCAAATTTGACTTGAGCCCCTGCTTTTGCAATCACTTCAACGACAATATTTGCTTTTACCTTTGAGCTTTGCTCGCCACTTGTTTCCAAACGTTCAAGGTAGTCAACTTTGGCATTTTTTCCAACGATAATTAAAATTCGTTTATTAAAAGGAACTTCTGATGAACCCTCTTGCATCAAAATTGATTCAATGGGTTCAAGAACTTCCACACCATCTGGAACATAAAGAACTAATCCAGAATTAAATGTCGCAGTATTTGCTGCTGTTAAACGACTTTCATTAAATGGAACCACAGAACCAAAATTTTCCTCAAGTAGTTCAGGAATTTCGGTTAAAGCTGAATTGAAATCTGTGAAAATTACGCCTTGTTCAGCCAAATTTGGTGTCATTTGTTCCATAACTGTTTGACTTCCGGCTTGAACAAGCAAAGGATGATTTGGAATTTCCGTAAAAGTAGGAACAGATCCAATTTCTTCGTTTTCAGAAATTGTTAAATGGTCTAAGCCCCAACGATTAATTTTTACTCGTTCAATATTAGGTAATTCTAGATTTTCAAATTCAAGTGCAGCTTTTTGACGTAAATCTGATAACCAAGCTGGTTCAGCATGCATTTGTGAAAAGTTTAAGATTTCTTGATTCATAATTAATATTAGCAAGTTTACATTTTCTTAACTGAGTTCACTAATTTGCAGACAAAACATTCTGTCAGTAAATTAATGAACTTTAGACTTACTGACAGCTCTGTCAGTAAGCAAAAATAACTTACTATCTCCTTTCCTTAAACTTCTTCTTTATATTCTAATCCAAGTTCCTCAGCGATATTGACATATCCTTCAGTTTCTAGACGTTTAGCTAGTTCTGCGCCACCTGTTTTCACCACACGACCATCCATCATAATGTGGACAACATCTGGTGTAATATAATCAAGCAAACGTTGATAGTGGGTAATAATCAATGCCCCAAATTTCTCACCACGCATTGAATTAACACCTTTAGCAACAACTTTTAAAGCATCAATATCAAGTCCTGAGTCAATTTCATCAAGAATAGCAAAAGTTGGTTCTAACATCAAAAGTTGAAGGATTTCATTACGTTTCTTTTCACCACCAGAAAAGCCTTCATTGAGATAGCGCTCAGCCATTTCTTCTTTCATGCTCAAAACTTCCATATTTTTATCCAATTTTTTGATAAATTCCATAACAGAAACTTTGTCATCCTCAGCACGTTTAGCATTCATTGCTGCTCGCAAAAATTCTGCATTCGTAATTCCTGGAATTTCAGATGGATATTGCATGGCAAGGAAAAGTCCAAGACGAGCTCTTTCATCAACGCTCATTTCTAAAACGTTTTGACCGTCAAAAAGAACTTCTCCTTGTGTCACGCTATAATTAGGATTTCCCATAATTGCAGCAGATAATGTTGATTTACCAGTCCCATTAGGTCCCATAATCGCATGGATTTCATTGGTGTTGATGACTAGATTGACCCCTTTGAGAATCTCTTTATCTTCAATCGCCACATGAAGATTTTTAATTTCAAGTGTAGCCATTTTTTCGCTCCTTTGAATTGTCAATTGTATTTGACATTTATAGTCTCTATTCTAACAAAAAATTGACAAAATTTGTTATTTTCGCATACATTATTTTTATTAATCGCAATATAAATAATAAATGACAACAGGCATTTTTAGATATCAAAAAACCTCTAAAATTAGAGGTTTTTCTTATTTTTTATTTCGACTTCTACGATAATTTTGAATTGGGAATTCTTGTGTTGGTTCATCAATTTCCTCATCTATCATTGAATGATTTTCAATATCTTCTTCATTTTCATCTATATCTGCATCTTCATCAGAATGGAGAACTTTATCACGATAACTAGAATTTCCAACAAATTTCAGTGCTTTTAAGACTGGCTGCCGATTTTCGCCTAGAATTCCAACAAGTTCAATAAATATTTCCAATCCAAAGAGACAAGCAATCACTAAGAGAATCCCACCGATACGACTTGAAAATTGCAAAAGAATGGAGATAAATGCAAATATTGATGCAATTCCATAAATGACTAGAACAGCTCCACGATGAGTAAAACCAAGTGCCATTAGGCGATGGTGAAGATGTCGTTTATCAGCCGTTGCAATCGATTGACGATTAAGTTTCCGACGAACCATTGCCATAATTGTATCCGTAATTGGTACTCCTAAAATTAGTAAAGGAGTCAAAACGGCTACAGCCGTTGCATTCTTTAATCCTTGCAAAGAAGCAACCGAGATGATAAAACCAAGGAATAGGGCTCCCGTATCTCCCAGATAAATAATCGCTGGATGATAATTATAAGGAAAGAATCCCATAATTGCAGCCACCATTATAAAAATGGTAATCGGTAAAAATACATTTGGACTTGGTAAGAAAAAGTAAGAAACAATTCCCATTGTTGTCAGTGAAATAATTGATACTCCACTTGCTAGTCCGTCCAATCCGTCAATTAAATTTATTGCATTAGTAATCGCAAGTATCCAAAAAACGGTAAAAATAAAGGATAACCAAGCAGGAAAGATTAGTAAAGGTCCCCCGAAAGGAATTTTTAAATTATCAAAGCGGGCGTTGGTAAAGAACCAGATAAAACTCGCCGCAACTGTCAATCCTAAAAGTTTCATTTTAGGTGAAATTTCTTTTATATCATCAATCAAACCAGTCAAAACAACAATTCCAGCACCAACAATAAAGGGCCAAATGTAGCTAAAATAGCTGACTAGCTGAATTGGCTGATGACTTGCGCCATGTACTGGAGGTTGCGAATGAATGGGAGGCTGGTTATGAACAATATGTGGCAGAATAAACAAGGTCGCAATCGCAAAAGCAATGAAAATGACCAAACCTCCAGCAGAGGGCATTGGTTTTTTATTCACACGACGCTCGTTAGGCTTGTCCACCGCACCAATTGCTTTGGACACAAAAGTCATAATTGGCGTTAAAATCACAGAGATACCAAAAGTGATAATAATAACAATTAGAAACTTAAGTGCAAAGGGGATTTCTTTTAATGTATCAACCATATTTAGATTTTTCTAAGAACATCTAAAGCACGTGTCGCGATAAGACATTCACCATACTCCTGCAAAAATTCTCGACTCATTTTTGTTGCTTCCCCATATTCCATCATTCGTGAACGGGTACTTTCAACATGCATCTTGCCTTTTTCTTTTTGATTATCCAAAACAACAAGATAAAAATTGCCATCATAACGATAAAACTCTGATTCTTCATCAGCAAACTTCACATTTTTTATTCCTGTTAAGACAGACATAATATCTTCATAACGAATAGAGTAATAAATAAAATCTGGCTCTTGTTCAGCTTCGTCTTTTTTTGTTCCTGGTAAACCAAGCCCAGGTTTAAAATCAGTAATTCCTCGCTCGCGCGCCATATCTGCCCCTATTTCATTTAATTTATTATAAAAACCAGTCATCAATTCTTCAAACTCTTCTGGGTCATCTGGAATTTCTCCACCTTCACCTAGCATCGCTTCTTCATGAACAATCATATGAACACCTTGAGGAAAAGGTTGGATTTGGAAAGTTAACATTCCCACATTTCCAAAGCGATTTTCTAAACCAAGCTCATCAACCAATTCATAGAAAAATTGTTCAATGACTTCTTGATTTCCGAAAAAGTCTGATAATTTGATATCATAATCTGTCAAATCATCAAAAGACAAGGTGATTTTTATAGTATTTTCGTTTATATCCTCATATTTCATTTTGTTTTCTCTTTTCTATAATTTGTCTTCTATCACTTTACCAGTCTTATTAGTATTATACCACAGACCAGAAAAAAAACAGCAGACATGCCGTTTTTTTGATATTCTCTTTAACTATAAGCTTTTAAATTATAGGACTTTTGCTAAAAAGTCTTGTGTTCTTTTTTCTTTTGGTGAATCAAAAACTTGAGCCGGTTTTCCTTGCTCAACAATTGTCCCATCAGCAATGAACAAAACTCTGTCAGCAACTGTTTTAGCAAATCCCATTTCATGGGTTACAACAACCATTGTCATGCCTTCTTTGGCAAGTTCTTGCATCACGGCTAAAACTTCACCAACCATTTCAGGGTCAAGTGCTGATGTTGGTTCATCAAAAAGCATCACATCTGGGTTCATGGCTAAAGCACGAGCAATAGCTACCCTTTGTTGTTGCCCACCTGACAATGCTTGTGGATAAGCCTCTGCTTTATCTGAGAGTCCAACTCTTTGAAGTAAATCTTTCGCCGTTTTTTTAGCTTCTTCTTTGGTCATTTTACCCGTTTTAACTGGAGCCAAACATAGATTTTCAAGGACTGTCATATTAGGAAATAGATTAAATTGTTGAAAAACCATCCCCATTTTTTCTCGGTGTTTGAAGACATCCACTGATTTATCAGCAATATTAACTCCTTCAAAATAGACTTGACCATCTGTTGGCTTTTCTAATAAGTTCATCGTTCTTAAAAAAGTTGATTTCCCAGAACCAGAGGGGCCAATCATCACAACAACTTCCCCTTTTTTTATTTGGATATCAAGTCCTTTTAAGACTTCATTTTTTCCAAAATATTTATGCAGATTTTTTATTTCGATTAAATATTCATTCATTATTTTGCATATCCTTTCCCGAGTTTCTTTTCAAATAAAACAAGTAAGCGACTGACAACAAAAGTGACTACAAAATAGTAGAGAGCTACAAATAACATCGGGCTGATGGTTTGATAAGTCAAATTTGCTACTGTTTGTGCACCATTGAAAACTTCCATTACCCCAATTGTATAAAGAAGCGAGCTGTCCTTGATAATTGTCACAAATTCATTGCCGACGGCTGGTAGAATGTTTCTCAAAGCCTGAGGTAAAATAACGGTTGCCATCGCTTGTCTTGGCCGAATTCCTAATGAATAGGCTGCTTCTTTTTGACCAAGAGGAACAGCTTCAATTCCAGCCCGAACAATTTCCGCCATATAAGCCCCCGAATTCAATGAGATTACAATAATCCCTGGAATCAAGCGCCCCAAATCTTGTTGTAAAATCCCAACTTGAAAGGTTGGTAAAGATAGACTTCCCATTAAGCCAAAACCAAGCATAATTTGAACGAGCATTGGTGTTCCACGGAAAATTTCAATATAGATATTTGCCAACCAGCGCAATGGAGCAATTTTAGAAATCTTGGCAAGGGCTGTGACAATCCCTAAGAGTGTTCCAATCAAAACCACGAAAGCTGAAATCAAAATTGTGACAATCATCCCGTCATTAAAATAGGGCAGATATTTCGGTAAAAAATCAAAGTTCATATTTTCTCTTTTCTGTTTTATAATTTCTATTTTTATAAAAAAACAATAGCATAATTATAATATAAAAAGTATAAAAATACAACAATTATTGTATAATAATTAATTGAAAATAAATAAAAACTCCATAATTGGAGTTTTTTTATTCTGTCAGTAAATAATCATTCTTCTTTCAGTACTGATTGAAAGTCTGTCAGCAGCAACTAACTCATGAATTTCTCCATCAATTTGGACTGGTTGACTTTCTGCTAATTCTACAGAAAACTGAGGACTCACTCGGTGTAAAAATAAAGGATGTTTTAAATGCATTCCACGAAGAACACTTGGAATTAATGAAAAAGTCCGTAATAAATGATGTTTATTATATTCAACAAGGTGAATATCTGCATTTTCATTGGTGGCCTCAGGAGAAATTTTTACTCCACCTCCAAAGTATGGATGTTTGGTAAAAGTCATCAGAAAGGCATTTTCTAGTGAAATTTCTTGATTTTCTACTTCAATTAAAGCTGGAAATGGTTTTTTAGTTATCAAAACGTGCAAGGCAGTCAAAATATATGAAAAACTTCCCAATTTCAATTTGTTAAGCACTTGTTTAAGCTTTCCTTCATTGGCAGATTTCACGATAGTTGCATCTAAACCAATTCCAATATTATTTAGAGCATAGCCACTCAATCCTTTAGATTGATAATTCATGATAAAAATCTCATGATTAATTCCTCTACGAGCAGCTTCAAAAGATTCAATTGGGTCAAGTTTCAACTTTAAACTTCTGGCGAAATCATTGCCAGAACCTGAAGGAATATAAGAAAAGGCCTCTTCTTCTGGAAGTTCATTAATGACAAGTGAAATGGTACCATCCCCACCAATAATAACTAAGTGGTCATTCGGATTTTTAAGGTCTAATATTTGTCTGACCAAAGCGCCTTCTTCTCCAGCAGCTTTAGTTTTAAAAAGTCGATATTCATAATTATTTTTTTCCAAATATGGAATCAAAGTCTCCAAAGTCCGCGCACCTTTACCTGCACCAGAATTGGGATTTGCAAGGAGATAATAAGTCATAGAATTATTTTACCAAAAATGACAGAGATTTTATGTTTTTAATGATTTTGTCAGTAAATTTAATAAAAAAAGTTACTGACAAAAATAAAAAAATTACTGACAGAAATTCTGTCAGTAATTTTTATTTATTTTCTAGATTTAAAATTAGTTTTCCACAGTTTCTGTTTCAACTTCTTCTACTTCTGGAGCATTTGTTAAATCAGCTAAAGGTTCAATGTTACGGTAACGGAACATACCTGTACCAGCAGGAATAATCTTACCGATAATAACATTTTCTTTCAAACCAAGCAAGTGATCTTCTTTACCACGAATTGCGGCATCAGTAAGGACACGAGTTGTTTCTTGGAATGATGCAGCTGACAAGAATGAATTTGTTTCAAGAGAGGCTTTAGTAATACCCATCAAGACTGGACGACCAGTTGCAGGCATTTCACCATTCAAGAGTGCAGTTTCATTCAAAGCTTCAAAGTCAGAAATATCCATCAAAGTACCTGGAAGGATATCAGTTGAACCATTATCCATGACACGAACTTTACGAAGCATTTGGCGAACCATTACCTCGATGTGTTTGTCACCAATTTCAACCCCTTGTGAACGGTAAGTTTTTTGTACTTCACCGAGCAAGTAAGTTTCAACTGACAAGGCATCACGAACTTGAAGCAAGTGTTTAGGTTCGATAGAACCTTGAATCAAAGGTGCACCACGGTGAATAAATTCACCTTCTTCAACCATCAAGACATCAGCCATACCTACAGTGTAGCTACGAGTGTCTGTTTTACCTTTAACAGTAATTTCACGAGTACGTGTAGCAGGATCTTCAACGATTGATTCAACTGTACCAGTTACTTCAGTGATGATTGCTTCCCCTTTAGGGTTACGTGCTTCAAAGATTTCTTGAACACGAGGCAAACCTTGAGTGATATCTGAACTTGACGCAACACCACCCGTGTGGAATGTACGCATTGTCAACTGAGTACCAGGTTCACCGATTGATTGAGCGGCGATTGTACCAACAGCTTCACCAACTTCAACAGCATCACCTGTTGCCAAGTTGATACCATAACAATGTTTACATACACCATGTGGAGTTTTACATGTAAATACTGAACGGATAGTTACTTCTTTAACACCAGCATCGATAATTTTACGGGCAACATCTTCAGAAATCAAAGTGTCGTCAGCAATAATCATTTCACCAGTTTCTGGATGAAGCACTGATTTACGAGTATAACGACCTACCAAACGTTCAAAGAGTGGTTCAACCATTTCTTTACCAGTAGCAATATCAGAAATTACAAGTCCACGGTCAGTTCCACAGTCGTCTTCACGAATGATAACATCTTGGGCAACGTCAACCAAACGACGAGTAAGATAACCAGAGTCGGCTGTCTTAAGGGCCGTATCGGTCATCCCTTTACGGGCACCGTGAGTTGAGAAGAACATTTCCAAGACAGAAAGACCCTCACGGAAGTTTGAGATGATAGGCAATTCCATGATTTTACCATTAGGAGCGGCCATCAAACCACGCATACCAGCAAGTTGAGAGAAGTTAGAGATATTACCACGGGCTCCAGAGTCCATCATCATAACGATTGGGTTTGTCAAATCCTGTTCATCAATCAATCGTTTTTCAAGGGCTTCTTTTGCATCACGCCAAACACCTGTAACAGCGTTATAACGTTCATCATCAGTAATCAAACCACGACGGAATTGTTTAGTGATTTGTTCCACACGTTTGTGTGCAGCATCGATGATTTTATGTTTATCTTCAACAACAGGGATATCAGCGATACCCACAGTCAAACCAGCCAAAGTAGATTGGTGGTAACCAAGGTCTTTCAAGCGGTCAAGGTACTCAGATGTAGCTGTTGTACGGTAACGTTTGAAGACTTCAGCGATGATATTTCCAAGATATCCTTTTTTGAATGGACGAACAGTATCAATTCCAGCCAAAACTTCTTTGATATCTTGACCAGCATCCATAAAGAAACGGTCATCAGTTGAAGTTGTCAAGTTAACATCAGTTGGTTCGTTCAAGTAAGGCATTCCTTCAGGAATGATTGAGTTGAAAATAACTTTACCAACAGTGGTTACCAAGATTTTATCTTTTTGGTTTTCTGTCCAAGGTTTGTTGAGTGATTTTGTTGCGATACCGATACGAGTATGTAAATGTACATAACCATTACGCATTGCAATTTCAACTTCTTCAGGAGTTGAAAAAATCATTCCTTCGCCTTCACGACCTTTTTCTTCCATCGTAAGATAGTAGTTACCAAGGACCATATCTTGAGATGGTGTAACAACTGGTTTACCATCTTTAGGGTTCAAGATATGTTCAGCAGCAAGCATCAAAAGACGTGCTTCAGCTTGTGCTTCTTCAGACAATGGCAAGTGAATGGCCATTTGGTCACCGTCAAAGTCGGCGTTATAGGCTTCACAAGCAAGTGGGTGAAGACGGATGGCTTTACCATCAATTAAGACTGGTTCAAAAGCTTGAATCCCCAAACGGTGAAGCGTAGGTGCGCGGTTAAGAAGAACAGGGTGTTCTTTAACAACTGTTTCAAGTACATCCCAAACATCAGAATCTTGACGTTCAACTTTACGTTTAGCCGCACGAATATTAGCAGCCAATTCTTTCTTAACAAGTTGAGCCATTACGAATGGTTTGAACAACTCAATCGCCATTTCACGCGGAACACCACATTGGTACATTTTGAGTGTTGGACCTACAGCGATAACTGAACGTCCAGAATAGTCAACACGTTTACCAAGCAAGTTTTGACGGAAACGTCCTTGTTTCCCTTTCAACATGTGTGAAAGAGATTTCAATGGGCGGTTACCAGCACCAGTGATTGGACGACCACGACGACCATTGTCAATCAAAGTATCAACAGCTTCTTGAAGCATCCGTTTTTCATTTTGAACGATAATATTTGGAGCATTAAGTTCCATCAAACGTTTCAAACGGTTATTACGGTTAATAACACGACGGTATAAGTCATTCAAGTCAGATGTGGCAAAACGTCCACCATCTAATTGAACCATTGGACGCAAATCTGGTGGAATAACTGGTAATACGTTTAAGACCATCCAAGATAAAGCATTTCCTGATTTTCTGAAAGCTGACAAAACGTCCAAACGACGAATAATTTTTACACGACGTTGTCCAGTAACTGTTTTGAGCTCTTCTTTGAGTTCAGAAACTTCTTTATCAATATCAACATCGTTCAACAAATCTTGAATCGCTTCAGCACCCATTTTTGCAACGAATGAACCAAAACCATTTTTCAAAAGTTGTTCACGATATTCACGTTCAGTCAAGAGTTGTTTCTTCTCAAGATCAGTTTCTTTAGGATCAATCACAACATAACTTGCAAAGTAAATCACTTCTTCAAGTGCACGTGGACTCATATCAAGAGCAAGTCCCATACGTGATGGAATTCCTTTGAAGTACCAAATGTGTGAAATTGGAGCAGCAAGCTCAATATGTCCCATACGTTCACGACGTGATTTTGCAGTTGTTACTTGGACACCACAAAGTTCACAGACTTGATTTTTGTAGAAAACACCTTTAAGTTTTCCACAAGCACATTCCCAGTCTTTTTGAGGACCGAAAATACGTTCATCAAAGAGTCCTTCACGTTCAGGTTTTTGTGTACGATAGTTAATTGTTTCTGGTTTTTTAACTTCACCGAACGACCAGTAACGAATTTTTTGTGGAGATGCGATACCAATACGCATACTCTCAAATTTATTTACATCAACCAATTCTTTCTCCACTTCTAATAAATTTAACGCTAGACGATTATGAGATTAGAGATTTACTGACAGAAATTTTTGTCAGTAAATCTATCTCAAAATATTAATTACAAAATCTTATTTTTCAGTATTAGCGTTAATCAAAGCTTCTTCTTCAGCTTCTGCTTGTGCAACAATAGCTTCCTGTGCTTCAAGCATTTCAGGAGTAATTTCTGTATTATCTGGACGAGTCATTACTTCATCTTCATCCAATTCACGTAAGTCAAGAACATTACGGTCAGCATCAAGGACTTTCATATCAAGACCAAGTGATTGTAACTCTTTAACCAATACGCGGAATGATTCAGGAAGACCTGGTTTAGGAATACGTTCACCTTTAACAATAGCTTCATAAGCGCGCGTACGTCCAATCACGTCATCTGATTTGTAAGTCAAGATTTCTTGAAGAACATTGGCAGCACCATAGGCTTCAAGTGCCCAAACTTCCATTTCCCCAAAACGTTGTCCACCGAACTGCGCTTTACCACCGAGCGGTTGTTGTGTAACGAGTGAGTAAGGACCAACTGAACGAGCATGGAGTTTATCATCAACCATGTGGTGAAGTTTAATCATGTACATGACACCGACTGAAATTCGGTTATCAAATGGTTCACCAGTACGTCCGTCATAAAGGACTGTTTTCGCATCATCAGCCATTCCAGCTTCTTTAACGGTATCCCAGATATCTTCATCAGATGCTCCATCAAACACTGGAGTTGCAATGTGAATTCCAAGTGTACGAGCAGCCATACCTAAATGGAGCTCCATAACTTGTCCGATATTCATACGTGATGGTACCCCAAGTGGGTTCAACATGATATCAATAGGTGTACCATCTGGTAAGTAAGGCATATCTTCCATTGGAACGATATTTGAAACAACCCCTTTATTACCATGACGTCCGGCCATTTTATCCCCAACGTGAATCTTACGTTTTTGAGCAATGAAGACACGAACAAGTTTATTCACACCTGATGGCAATTCATCACCATTTTCGCGTGTAAATACACGAACGTCATGAACAATACCGCCACCTCCGTGAGGAACACGAAGTGATGTATCACGAACTTCACGAGCTTTTTCACCAAAGATTGCACGAAGCAAACGTTCTTCTGGTGTTGGATCAGTTTCACCTTTAGGAGTTACTTTACCAACAAGCAAGTCGCCATCTTTAACTTCAGCACCAATACGGATAATTCCTGATTCATCAAGGTTTTTGAGTGCTTCATCCCCAACGTTTGGAATTTCACGAGTAATTTCTTCAGGGCCAAGTTTTGTATCGCGTGTTTCTGATTCATATTCTTCGATGGCAATTGATGTATAAACGTCGTCTTTAATCAAACGTTCTGACATAATTACCGCATCCTCGAAGTTATAACCTTCCCAAGTCATATAAGCAACAAGTGGATTTTGACCAAGGGCCATTTCTCCATTTTCCATAGAAGGTCCATCAGCAATGATGTCCCCTTTCTCAACTTTTTCTCCAAGTCGAGCCAATGGACGTTGGTTATACGAAGTTCCTGAGTTTGAACGACGATATTTTGTAATATTGTAAATATCAAGTTCACCAGAAGTACGACGAACACGAATTTCATTACCATCAACATACTCAACAACACCAGCATGTTTTGCAAGA
This sequence comes from Lactococcus sp. S64, assembly GCF_016516525.1. Classification (NCBI taxonomy): domain Bacteria; kingdom Bacillati; phylum Bacillota; class Bacilli; order Lactobacillales; family Streptococcaceae; genus Lactococcus; species Lactococcus sp. S64. The sequence goes on along the minus strand of NZ_JACVUQ010000006.1, from coordinate 112,596 downwards.
AGTGCAGCACCTGAGTCACGAGCAGTTTGATGTTCCATACCAGTACCAATCCAAGGTGCATGTGGGTCAATCAATGGAACTGCTTGACGTTGCATGTTGGCACCCATGAGGGCACGGTTGGAGTCATCGTTTTCCAAGAATGGAATACATGCAGCAGCAACGGCGATAACCTGTTTAGGTGAAACGTCCATATAGTCTGCTGTTGAAGCTTCAACTTCAATATTGTTACCAGTATGACGAGCCATAACTGTTTCGTTAGCAAAGCGGCTATCTTCAGTCAATGGTGAGTTTGCTTGGGCAACAGTATAGTTGTCTTCTTCATCGGCAGTTAAATATTCAACTTCGTCAGTAACCACACCGTTCACACGGTCAACACGACGGTATGGTGACATGATGAAACCATATTCGTTTACTTTGGCATATGATGACAAGTTGTTAATCAAACCGATGTTTGGTCCTTCAGGTGTTTCAATAGGACACATACGGCCATAGTGAGTATAGTGAACGTCACGTACTTCATATGAAGCACGGTCACGTGAGATACCACCAGGTCCTAAGGCAGAAAAACGACGTTTGTGTGAAAGCTCAGATAAAGGATTGTGTTGGTCCATAAATTGTGACAATTGTGATGAACCAAAGAATTCTTTAATTGAAGCTGTTACAGGACGAATGTTAATCAAACCTTGTGGTGTGATGTTTTCATTTTCTGAAGATGACATACGTTCGCGAATCACACGTTCCATACGTGAAAGTCCGATACGTACTTGGTTTTGAAGCAATTCACCTACTGAACGGATACGACGGTTACCTAAGTGGTCAATATCGTCCACTTTACCAATTCCTTCAGCAAGACCAAGCCAGTAGCTGATATTTGAAATCACATCGGCTGGTGTCAAGACACGGCATTCTGCATCAGGATTACCATTTGAGAGTAATGTAACAACACGTTCTGGATCTTTAGGTGAATAAACTTTGATACTTTGCAAAGTAATTGGTTCTGGAATTACAGCGTCGTCAGATGGTTCAACAACAAAGTTTCCAAGACCGTTATCAAGCAATGGTTCGATTAAATCAAGCACATCACGAGTAACAAGAGTATCTGTATTAACAAGAATTTCACCAGTTTCTGGGTCAACAATTGGTTCAGCCAAAGTCAAACCAAGCAAACGATTTTTAAGCGCTAATTTCTTGTTAAATTTGTAACGTCCAACAGGTGCGAAGTCATAACGTTTTGGATCGAAGAAACGAGCAACAAGCAAGCCACGTGAGCTATCTGCTGTTTTAGGTTCTCCTGGACGCAAGCGGTCATAGATGTCTTTGAGCGCTTCTTCTACACGCGTGTCAGCTGGGTTTTTATGAACATCTTTTGCAATAGTGTCTGTTAAAAGTTGAGTTTCTCCCAACAATTCAAGGATTTCTTCATCTGAACCAAAACCAAGCGCACGAAGCATAGTTGTAAAAGTTAATTTACGTGTACGGTCAATACGAACATAACCAATGCCTTTAGCATCTGTATCTAACTCAAACCAAGCTCCACGGTTAGGAATTGTTGTATGTCCAAAACTTTCAAGACCGTTTTTATCAGCTTTAAGATGGAAGTATGAACCAGGACTACGTACCAATTGGCTAACGATCAAACGTTCTGAACCGTTATTGATAAATGTCCCCATTTCAGTCATGAGTGGGAAGTCACCAAAGAAGACTTCTTGTGTTTTTAATTCACCAGTTTCTTTATTTACAAGACGGAAGGTTACATAGATAGGTGCTGAATAGTTTGCGTCATGTGCGCGAGCTTCTTCAACAGTGTATTTTGGGGTTTTCATTTCATAACCAACAAATTCGAGTTCCATTGTACCCGCAAAGTTGTCGATTGGAAACATTTCTTTGAAGACATTTGCAAGACCTTCATCGAGGAAGTTTTTATAACTTAATGTTTGAACTTCGATGAGGTTTGGCAAACCGATTACTTCTTTAATACGTGAAAAACTGCGTCTTGTACGGTGTTTACCGTATTTTACGTCATGTCCTGCCAAGTGTTTTCTCCTCTATTTTTTAGATTTGATTAAAAAAGTCTGTGTTTTTGATGAATTTTTAATTAAAAAAACCGAAAAGTCTGTAGTTTGTCTTTTTTATAACTTTTCTGGTTTATTCAATATAAAAGACGCCAAAAAAGCAACGAAAACAGTAGTGTTTCGTTGCTTACAAAGCCTATGGGGACAATATATCCCACAGATTTTGCTGACAAACCATTATTTCTATTATACTATTTTATATGAAAATTTTCAAGCTTTTTCTAGTTTAACGCTCTATTTTTTCAATGATGCTTTTAAATGCTTCTAATTCTGAACGAGATAATGATTGAACTAAAGAAACAAAGGTTTCATTTCGTCTTTGCCCTTCCAGTTCTGCCAGCATGATATAAGACATTTGATTCCCTATGAATGTTGATAAAAAATCTACCAATATTCTCTTTTCTTCTTCCAGAGGAGAATCTGTCAGTAGAAAAAGGGTTCCCAATCTCAAATGATTTCCTTCTATAGGGAGAAAGCTGAGAAATTTATTTGGAAATTTGCTCGAAATTTCTTTCACTGGTTCTAAAATTGATTGGGCCATTGGTAGGCTTGCGCTCATTTCGTAGTGATTTAATAGTTGACTAGAGATATCTTTTGATATTTTTTGATAGATAAAAAAATTTTGGAGGTTTATATCATCCTGATAAGAATTATCAGAATCAGTAAAACCATAACCTAAACAATTTCGTTTGGTATCTATGATAAAAAGGCTAGACTCTAAAACTTTGGCACTTTTTTCTACCACCTCTTGATAAGCTAGTGGTTTTCCAAGGTCAATAAATGATCTTTTCAAAATAATATTTATGTCTTGGATTTTGTCATAAATTTCTTTCAATTTTTCCCTTTCTCTTCTCAAAAAGCATATTGAGTATTCCTATGATTACTTTTATAATACCATATAACGCTATAGATGTCAATTTTGTTAACGAATTTGCAACAATTAAGTTTTTAACTTAAATATTGCTATTTTTTTAAGTTTTAGGTATTTTATATCTAATAACTATATGATATAATGTATTCGTTACAAATATTAAAAATATTTATTCAATACATGTTGAGGTGATTTTAATGTTCTATGACCGTCTAAAAACTTTAGTTATTGATTCTCAGAAATCTTTCAACCAGGTCGAAAGAGAGTTGAGATATCCCAGAAACGCCCTTGCTAATTATCGCTTGGGAAAAGAACCTTCTGCCAAAAGATTGACAGAAATTGCTGATTATTTTAATGTCACAACTGAATACCTTCTTGGTAAAGATGACAAGTACAGTTATAATAAGGCAAAGCTTTTGTTTGAATATCTTACATTAGATAATAAACAAAACTTGTTAAATTATATTCAAAATCGAATTGATGAGCTTGAACTTCTTGAAAGAGAGCCCATTTCTTTGAGTACTGAACAATTTGTATTTTGTGGTGATAATACTTGGGCGCTACAAGAAAGCCGCAAAACAATCAAACTGCTCACAAAGCAACTTCCTGATGATTACGATGCAGTTTTTGAACTCGTTGGGGGTCCTTTAGATGCGGAAGCTCCTGGTAATGGAGATTTACTTTTTGTAAAATTTACTGACGCAAATTTTGCAGAGCTGATCCATAATTTCTTGTTGCAACATGACCATTTTGCCAAGCTTTCAGTAAAAGATGAAAAGCTTACTTGTCTAAGCCGTGATGCTGGAAGCCTTGCCGAAGTCCCTGAACTTTTTGGCAAAATTGCTAAAATTTATCGTTTCAGAACTATTTAATTACGAGTTTACATTAATTTTCAAATTGCTGTTAAAAAGTGCTGATGGAATTCGTCAGTGCTTTTTTGTAAAGTTATAAAAAATTTGAGGAAGAATCTTATGAAATCATTAATTAAAGTTGCTATCCTCTATCTAGTAAGTTGCCTGTGTTTGATATTATTGGCACAAAAAGTTTGGGGAGCAACGACATATAATACTGTAATTTCAACAAAAACAGTCGATTATCCTATAAAAATTCAACAAAATAACCGTAATGACGGTTTGTACATCTCTACTCCATATTATACTAGTTTAGAAACTTCCGTTTCTAACACTTTAGCTAAAAACTATGATAATCAATATGCTTATGTAACTAATGAGGAAGTTACAAGCGGGAATAGTGTGACCTGGTTACAAATTCATTTTAAGGATAATACTACTTATTGGATAGATAAAAACGGAACGTCACTTTATGGATATTATTCAATAATATCCTCTCAAAATGTGGATTATCCAGCAACAATAAATCAAGCTACACGTTCTGATGGCTTATATTCTCCAAGTCCATATTTTACAACTTATAATACAATTTTTTCAAACACGCTTGCAAAAAACTATAATAATCAGAAAGTCTACATCTCCAAAGAAGAAACGACAAATAACGGTGTAACTTGGGTATTCATAAATTTATCCAACGGTACAAGTTATTGGATGGATAAAGCTGGATTGAGTTTAGACAGTTTCGACAAAATCCTATCTAGTAAAATATTAACAGGTACTTTACAAATTAATTTTAAAGCAACTGGTGACAATAGTAATTTATATCAAGAGGGTCCTGTAATGACAAGTGACCAAACGATTTGGCCAGTAGGCAGTAGTTCTGATAAACAATTTGATGGACAAGTTGTAAAAATATTGCAAGAGAGTGTTACCTCTTCACATGGAAGTTGGGTTCAAATTCAACTTAATAATGGAAATACATACTGGATAGATAAACAAGCTTTAATCAACCAATACTCCGTAACTTCAACACAGAAGTATACAATCGACACTAAAGATAATAGTTATTGGCAAGATTTTCAAAGTGATGGAAGTCGTATTGTAACGATAAAGCCTACAACTAGTAACTATACTTTATTTAGTGGTCAATTTGGAAACTACGACCAACCAATAGACAACTCTTTCAATCAAGTGGGCAACTATTATATCGCCTCTCAAGAAGAAACACTGCTGGGAACTGACGGAACGATTATTACTGCAGTATCTATTTCAAATGACGATATTAATTGGTTTTGGGTTGATAAAAGAGCGCTAAGTTATGGACCAGATGGCATTAAAACAGCCTACGAAAGTTTAAAAGGTTCAGGAGTCAATAGTGCGATAAAATGGTATGTTGCTCCTGATGACCCTTTAGCAGCAACTATTCAAAATGCTATTAATAGATGGAATGCTGCTATACCAGGACTTTTTGCAGATACTCCTTCTCAATCTGATACAGATATAAATGTGAATTTTAATGAAACTCCTCTCAATGATGGCTTGTGGGCATCAACAAGTCGAGGATATTATTATAATATTGATGCAAATGGCAACGAAATTCCAGGCACACGTATTGGAAATTCAAAGATAATGATTTTCTTGAATAATACAGGTTATTCTAGCGTTATCACCGAAGCTTCACAAAATAATATCCAAGCCACCGATATTATCATGCATGAATTGGGCCATGCCTTGGGTTTAAGTCATTCGGGTCAGTATAATACCGATGGAACTTTGGCTGATTATTCTTTTGCAGGGCCTTCAGACTTAATGTTTTCAGACTCAGACGATAGAAATATAGCCAATTATAAAAACATTAGCTCAGCTCAGATTAAGGTTATCAGGTTAATTCGGCAATTGGGTTGGACTTATGTGGGAACTTCAATAAATGCGCCTGAACCAAGGACGAAGGTGATATCAAATATTCGTGAAGGTTGGCAAACATTAGATTAATTAATAAAATTAAATTCTTAAAGTGAATCGAGAAAAATAATGGAAGAAAGACAAGTAGAATATATTTGGCCAAGCAAAGAAAATTTTCCCGGAAAAGAACAAAATATGGGATTAAAAAATTTTATGCTCCCTGAGAGTTCAGACTATGAAAAAATAAAAGAATATGCTCTAAAAAATTATACTTTCGACGGTTATGATGAAGAGAAGGGATATCTTTTAAAACCGATTGAAGATATTATTTACAAAAACATGAAGGAATACAAAGGGGTTTATTATCAGTTTGAAAAGACCAATTGTTGGGATGGAGATTTAACAGATAAATTAGTCGTTTGGTTCCCACCTTTATCAGATAAGTTCACAGTTAATGCAGAAATGAGATATTTTGCTTGGCCCAATCAACGCTGGTCATCTTTAATGAAGCGTGTTCCACATAATACTTCTATTTTAAGAATTGCAGATACTAATCTCATTACAGGTTCATTTTTTCAGAACACTGTAAATTTTCCTGATTACGAAGATAATGTACAGAATTTAATAAAAAAAATAGCAAAAGAAAATCATATCGAAAAAGAGAATATTTTTTTAGTTGGTGAAAGTAGAGGAGCTGTTGGTGCATTCTTACATGGACTTTTGGGGGATTATCCTATGGTTCTTTTAGACCCTCTACTTGATCGCTCTATCTTTTGGGAAGAATTTAAAGATAATTGTGACACAACTTTTTCTTTTGATTTAGTCCCAACTTCTTTTCTAGAACGCTATAATCATTTATTAGCCTCTACCTTATTGACTCCCAATAAAATAAAATTGATTACTTCTGATAATGTCACTGGTTCATATCCATTTTTAAAAAAATTACATTTGGAAAAAATAACTTTGCTTAATCTAAATTACAAAATGCTTTTTAACCGTAATGCTTTTTATAGTCATGGTACATTTGCATGGAACAATTATAATATTCTTTTACGTTACCTTAACGAATTTTTAATTGATGTAGATATCACCTTGGAAAAAGATGAACTTCAATTTGATTGGGAGAATTGGTCAGTACGTCTTCCTGATACAAGTCGAACTTTCTATTTTAAAATTCTAGATGATTCTTTAAAAGTAGTCCGAACTTCATATAATGTTGAAGATAATAAAGAGAACAAATTAAATTTTTCTATCAAGACATCTTTCAAAAAAAACTCAAAATATAAAATAAGTTTTGAACTAAAAAGAAACGAAAAATCTTTTTTTCTAGGTAAATTATATCTTTGCACCGAAAATAAGGAACAGCTCATTAACAGAAATAAGATTGAACAAAAAGAGGAAACTTACTTTGCTTATTATACATTTATTAGCGATGACAGCTACCGTTTCATTAGTCTTTTTTCGGAAGATTATGTTAAAGATTGGGAAGTAGATATTATTAATATTAACATTCAACTTTTATAAAAAATTCCAGCAAGATATAATAGGTCAATAATTATATCAAGGTGCTGAAAATGCATAATCAAAGTGATATAATATAAAAAATATCCATAATAGGAGGTCGATATGACAAGGATTCAAGATGATTTATTCGCTACTGTTAATGCTGAATGGTTAGAAAATGCAGAAATTCCTGCTGACAAACCAAGAATTTCAGCTTTTGATGAATTAGTACTAAAAAATGAGAAAAATTTGGCTAAAGATTTAGCTGAGTTATCACAAAACCTACCTACTGATAATCCAGAATTGCTTGAAGCAATCAAATTTTATAATAAAGCAGGAGATTGGCAAGCGAGAGAAAAAGCGGATTTTTCTGCCGTAAAAAATGAACTTGCTAAAGTTGAAACTTTAAATTCTTTTGAAGAATTTAAAAATAATCTGACTCAACTCGTTTTCCATTCACAGGCTCCTCTTCCATTTTCTTTTAGTGTTGAACCTGATATGAAAGATGCTATTCACTATTCTCTTGGATTCTCTGGTCCGGGCTTGATTTTACCTGATACCACTTATTATAATGATGAACACCCTAGAAAAAAAGAATTACTTGATTTTTGGGCTAAAAATACAAGCGAAATTTTAAAGACATTTGATGTTGAAAATGCAGAAGAGATTGCAAAGTCTGCCCTTAAATTCGATGCTCTTTTAGTTCCGTCAGCAAATACTTCTGAAGAGTGGGCAAAATATGCTGAACTTTATCATCCAATTTCTACTGACAACTTTGGCAGTAAAGTTAAAAACCTGGATTTAAAATCTTTAATTAAAGATTTAGTAAAAACTGAACCTGATAAAGTCATTGTTTATGAAGACCGTTTTTACGAATCATTTGATTCACTTATCAATGAAGAAAATTGGTCGCTCATTAAAGCTTGGATGCTGACAAAAATTGCACGTGGCGCTACTTCTTTCTTCAATGAAGACCTTAGAATTCTTGGTGGAGCTTACGGACGTTTCCTTTCAAATGTTCAAGAAGCAAGAAGTCAAGAAAAACATCAACTTGATTTGACTGAGTCTTATTTTAGCCAAGTGATTGGTTTATTCTATGGTAAAAAATATTTTGGCGAAGCTGCTAAGTCCGATGTCAAACGAATGGTCACTGCAATGATTAAAGTTTACCAAGCGCGTTTGTCTAAAAATGAGTGGCTCAGTCAAGAAACCGCTGAAAAAGCCATTGAAAAATTGGATGCTATTACTCCTTTCATTGGTTTCCCAGATAAATTGCCTGAAATTTATAGTCGTTTAAAAACAACTTCTGGCTCTCTCTATGAAGATGCCCTTAAATTCGATGAAATTTTGACTGCTCGAACTTTTGAAAAATTCTCAGAAGATGTTGATAAAACAAGCTGGCATATGCCTGCTCATATGGTCAATGCTTATTATAGTCCTGATAGTAATACAATTGTTTTTCCAGCAGCAATTTTGCAAGCTCCTTTTTACTCTCTTGAACAATCTTCATCACAAAATTACGGTGGAATCGGCGCAGTCATTGCTCATGAAATTTCTCATGCTTTTGATAACAACGGTGCCCAATTCGATAAAGAAGGAAATTTGAACAAATGGTGGTTAGATGAAGATTATGAAGCTTTTGAAGAAAAGCAAAAAGAAATGATTGCACTCTTTGACGGCGTAGAAACCGAAGCTGGTCCAGCAAATGGAAAACTCATTGTGTCAGAAAATATTGCTGACCAAGGAGGAATTACAGCGGCACTGACAGCAGCTAAAGATGAGAAAGACGTTGATTTGAAGGCTTTCTTTAGTCAGTGGGCTAAGATTTGGCGCATGAAAGCAAGTAAAGAATTCCAACAAATGCTTTTGTCAATGGATGTTCATGCACCCGCTAAACTTCGTGCCAATATTCCACCAACAAATCTTGAAGAATTTTACGAAACTTTTGATGTTAAAGAAACAGATAAGATGTATCGTGCACCAGAAAATCGTCTTAAAATTTGGTAATAGTTAATTGAATACAAAAAGTACTTCTAAAATATAGAAGTACTTTTTATTTATTAGAGCAGTTCATCTTCAATAATTATTTTCCCTTGAGCTGTAAAAGAAATTCCCTCTTTTTTTAGAAGTTCCATTTGCTCACTTTTAGCAGGCTCTGGCAATCCAATTGTTCTGTCAGAACGCACTACACGCCACCATGGTAGTTCATATTTTTTAGACATCGAATGCAAAATTCTAGAAACCTGCCGTGCACCATTTGGAAATCCAGCTAAAGCTCCCACATCTCGATAACTCATGACCTGCCCCTCTTTTAAATTTAGAATAACTTCTAAAATCTTTTTTGTATTTTCGGTAATTTCTGCCATTTATTATCCTTTTTAACTCTTATTAATAAGTCTGTCAGTAACTTTTTTACTGACAGACTTATTTTTTATTAGATATGTAATTTTCGACGAAGTGACAAACCTCTTGGACCAAACCATTTTTCTAGAAGTCCAAGTTTAGCAGCAAACCAGAGATAAGTATAAAATCCTGCACCACCGGCAATGGCAGCAATAAATACTGAGGCAATTCGACCTGGGCTCTTACCGAAAATAAAACCTAAAATGATTTCAACAATAATAACCACAATAGCCATAAATCCTGTCAGTAAAGTTGCCCCTTGAATTCCGCGAACTGTATTCTTAATTGAAAAATGAGTTAACTCATGTAGTTTTCTAATGAATAAGAAAACACCAACTAAGAACGAAACAGTGGTCGCAAGTAAAGGTCCATAAGTATGGAAAATAAGAATCATTGGAACTTGCAAAACTAATTTAATGACAAGAGTCAAGGTAAAGATTCGCATTGCCAAACGTTTATGGTCCATTACTGTCAGTGGAGGATAGACAATCATATAAAGTCCCAACAAGAAGGTTTGTAAAATAGCAAAGACAAACAAACTACTTTGTAATCCAGAAGGAATTTGGTAGAAAATTGTATAAATCGGTTTAGTCAATAGTGACATTCCAATCACGGCCGGAAGCATAAAACCAACGTATAATTGGAAATTATAACCCACTAACGTTGCAAGTTCACGCCGATTTCCTTGAACATAGTGCTCTGTAATCAGAGGGTCTGAAACAGAACCAAGCGTCAATGCGACACCCAACAAGACCATCGTTAATTTATCAGTATTTGCTGAGAAATAACTCATCAGAACAAGCAATTCATTATGACTATAGTTTGTTACCCAAGGCATCATATTCATAAAGGTTGAGTTATCAATAATTTTAAAAATTTGAATAGCTGAACCAATGACAATAAATGGAATGGCTGTGTGTAATGTTGATCTAAAAATTTCTAAAGCATTAATTTTAGATTTTACAGGACCAGGATTAATTAATTTATTAAGATTTCCTGATTTCTGTAAGTAATAGAATAATACAGCGTAGGAACCTAACATCCCAATAAAAGCAGCCAAGGTAGATTGTGTCACGGCATTTTGCCAATTATGCGAACCTAACTTCATGATAGCAAAAGTTGCTGCTAGCATCCAAATGACCCGAACAATTTGTTCCAAAAGCTGACTCATAGCATAAGCTTTCACCTGATTCAGACCTTGGAAATATCCTCGAATAACTGACATTGAAGGGAAAATCAAGACAGCCAATGCTAAACTTTTCATGACTGGAATTAAATCTGCGCTATCCTTACCGCCAACAAGGGCTGAGAGTGGACCTGCAAGAAAGAACATGAGCCCTGACGCAACAATTCCAAGAACCAGCATCACTCCGAGCATTTGCCGAACGAGCCGGTAAGCCATGTTAGGGTCATCTAATGTATTATAGCGAGCCACTTCACGCGCAATTGCCGCCGGAATCCCCACTGTTGAAATCAATAGGAAAAGAGCATAGATATTATAACCCATACTAAAGAGGGAGTTGGCCTCATTACCAAAACGCCCCATCCAAGCATACCAAGGAATAATATAAACTACCCCTAGTATTTTCCCAATCATGTCCGCACCAGTCCGCCAAGCAGCACCAGAGAGCATCTGATCTTTTGATTTTGCAGCCGTTTTTGGTGACTGCTGACCTGTATTCATTATTTTTTCTGAATCTTCCATTGTTCCATTTTACCCTAAGTTCTGTATTTTGACAATAAAAGAATGGTTTTAGATCATTAATTCACGATGTCATCTATTACCATCTATAAACAAATGGGACATGCACCAGCTCTTGGCTTGTGCTATAATATAGGGTAATGGGATTTTTCCCTTAGTTTCCTTGTTTTAGAAAGGTATCGCGAATTTAGCGATAAATAGGCATTCCTCACATGATTAAGCTTGAACAAGTTATAGAAATACTAAAAAAAGATAATAATTTCCGTGAGATTTCTTCTGCTGGCGAATATTATTTCAACTGGCCAAAGGAAGTAAACTTTGACCAACTCTCTTATGATTCACGAAAATCAACAGAAAATACCCTTTTCTTTGCCAAGGGTTTGAATTTTAAAAAAGAATATTTAACAGACTTAGAAGCTGCTTTTTATGTTTCAGAATTTGATTATGAAGTAGCTCTCCCAGCAATTATTGTCACTGATGTTAAACGAGCAATGGCTCTAATCGCTGCAAGCTTTTATGATTTTCCACAAAATAAACTCAAAACCTTAGCTTTGACTGGTACAAAAGGAAAAACCACTTCTGCTTATTTTGCTAAAGCAATCCTTGACAAAATGAACGGTGGCAAAACTGCACTTTTATCTACTGCCCAAACAACTTTGGATGGAAAAAATTATTTTAAATCAGAATTGACAACTCCTGAAAGTCTTGATTTACTAGAAATGATGGCAAAAGCTCTGACAAATGGAATGACACATTTGGTCATGGAAGTTTCAAGCCAAGCTTACAAAACAGAACGGGTTTACGGTTTAACATTTGATGTTGGAGTTTTCTTAAACATTTCTCCTGACCACATTGGCCCAGTTGAACATCCAACGCTTGAAGATTATTTTTACTGCAAACGTCAACTTCTCAAAAATTCACGTTATTTTGTTGCTAATTCCGAAATGAATCACTTTGCTATCATTAAAGAGGAACTTAAGGAACGTAAAATTCCACATGCTTTCTATGGTGCTGATTCTGAAAATAAAATTATTGAATCAAAAGGACTTCATTTTGTTACTGACGGTTCTGTCAGTGGAGCATTTGACATTCGCTTATTAGGACGCTTCAACCAAGAAAATGCCTTAGCTACAGCATTAGCAACTAAAGCTTTAGGCGCTTCATTAGAAAATATCCATGATGGTTTAGCTCTTGCTGTTGTTCCAGGACGCATGGAACTTCTTACTGCCAAAAATGGCGCTCACATCTATATTGATTATGCTCACAACGGCCTGTCATTAGAAAATCTTGTTGAAGTTGTTGAAGAACACCATGCTGGTCAGCTTGTTCTAGTCCTTGGTTCAACCGGAAATAAAGGCGAAAGTCGCCGGAAAGATTTCGGACAAGTGATTGAAAAACATCCGCGACTTGATGTCATTTTAACTACTGATGATTCAAATCGAGAAGACCCTAAAATAATTGCTGACGAGATTGCTTCTTTTGTCAGTCGCACACTTGATTTTGAACTTGACCGTGAATTGGCAATAAAAAAAGCTGTCAGTAAAACTAAAAGTACTGACGATGCTGTGATTATCGCTGGAAAAGGGACTGATATGTTCCAATTAAAAGACGGAAAACGTCAACCTTATATTGGAGATACAGCTGCTGCTCAAAAATATCTCTAATTTACTGACAAAAATTCTGTCAGTAAATTAATCATAAAAAAACGACTCAATAGGAGTCGTTTTTTCTTTTTCTTCTGACTAGGCAAAAGAATTAACAACAGCAAGAATTCTTTGTAATTCCGCATGAGTTTCATAACTTACAGTATCCGAATAAAGTAATGCTGAAAGATTCCGTGAAGAATAGCCAGCTTTTTCACTTACCTCATCGATATGCAAATTTTTTTCTTTCATTTTGTACAAAATAGCTTCTTTAAAATTGTTTGTAATTTCTTCTTGTTGAAATTGCGAAAGATTGTTAAATTCATCACTTGAATAATTGACCAAATTTTTTGAATTCATCTGCATCGCCTCTTTTATATTTATTTAGTAAAATCAATGACCATTCGGCCTTCAATTTTTCCTGCCTTCATTTCATCAATAATATCATTGATTTCTTCCAGTTTGCGTGTCGCAACAATTGGTTTTACCTTACCTTCTGCTCCAAATTGAAATGCTTCTGCCAAGTCAAGTCTTGTTCCGACAAGTGAACCTGCAACCTCCACTCCGTCAAAAACAACTGTTGGAACTGATAAAGTCATCTCAGTATTGGGAAGTGCCACAGCAACCATTTTGCCCATAGGTTTCAAAGAAGCAACCGCTTGTTCAAAAGCAATCCTTGCAACAGCACAAACTATTGCACTTTGTGCTCCTAAGCCGCCAGTTATTTTTTTAATTTCATCAACTGGATTTACATCACCAGAATTGATAATCACATCAGCTCCAATTTTTTTAGCTAAATTTAATTTATCTTGATTAATATCAACAGCAATTACTTTTGCTCCAAAAACATTTTTAGCATATTGAATTGCTAAATTTCCAAGTCCTCCAGCACCAAAAATTACTTGCCAATCACCAGGTTTTACTCCTGATACTTTGATTGCTTTGTAAGTTGTTACTCCAGCACAAGTAATTGAGCTAGCTTCAATTGGGTCAAGTCCGTCAGGAACTTTGACAGCATAATCGGCAACAACAATTGCTTCTTCAGCCATTCCGCCATCAACTGAATATCCTGCATTTTTAACTTCTCGACAAAAAGTTTCATTACCAGATACACAGTATTCACAGTGACCACATCCTTCAAAGAACCAAGCCACTGAAACCCGATCACCAACTTGAAGCGAGCTTACATCAGTTCCAATTTCTTTGACAATTCCAATTCCTTCATGACCAAGAACAGTCCCTGCTTTGTTGCCATAATCACCTGCTGCAACGTGCAAATCGGTATGACAGACTCCACAATACTCCATGTCAAGCAAAGCTTCATTAGGTTTGATTGCTCGAAGTTCCTTTTCAACAAGGTCCGCATAACCATCTGGATTGTGTCTTACTACTGCTGCTTTCATAAGAAAGTCTCCTCTATATATAAAATTTTGTAAACGCATTCTTTTGTTTTATTATATCACTTTTCACTTCATTTTGTATCATTTAAAGTAACAAAAACATCTTGGTTCTTTTAATGTAATCTTTGAACCATTCGTTATCAATTTTTATGAGTCATTTGTGATTTTTTTTCTTCTTTTACGTATAATATAGTAAGAATGAATTTAGAAGCTAAATTAAAAGAAATTTTTGGTTATGACAATTTCCGAAATGGTCAGAAACAAATTATTGAACAAGTCCTAGATGGACAAGCCACTCTTGGTATTTTACCCACAGGAGCTGGAAAATCAATCTGCTATCAGTTACCAGCTCTTATTCAACCAGGGCTTACTCTCGTAATCTCCCCACTTATTAGCTTGATGAAAGATCAAGTCGACCAGCTGAATATTGCCGGAATTCCAGCAACATTTATTAACTCTACCTTAGAGGATTCCGAATCTTATCAAAGAATGCGACAGGTTGAAAATGGCGAAATCAAGCTTCTTTTTGTAGCACCAGAGCGTTTTTCATTAGACTATTTCAATGCCTTTTTACAAAAACTTCCAATTGATTTAGTTGCCATAGACGAAGCACACTGCATTTCACAATGGGGGCACGATTTCAGACCCAGTTATGTCGATTTTGCCTCTCATCTCCAATATTTACCAACAAATCCTACCGTCTTAGCCCTTACGGCTACTGCGACACCAAAAGTTGCAGATGATATTCAAAAACTTCTTTCAATTTCCCCCAGTCATACTATTAAAACCGGTTTTCTTAGAGAAAACTTACGTTTTGAAGTAGTCAAAGGGATGGATAAGAGAACTTTTCTTAAAAATTATCTTAAAAATCAAGAAAGTGAGGCTGCTGGAATTATCTATGCCAGCACTCGTAAAGAAGTTGAAGAAATTTGTGAATGGCTCAACCATAATCATTTCAAAGCCGTTCGTTACCATGCTGGACTGAGCGAACAGGAACGTCAAATAAATCAAGAACTTTTTCTCTTTGACGAAGTACCGATAATGGTTGCCACTAATGCTTTTGGCATGGGAATCAATAAACCAAATGTTCGATTTGTGATTCATTATGCCCTTCCCGCAACAATTGAAAGTTATTATCAAGAAGCTGGGCGAGCAGGACGGGACGGGCTTGAATCTGATGCTATCCTCCTTTTTTCACCAAATGATTTACGAATTCGTAATTTCTTGATTGAGCAAGGTGAAGGTGATGAAGCGCACAAGGAACATGAATACGAAAAGCTTCGACAAATGCAAGCATACACAAGTGCCGAAACCTGTTTGCAACGCTATATCTTGCAATATTTTGGTGATGAAGGTGAAGATTGTAAAAAGTGTAGTAATTGTCTTGATGAAAGAGAGCTTCTCGATATTACAATTGATGCTCAAAAAGTCCTATCTTGTGTCGTCCGAATGGGTGAACGTTTTGGTAAGACGGCCGTAGCACAAGTTTTGATTGGTTCTAAAAATAAAAATATTGCAAAATGGAATTTTGAATCTCTATCGACTTTTGGAATTATGAAAAACCATTCCCAAAAAACCGTGGGTGAATTAATCGATTTTCTATCTGCTGAAAGTTATTTAAACATTACATCAGGTAAATTCCCACTTCTCCTTATTTCAGCCCAAGGATTAAAAGTCCTCAAAGGACAAATCAAAGTTTATCGCAAAGCTAGCTTAATTATTGAATCGAAAACAAAAATCTCTCATCATTTTGATGAAGAATGTTTTGCAAGTATTCGTGCACTTCGACTTGAACTAGCCAAGGAAGAAGGCGTCCCTCCTTTCATGATTTTTTCTGATAGTGCCCTTAAAGAAATGGCTCAAGTTCTGCCGGATAGTCCAAGTCAATTTTTACAAATTTCTGGTGTCGGACCTGTTAAACTCGAAAAATATGGAAGGCTTTTTATCGACAAAATATCTGAATATAAAAAAAGCTGAGCAAACTCAGCTTTTATTTTTTTAAAATAATTTTATTACAAGTTATTTTTCTTTCTATAGTTGCGCATCATGAAGTAGGCAATTACACCAAAGATAAGTGGCCCACCAATCATTGAAATAAATGATGTCAACATTTCAGATAATGCTTTACCAGTTTGGTCAACAGCTGGTAATTGAACATAATTCACAATTGGTTGAATAATTGTGAAGAAGTTAGCCCCACCAACAACAACCAAGACCAAAATTGTCAAGAAGTTCACAACAAAATTTGATTTAAAGAATTCAATTGGTTTAACAATATTTTTATTCTTCTTGAAGTACCAGAAAGCAATAACGATGAAGAGATAAGGCAAAGTCATAGAAACATTAGCCATATAAGTCAAAATGAGGAAGAATTGACTTGCTCCACCTTGTGAAGTCAAGAAATTCAAAACAATAATTAAGGTAACAATTGCAAATTGAATCCACATTGCAAATTTTGGCATTCCTTCTTCATCAAGTTTTCCTAATTTACCGGGCCAAAGTTTTTCTGGTGTACCAGTAATCAACTGTTTGATTGGACTATAAGTCAAGGTAAAGAAGGCACCCATGTAAGCAAGAAGCATAGAAAGACCAATATAGCGGGCGAAAATACCACCAAGCATATCTGCTCCGGAAGTAGAAAGTCCAAGTGCATGACCAACCGCTTCACCAAGGTTTTGCAAAAGCATGTAAGGAACAGTCCCAAGGTTCATTGATCCATCTTTAATGGCTGGAATCCATTGTGAATAATCAACAAAGAAACCAACACTAAGAATAGCAACAGCATAACCAACAGCAATAATAAGTGCTGACGTGATGATTCCTCGTGGGAAGTTTTTCTCAGGCTCATGAGTTTGGTCAACTAAACCAGCAATTGATTCAACCCCACCATAAGCAAAAATGGCAAAAACAAGAAAGGCAATAAAGGCAACAATACTACCATCAAAAGTTGGATTAGGAGATGAAGTAAAAGCAGCAAGGTTAATTGGTGTTGCTGGATGACCATTAACAACAAGTACAAGAACAGCACCAAGAATTAATATAACATTGAGTGAAAGAACGGCAACCCCCGCAATAGAGGTGAATTTTTTAATGGTTTCCACACCTTTTGAGACCATAAAGGTAATCAATGCCATCCAAACTACAGCTGCAATTGAAATCCAAAGTAATGAAGGGGTGTGTGTTGAGTTACCAAAAATCAAATTGACCATTGGAATCAAAATTTTATTGGCAACACTTACCATCCAGATAACATAAGAAGCATACCACATGAATGTTCCAACGAAGGCGAAGGTAGGGTTAACTGCCTCACTCATCCATGAATAAATTCCTCCTTTTTCATCTTTAAATGCTGAACCCATTTCCGTTACCATAAAGGCAAAAGGGAGGAAAAAGAGCAGGGCTCCAATAATATACCAAGGAATGGCGCCGTAACCCATTTGGTAGAAAGCGACAGGGATATTCCCAAAACCGAAGACTGTCGTAAATATCATCAACGAGAGTCCTACGAGTGAGAGTTTACCTTTTGTGTTTTGTGACATAATCTTTCCTTTTACATTAATTGACTTATAATCAGTCAATTTTATTTTTAAAGTCTTGAATAATAGCTCAATTTTACTAACAAAGTTGTCAGTAAAATATTTAGAAACAGAATAATATTTTATACAGTAGCAGAAAGTTATCGAAAAGTAGCAATTAGTCTGAAAATTATAAGATAAGCGCAAAGCAAGCCGCTCATGAAGATTTTTAATCAAAAACCTTCTTGGGCGACTTGTTCTTTTATTATCGAGCTTAAAAACTAATTACTCTCTCTTTTTCTTTTATTTTACTACTTCATTGTTCAAACGAATGATTTCAAGCAAAGTATCTACAGCTTTTTCCATTGTTTGTACAGAAACAAATTCAAAACGTCCGTGCATGTTTTCACCACCTGCAAAAAGGTTTGGTGTTGGAAGTCCCATAAATGAAATTTTAGACCCATCAGTTCCACCACGAATTGGTTCAATAATTGGGACAATATCAAGATTTTCCATTGCTTTTTTAGCAATATCAATAATTGACATATCTTTTTCAATGATTTGAGCCATGTTGTAGTATTGGTCTTTAATAACTGGTTTCACACGGTTTTGACCAAGTTCAGCATTCATTTTATCTGCAATCTCTTGCATCAAAGCTTTACGTTCGTTGAATTTACCTTCTTCATGGTCACGAATGATATATTGAGCTCTTGCTTCTTCTGGTGTACCATCAAGTTTTAAAAGATGGAAGAAACCTTCACGGCCTTCGGTTTTTTCAGGACGATCAAATTCTGGAAGTGCATTGTGGTAGTCAATTGCTAATTGCAATGCATTAACCATTGTATTTTTTGCTGTCCCTGGGTGAACATTTTTACCTTGGAACTCAATCACTGCACCAGCTGCTGAGAAAGTTTCATATTGAAGTTCTCCAAGTGGTCCACCATCTACAGTGTAAGCAAAGTCAACATCAAAGTCAGCTACGTCAAATTTATCAGCACCTACACCAATTTCTTCATCAGGACCAAATCCAACACGAATTTCACCATGTTCAAAATCAGGATTAATATTCAAAAGATAGTCAGCTAAAGTCATGATTTCAGCTACACCAGATTTATCATCTGAACCAAGCAAAGTTGTTCCGTCAGTATGAACTAAAGTTTGCCCTTTGTAGTTTTTAAGATTTGGGAAATCTTTTGGATCAAGTGTAAACTCAGTATCACCAAGTTTAATCACAGATTCACCATCATAATTTTCCAAAATTTGTGGGTTAACACCCTCTGCGTTGAAATCAGCAGTATCCAAGTGAGCTAAAAGTCCAATTTTGCGCACTTTTTTATCTGTATTTGCAGGAATTGTACCGATAACATAACCATTTGATTCAAGATAATGAATATCTTTGAGACCAAGGGCTTTCATATCTTCACCCATTTTGTGGGCAAATTCTACGAGCGCTTGAGTTGAAGGTGTTGTTGTGCTGTTTTCATCTGAACGTGTATTTACTTTAACATATTCAAGAAAACGTGGTAACAGTTTTTCGTACTTCATTTGTTCTCCTTAAATTTATTCTAATAGCCTATTTGTCTCCAAGTGAGATGAATGGCTCAATAGCTGAGGTTTGTTGAATTTGAGCAATAATGAAAGATTTAGCATCAGCATATTTCTGCTCTGGAATCACTTGTTCTGAAAATTTCAAAAGACATTTGTATTCTTTTTCCGAAATTTTTTCAATATACTTATATTTCTCCAGCATATTGACAAAAATATCCGACTTAGATTTGACAACTTCTTTACGCATAAATTTCAAAAGAAAAGTAGTCATATACTTAAGTGCATATTCTGGGTCAACATCGCCAATCATTTGATAAACCTCTGTTTCAAGCGGAGTTAAAGGTAAATTTTTGGCCACTTTATCAAAATAATTGGCAAGTGATTGTGGAATTTCAGTATTCTGTGGATATTCTTTGTAAGAAAAAGATGTCATGAAATTCAAGATAACTTGATTCGTTTGATTAGTCAAAGATTGATAAAGTATACTTTGGGATAATAGCCTTTCAATCCGTGACTCCTTTTCAATAAAAATTGGAGCTTCGTAGATGTTTTTCTGTGGTTCAGCAATTTTGTCTTTTAAAGTTTCCCAATCAAACTCACTGTCATTAAAAACATGAAAGCCCAGCGAATAACGTTTATCAGAACGTAAGATTAACCCAGCAGCAATAAATGAGTCAATTTGCCGGTCAATATTTTTAACGTCAGCAAAATCTTTATGAATCTGTCTGAGCATGACTTCATCATGTTGTGCTAAATATTCTATCAAATCTTTAAAAAAGGGCTGACTTGTCAGCCGATTTTCATTATAGATTTTAATAGTCATTATTTATTGAAGCTTTCAGTCAATTGTGGAACAACTTGTTTTTTACGTGAAACAGCACCACCAAGGAAGGCGTGGTCATCTGCAAGTGTAAAGTTGAAAGCTGCTTCTGATTTTTCTGGATGTGCACCCAAAGCAATAATTTCAGAGTTTGAGTTAACAATGTCAGTAATCATAAAGACAAAGTCATCGTATCCATTTGCTGTCATTGAAGCATTAATAGCTGCTTTAATATCTGAAAGACGTTCTAAAACTTCTGGAATATCAACTGTATTAACTTGTGCAATACGAACATTTGAACCATTCAATTCAAAAGTTTTTGCATCAATATCAATCAATTCTTCTGCTGTTTTAGTAGATAAATTTGTTCCAGCTTTGAGCATTGCAAGTCCATATTCTTCAAGGTTAACACCAGCAATTTCAGCAAGTTCTTTAGCAACTTTATGGTCTGTTACATGAGTCGTTGGTGATTTCAAAAGCAAAGTATCTGAAATCAAACCTGAAAGTAAAAGTCCAGCAACTTCTTTAGGGATTTCAACATTTGCTTCAAGGAATTTACGGTAAACAATTGATGACGCAGAACCAACAGGTTCAACAGTCATAAACAAAGGAGCTGCTGTATTAAAGTTAGCCACACGGTGGTGGTCAACTACACCATAAATTGTTAAGTCTTCAATATCAGAGATTGATTGTTGGAACTCATTGTGGTCAGTCAAAATTACTGTATCCACACCCTCTTCTTTTGCTGATTTTACTACACGTGGAGCTTTCACGCCAAAGTAGTCCAATACGAATTGTGTTTCTTCATTTGGAGTTCCAAGAGCAACTACTTCAGTGTTAAGGGCACCATTTGGACGGTGGTTGCTCAAATATGAAAATCCATATGATGAGCCGATAGCGTCAGTATCAGGTTTTTGATGACCAAAAACAAGTATTTTATCAGACATTTTTTTACCTCATTTTAAAAATTTTAATTTCCCACTTAAACTTCTAGTTTTAACTAAAAATTATTTGGGTTATCATCCCTTAAATTATACCAAAAAATGGCTGATTAAGCACATTTTCATTTTCATTTAGGACTGATTTTATTCGATTGTTCGTTTTGTAACAAAAAAATGAATCTGAATAACTTCAAATTCATTTTTATTTTTTATCTTATACGTTCTAAGTAATCTTGATAAGATTCTGTATTCATGATTTCTTTAGCATTATGAACACGATCTTTTGTTGGAGGTTTCACACCTTCAAGCGGATATTTCCAACCTAATTCACGCCATTTAAATTCGCCCATTGTATGGTAAGGTAAAATTTCAAATTTCAAGACATTTTTTAAAGTTTTTACAAATTCACCTAATTGAACTAAATCTTCATCAAAATCACTTTCACCAGGAACAAGAACGTGACGAACCCACATTGCATTACCACGGTCTGATAAATACTGTGCAAAAGCTAAAATATTATCGTTTTTATTAGCTGTCAATTCTTTGTGTCGTTCTGGATTTATTTCTTTAATGTCTAATAATACTAAGTCGGTATAATCTAGTAACTCATCAATTTTTTCGGTTACATATTTATCAGTCAAATATGGTTGAGCCGCTGTATCAAGTGTTGTATGAATACCGAGAGATTTTGCATATTTGAAAAGAGCTAATACAAAGTCAATTTGAAGGAGCGCCTCACCACCAGAAACGGTAATTCCACCTTTCTCTCCCCAAAAACCTCTAAAACGAAGTGCCTCATCCATAACATCTTCTACGGTACGCTCTGTCGCTTTATCTGACTTTAATGCCCAAGTATCAGGGTTGTGACAATACTTGCAACGCATCCGACAGCCTTGCATGAAAATAATAAAACGGACCCCAGGGCCATCAACAGAACCAAAAGATTCAGTTGAATGAATCAGTCCAGTAACTTTTTTAAGTTCATCTATATTCTCTGACATCATCTTCTCCAATTCAAAACACTATTTCACACCCCTATCATACCGCAATTCATTGATTTTATCAAATCAAATTCTGTCAGTAAAAGTTACAGATAAGGGCTCTGTCAGTAAAAAGTTTTAGTAAATTATTTCTTGTCAGCACCTAAATGTAAGGGCTTATCTAAATAATTATCAGTTTTATTCTATAAAAAAACTGACAGAATTTCTGTCAGTAATTTTTTTTAATTTCTGTTTCTTCTGGTTCGACATCAAATTCAACACGAAGTTTAACCACACGTTTTCCAGAGACTTCTAAACTTGTCAGTGAAAAATGATCTTCATCATTATCTACTTTGCAGACAATTTGTTGTCCTTTGGCTGGAATTTTACCAGTTGTCGCTAAGAAATAACCTGCAATTGTATCAACGTCATTGCTTTCAAGATGTGTATCAAATTCTTCATTGAAGTCATTCAAAGTCATTTTCCCTTGGACAACATAGAGATTTTCACCGATTTTGAAGACTTCTTCTTCAGCAATATCGGTTTCGTCATCAATTTCACCAACGATTTCTTCTAGTAAATCTTCTAAGGTAACTACGCCTTCAACACCACCATATTCGTTTAATAATACAGCCATTTGATTCTGAGTTTTACGCATTTGACGCATTAAGTCATCAACAAAGATTGTTTCAGGAACAAACAAAGGTTCTTGAAGAATTTCTCGTAAGTCAATATCATCAAAACCATGGTCAAAAGAATATCTTAAAAGTTTTTTCACATGTAAAATTCCCAGAATATTATCTTTATCATCATCATAAACTGGTACCCGTGAATAAGTTTCACTTAGAATAGCGGTAATATTTTCACGTGAATCATCATTAATATCAATCATGAAAGCATCCGTTCTTGGAACCATGATTTCACGCGCAACCAACTCGTCTAAGCTGAACACCCCAGTAATCATTTCACGCTCATTAGCGTCAAGTGCTTCATCATTTGTATTAAGCAAATACTCAATTTCATCTCGAGTCATCCCTTCATCCAAATCATCAAATTTCATCGGAGTCAATCGGCTTAAGACATTTGTTGAACTTGCTAAAAACCAAACGAAAGGTTTCATCACTTTTCCCAAAAATTGGATAGGTGGTGCGACTCTTAAGGCCAATTTTTCTTTGAGGTTTTGGGCAATTCGTTTCGGATAAAGTTCACCAAATACGAGAGAGACATAAGTTAAGACAGCTAAAACAATAATTTGAGCCAAAGTTTTAGCTAGAGCTGTTCCACCTAACAGTGGAGCTAAACGTGAAGATAAGGCTTCGGCCAAACTAGCCCCCGCTAAAATATTAATCAAAGTAATCCCAATTTGAATCGTTGAGAGGAAATTACTTGGTTGATTAAGGATATTAACAAGGTTGATATATTTCTTATCACCTTCGCTAGCCTTTTGTTCTACTTTCGTCCGGCTGAGACTGACCATGGCCATCTCACTGGCTGAAAAGAAGGCATTTAAAGCTGTTAAAAAAATAAGTAAAAGAATCTGCAAGAGTATCGATACACTCTCGGGATCAGGGTTTGACATTAGTGCTCCTTGAGAAAAATATTATAGTGTTTATTTTAACACTCAAAACTTTGCCAACTCAATTTTACTGAAAATGAGAGTTAACAATTTAGATAGAATTATTATATCATATTTTTGTTCTCATTTTGAAATAATTTTTCTTTGTTCGGCTTTATGATTATTATAAAGGCTATTGGCAAATTTAACAATCTCTTTGACTAAGCAATAAGCAGGAACAGCGATAATCATTCCTAAAATTCCATACAAACTTCCAGAAATTAACATGAGAATCATAACGGTTACTGGATGAACTTTAACAGCTGACCCCACAATTTTAGGATAAACCAGATTACCATCAAGCTGTTGCAAAACAAGGACATAGATAACGGCAATAAGTGCTGTTACTGGTCGATTAAAGGCCACCGTTACTATCATCGGTAAAACACCAATATATGGACCCGCATAAGGAATGAGATTTGTTACTCCAGCAAAGAGTGCGAAAAGAAAGGCATAAGGAATTCCAAGAACCATGTAACCAATAAAGACGACAATAAAGACAAGCAAGGCATCAAGCGCAACTCCTGAAATATAACGTGAAATCGTATGATTCATATTTTCAAGAAGTTCAAAGATATTCAATCTATCTTCGGTCAAAACATTTTCCTTCAAAAACGGAATAATCTTTTCACCATCTTTAAGCATATAGTAAAGTAAGATTGGTACCAAAATCATTACCATAACAATGCTTGTAATGATACCAACGATACTTCCAACACTAACCGTGATACTATTAAGCAAATTGTGCAAAATATCAGTATACGAAAGATTTAATTTCTCAACAAGACTATTAACATCAAGTTGGTCGTAGATTTGAGCGAATCGTGGATTATGTTGAAGCCCTTCAATCCAAGCCCTAACTTGTGGATAAGCTTTCCCAGTTGCATTAATTAGACTTGTCAACTGTGAAATTAAGCTTGGAATGACTGAGGCAACTGCAAAAATAATCATTCCTAAGATTAATAAAAGAACAATAAAAATTCCTAATACCTTTTTTATTCTTAACTTCTCTTCCATGAAAGTAACAACAGGATTAAAAACATAATATAAAAAACCTGCAATAATAAATGGGACAAATAAGAGCGTCAACAATGTTTTAATGGGTTGAAATACAAAATCAATCTGAGACAAGAGAAAGATTAACAAAGTAACGGCTAATATTTCCACTGTCCAGAAGAATAATTTACTATTTTTGAACATAAATTTCCTTTATTTAATATATTTTTGTCTTTCTTAAAATAAATGATTGAATAATTGTTATTTTAAATAACTTATTTCTGCTATTTTTAGACTATTTATATTATAATAAATCCAAGGCTTTTAAGCAAACTAATCTTTAGGAGAAATTATGGAAATTAGAGTAACTCGTGATACTATGTCTGATATTTATTTTGATGCTTTACGGATTCGTAATCAAGTTTTTGTCAAAGAACAAGGCGTTCCTTATGAACTTGAAGTTGGAAACGCTCTTGAAGAGGCCTCTTCTGTTCATTTTGTTCTTTATGACGATGGTCTTGCCAAAGGTACCGTTCGTTTGCTTGCTGATTGGGATGAAAAAAAAGCGCTAATTCAACGAATGGCAATTTTAAAAGAAGCAAGAGGTCATGGTTATGCAACTCTTCTAATCAATCGTCTGATTGAGTTTGCTAAAGAAAGCAAATTAAATAAATTAGAACTTCATGCACAACTTTCTGCCAAAGGTTTATATAGCAAACACGGCTTTAATGAGGTAGGGCAAGTTTTTGAAGAAGCTGGTATTCAACATATTCAAATGGAAAGAACTGAATTTAGCGATTAAAATATAAAAAAGCCTCTTATAATTAAGAGGCTTTTTATTTATGGTTATTGCTGGACTCAAACCAGCGACCAAATGTTATGAGCCGTTAGCTCTATCCAACTGAACTAACTATTAATAAACAGAAATTATTACTTTTTCAAAATAACTTATGAAAGAAATTAATACTATTTACTTTATTTAATCATTGACGTGTCCATAAATATTTTGGAAATAATTGTGTATTTGGAACTATCATTTTTATCCATCATCTCTAAATCTCCATCAGCATTAACCATGAACTCATTAATTTTAGTCTTATTAGCAATTGCTACTCCGCCATTTGGATCATCTGAATAATCTATTCTAAAAACATCCGCATAGACAATGTTATTTTCTAAATGAATATTTACATCATAGAATACATCAAATCCTGGATTGATACCTTCACTCTTAAAAAGTGCATCTTGAACAGCTACTACCCAGAATAATACTTCTTTTTCATTTAATTTTTTTTGATTGATTATAGGAAAATTTTTTGAAGATACCTTTAGGTTTGGATAATTTTCAAAATCTAGACTTTTTAAAAAGCCATTACTATCTACTGCAAAATAGTTCCTTGAATCAATCTGACCTTGTGTAATGTCAGTTCTTGCAATTCTTTCACCAGCATCGTTCCTTCTAATAATAATTCTTTCTGGTCTATCATCAAGAGGATGTTCTCCTTCATACATTGCAATCCATTGTTTGAATTGCAAATCAGATAGATTTTTTGTATCAACTATTTTGCTTTGTGGCGATGAGTGTGTGGACTGGCTTTGCTGTGAACTGCTGGGTTGAGTGGGATTATCACTTTGTGGACTTTTTTTCGTAACTTTTGATGATGTCTCCGCTTTAGAACTATTGCTTGTATTTGATTTTTGAGAGTTACATGCACCCAACGTCAAAAGTAATAACAAGGAAATTATGGTAATTGTAAATTTTTTCATAAATATACTCCTATATTTTATATTAATAAAAGACTATCATAAATAACAATTCAATACAAAGACTAAGGTTTTTTATAAAAAATGCCAGCAAATTGCTGACACCCATGTTTAAGAGTTTTATTATAACATAATTAGGCGACCATCAAAAATGAGGGGCGCCTATCTACAAACCGTATAATACCAAATATTGTTGAGGTCAGCAATAATGTAAACTGGTCGAATTCGATAAATTTGTATTTAAATTGGAAAATAAAAAAGCCACTCCAAAGAGCAGCTAATATGAATAACAGGAAGAGCCAACCGAAACTCATCCAGTAAGAATCCAACACGATTATTGAAGTTTTATAACATTTATATAAGTGGTCATCTTGTACTACATCACACTATACTTGTCAACTTATAAAAAAAGCGATCGGAGTAATAGGCGCTTAGAAGTATTTATGAAAAAGTTTATTTTTGGAAATGAATCTATTATATGCTTCTTTTATTGAATGAATAATAAAAAAACGTCTAATCAATTTAGACGCCTTGCTATACACTAGAATACCTTTATAGAATAGAAAACTCATAAAATAGGTTACTTTTTATGATAGAAACCGGTGCATAGATATTCTATATTATATGAAGTTGTATAGATATTTTCAAGTTAAATGGTCGATTAAAGGCAAAAGAAAAAGCACCGGAGGGTGAGAAATCTTTTAATGCTTATATAAATCAAAACATGTATCTATTGCAATAATATAAAATGTAGTTTCTATTCTCTTGCAAATAACTCTTCCCATGTTACTTAGGCAAAACGCCCAAAATTCTTCGCCTGCTTTTTTATTTCTCTCTGAATTTATAAAAGCTGGCGTAATTATCATAACCACTCCTTTCATTGCCTCTACAAATTAAATAGAGCTCATCATCAGTGAAAAGAAAACTTAGTCTTTTAAGAGTTTTTATTGATAGGTATAGGTT
Source organism: Lactococcus sp. S64 (assembly GCF_016516525.1). Lineage (NCBI taxonomy): Bacteria > Bacillati > Bacillota > Bacilli > Lactobacillales > Streptococcaceae > Lactococcus > Lactococcus sp. S64. Next base: position 85,107 of record NZ_JACVUQ010000006.1, on the reverse strand, counting down.
TTTCGCACGTTTATCATAGATTTGACCATCACTTCCATTTTTTAAAATTTTTCTTGAAAGTTCTCCAAAACTCATTATCCTTTCCAAAAGTTTCTGTTCAATTAAATTCCAAAAATCTTCCTCTTGTATCATTGTTTTCTCCTTCCTTTTTACAACAAATACCGTTTAAACAGTTCACCAAGAAAAATTACATATATTCTAAAAAATTCCATTGATTTATACTGTTTAATTCGTTATAATAACGGTAGAATAAATTTCAAGAAAGTGATGAAATAATGGGAAGAGGAACTTTAACACCTCAAGAAGAGGAATTAAAAAAACTTATTTCTAATAATATTAGACAAAAAATAAAAGAAAAAGGAGTTTCCCAAGCTGAATTTGCTAGAAAAGCTGGAATTCCTCCAACAACATTATCCGGCTATATAAAAGGAGTCACAAGACCTAATGCGGGTAATCTTCAAAAAATTTCTGATAGCTTAGGAATATTAAAATCTGATATTGATCCTTCATATAAAAAAGGCTACTCTTTAGAGGATTGGCAAAGTAAGCAAGAACAAACTTCAACTGTGGCCGAAATAGTGGAAGTCAGCAAGTCTCTAAATGATATACGGCAGGAAAAAGTTCTTAGTTTTGCTAAAAATGAGAAAAAAGAGCAAGAAAAAGAAAGTACAAAAATTGTTGCTTTGAAAAATGGAGAACAAAACCAAACTGTTGATCTGGCTGATTTAGTAGATGATAGCAAAGTTAATTGGGATAAATGGGTTTCATTTGACGGCAAACCTTTGACTGATGAAATAAAAAATGCCATGAAACTTGCTCTTGGGAAACGTTTGGAAGATAAGGATAAATAAGGAGGTTTTCTATGGGCAGACAGGAGCTTTTAGACTATCTCCTCAAAGAAATTGAAAAATGTGGCTTTGAGATTTTTGCAGTAGATACTTTTCCAATAGCTGCGGTGGTTAATGTGGATAACAAAATAATGGTTTATAATTTCAAGGATGCTTCTCCTTTTGAAGTCGCTCATGAACTGATCCATATTCTTAATAAAGACAATCATCGTGGAGAATACTTCGACGCAATAAATCCGCATGAGGTAAGAGCAAACCATGAAGCGATTCTTCTTCTCTGGGAGATATTTGAAGCTAATGGCGGAAGTTATGAATATTTTAATGTCTTTGTTGATACGACGGATGCACCTTTTGAATTAGCTTATTCAATTATCAGCAAAGAATATTCGGAAATGCACCAAGCAATTACTGAAATATTTGAGGATGAAATCAAAGTCACTATTAATAAACAGGAAATGCATGACTATATTGTTGATTATATTAGCTATTTTGATGTGATTGAATCGGTTAATATTTATCAATTTTTGGACCATTACCATCTGAATCATTGTTTGTATGAATTGGCGGAAAAAGAATTTCAGAAGATATCCTATGGATAGAACTGGCATAATTTGAATACATTTGCTTAAAATCTGAAAATAGTGATGTCAGAAAAATATATTGAGTAATTGGATATAAAAAAGTTACTAACATACTGTCAGTAACTTTTTTTTATTACTGACAGCCTGTCAGTAATTTATTTCATTAATTGAGCAACTCTTTTTTTTAGTTCTGGTAAAAGTTCAGGCTCAAACCACGGATTTTTGGCTAACCAAATATTATTTCGTGGGCTGGGATGAACAAGCGGAAAATATTTTGGTAAGTAAGCTTCAAAATCACGAATCACTTCTGTTGTTTTTGCTGATGATTTTAAATTTAAATAATACTTTATGGCATAAGAACCTACTAGAATAAAAAGTTCAATCTCAGGCATTTCTTCTAAAAGTGCTTTATGCCATTTTTGAGCAAAACCTGCCCGAGGTGGCAGATCACCTGATTTTCCTTTTCCAGGAAAATAAAAATCTAAAGGCAAAATAGATATTTTATTTGACTCATAAAAAGTGGTTCGGTCAATTCCAAGCCAATCACGCAGGCGGTCACCTGACGGATCATTCCAAAAGAGTCGTGATTCTTGTGCTCGAATACCTGGCGCCTGACCAATAATACAAATTTTTGCTTCTTTATGGACAGAATAAAGCGGCTCTATCCCTTCTTTTGTATATTCTTTGTTCTGTGGGTCAGCTTTAATCGCTTCAAAAATTTCCTTAAATTTATCCATTTTCTTTCCTCAAAAGCGTAATCTAAGTTTATAGATTACGCTTTTTATTGTAAAACTTACTGACAGAAAGCTTATCTAATAAATATTTCTAAGATAAATCCTGTCAGTAAAATGCGACCAGAGGAAGCATTTTATCGGTGAACAAAGGAACTGGCAGTGAAGCTGACAGTTCTATCACTAATAATGCGACCAAAGGTGAACATTTTTTAGGCAGTTCTGTCAATTCGATTATTGAACTAAGTATTTTAATTACAGATGAACAAGCTGACAGTTTTATCAACCCTCTACACTTAATGACAAGTCTTTTAATTACAAGTCTAAATTTCCATCAGTCTTATTTTTCCAATTTTGCTTTCAAATACTGACCAGTATAACTGTCAGCAACTTTTGCAACTTCTTCTGGTCTTCCTTTAGCAAGAATTGTTCCACCACCAGCACCACCTTCTGGACCTAAGTCGATGATGTAATCTGCTGTTTTAATGACATCCAAATTATGTTCAATGACAACAATCGTATTTCCTTGTTCAACCAAACGGTCTAATACTTGAATCAGGGTCGCAATATCTTCACTGTGCAAACCAGTTGTTGGTTCATCCAAGATATAAAAAGCTTTACCATTTGAACGTTTTTGTAATTCAGAAGCTAATTTCATCCGTTGAGCTTCCCCACCTGATAAAGTAGTTGCCGGTTGTCCAAGCGTCACATATCCCAAACCTACATCAACAATCGTTTGGAGTTTACGTTCAATTTTTGGAATATGACGGAAGAATTCCAAGCCATCAGACACGCGCATATCGAGTATTTCCGAAATATTCTTCCCTTTATAATGAACTTCTAAAGTTTCTGAATTGTAACGTCTGCCATGGCAAACTTCACATGGAACATAAACATCCGGCAAGAAATGCATTTCAATTTTGATGATTCCATCACCAGAACAGGCTTCACAACGTCCACCTTTAACATTAAATGAGAAACGTCCTTTTTTATAACCACGAATTTTTGCTTCATTTGTATTGGCAAATAAATCACGAATGTCATCAAAGACGCTGGTATAAGTAGCCGGATTTGAACGTGGAGTTCGACCAATTGGACTTTGGTCAATATCAATCAAACGCTCAATTCCTTCATAACCAGTAATTTTTTTATGCTTACCAGGTTTCTCTGAGTTGTGATTCAATTTTTGAGCTAATGATTTCTTTAAAATACTGTTAACTAAAGTTGATTTACCAGAACCAGAAACCCCAGTTACAGCCGTCATAACTCCCATTGGAAACTCAACGTCAAGGTTTTGCAAGTTGTTCTCACTTGCACCTGTAATCTTGACCATTTTTTTCTTATCAATGGCTCGACGTTTTTCGGGAACTGGAATGGCTCTTTTTCCTGACAAATATTGCCCTGTCAGTGATTTTTTATTTTTCATGACTTGTTTTGGTGTTCCAGAGGCAATAATTTCACCTCCTAAATCACCTGCCCCAGGGCCAACATCAATGAGCCAATCGGCTGCCATCATCGTGTCCTCATCATGTTCAACGACAATTAAGGTATTCCCCAAATCACGCATCTTTTGTAAAGACTCAATCAATCTGTCATTATCTCTTTGATGTAAACCAATGGAAGGTTCATCCAGAATATACAAAACGCCTGATAAATTTGAACCAATTTGTGTCGCTAAACGAATGCGTTGTGACTCTCCACCAGAAAGTGTTCCGCTTGAACGAGATAGCGTAAGATAATCCAAACCAACATTTTTCAAGAAAGTCAAACGGTCTTTAATTTCTTTCAAAATAGGTTTTGCGATAATTTCATTATTTGCAGAAAGAACTAAACTTTTCACATAATCAAGTGTATCACCAATTGACAGAATTGAAAATTCAGCAATATTTTTCTCTCCCACTTTAACAGAAAGTGCTTGATCATTTAAACGATAACCATGACAAGTCGTACAAGTCAATTCAGTCATGTAAGAACGCGCCATTTCTCTAGCTGACTCGCTCATTCCTGAACGATAACGACGCCAAAGATTAGGAATGACCCCAACAAAGGTCATATCTTGGTCACGTAATCCAAAATCTCCTTCGTGCAGAAAATGGAAAAGTTTATCTCCATTTCCATATAAAACAATTTGTTGTTCTTTTTCTGAAAGTTTTTCCCAAGGCCTATCTAAATCAATGCCGAATTGCTCCATTGCTTGCTCTAAAAGAGCAGGGTAATAAGTTGAGGCTTTCCCATACCAATAGATAATTGCTCCCTCACGCAGTGTTTTGCTTGTATCAGGAATCAATAAATCGACATCGGGTTCCAATTTAACTCCTAAACCATCACAATCTGGGCATGAGCCAAAAGGAGCATTGAATGAGAAAAGACGTGGTTCAAGTTCTGGAACGGTAAATCCACAAACTGGACAGGCGTAAAATTCACTAAATAAAAGCTCTGAACCATCCATTTTATCAACAATAACATAACCCTCAGCCTGATGAAGCGCAGCCTCTACAGAGTCAAAAAGACGCGAACGAATTCCTTCTTTTACAACAATCCGGTCAATAACAATTTCAATGTTGTGCTTTTTATTTTTATCAAGTTCTGGAACTTCTGAAATATCATAAACTTCGCCATCAACACGAACACGAACATAACCATCTTTTTGGATACGCTCAAACATTTTAACATGAGTCCCTTTTTTGGTACGTACGACAGGAGCGAGAATTTGTAAACGTGTTTTTTCAGGGAGTTCAAGAATTTGTTCAACAATTTCTTCAACTGACTGTGCCGAAATTTTTCCATGACCATTCACACAATATGGCGTCCCAACACGGGCGTATAATAGACGCAAATAGTCATTAATTTCCGTAACCGTCCCGACTGTTGAGCGAGGATTTTTAGAAGTTGTTTTTTGGTCAATAGAGATTGCTGGCGACAAACCATCAATTGAATCAACATCTGGTTTATCCATATTTCCTAAAAACTGTCTGGCATAAGCTGACAAAGATTCAACATATCGACGTTGACCTTCTGCATATAAAGTTTCAAAGGCCAGAGATGATTTCCCAGACCCTGAAACCCCAGTAACAACAACTAATTTATCTCTTGGAATTTCAACATCTATATTTTTTAAATTGTGCTCACGTGCACCATGTATTACTATTTTATCTTGTGGCATTTATTTTCCTTTTATTATTTTGTTTTGATTGCAGATATTGGTGTCTTCTCCATAGTGAAGGTGTATATTCATGTTTTTTTATTTTTTAAAATAATGTTCTACTTCATCTTCGAGTGCTTGAATATCATGTTTGACTTGCTCACCCATTTCATGGTTAGATTTTTCGATAGTTTCCATCGTATTTCTAGCCATCTTTCGAGCTTCATTCATAATGGAACGGCAACCTGCATCATCCGTTTCTTTCATTTTTTCATCATATTCTATATGAATTTTTCTTGTAAATTCATTGATGTCATGCATCAATGTCTCAAAATTTGAGCGGACCTTGATCTGAGTATTTTCAAAATAAGGCTTACGGTCATCAATCACCAGATTTAAAAGCATCATTTGATAATTTAAATCTGCTGCATTACGATCTCTTGACATCGTATTCTCATTAATACGAATAATGCGTCGCTGATTACTAGAGTCATTTGTACTTTCAAAATGACGTTGTTCTAAGCGGTCCATGTTAAGTTGAATTGTTACTCGCATCAACACTTGTGAGATATGAAGATAATCATAAAACCATTTAATAAAATCGTCTTTTTGCTTATGAAGCATTTCGATAGATAGAGTGGTTGAATGACGTCTTTTTCCAGCTTGATATTCCGCAAAAGCAATAACTGCGGTTACAATTATTGCAAGACTTGAAAGAATCGTAAGTGAAGTAATCATACTCTTATTATACCACGAATGGCAAGCTAGCTCTTAACTTTGGCTACGTTAAATGGTATAATCTGACTATGAAATTATATTTAGTCAGACATGGTGAAACGCGAAGTATTCAGCAAAATTTGCTGACGGGTTGGTTGAACAGTCCTCTCACTGGCACAGGAATTCAACAGTCCGAAATTTTAGCTGACAAACTTTCGTCAGTAAAATTTGACTTGATTTTATCATCAGATTTACAAGGTGCTAAGGAAACTGCAATGATAATTTCTAATAAAATAGGAGCCTTACTACTCTTTGAACCTTTATTACGTGAACGAGGCCTTGGAAAATTGGAAAATCAAACAAAAGAAAATCGAGATTGGGCACAACTTAATATAGAAAATGAAGAAAATCTTACTTTAGGTATTGAATCTCTTGCTTCAATTCATGAACGTGCTAAAATATTTTTAGAAAAACTTCCTCAACTTTTTCCTTCTGCTCAAAATATTCTCATTGTTTCTCACAATGGAATGATTAATCAATTTCAAAAGATTTGGGAGCCTACTCATGAATTTACTCCTTTTGAATTTCTCACTATTTTAGAAAAAAACTTATGAACCAATATTTTACTTACATTTTACAATGCTCAGATAAGACTCTCTACTGTGGCTATACCACTGATTTAGAAAAAAGACTTGCCACTCATAACTCTGGTAAAGGGGCGAAATATACAAAAACAAGATTGCCAGTGAAGCTGCTTGCCTCTGTTGATTTTGATAATAAAAATGATGCCATGTCTTGTGAATGGTGGTTTAAACATAAACTTGTTCGCAAGCAAAAATTGTCACTTATCAAAAATGATTTAATCAAAGAAAAGTTTATTGAATACCTAGAGCTCAAACAAAAGAAAAACATTCATTTAAAATGAATGTTTTTTATTATTATGCTTTTTTCTTTCGGTAAGTAAAGTAAGAAAGGAGGCAAATCACTAGAGCAAAGACTGACAAAGTCCATGGATTAGTGACAATTTGCATGATAAAGATAATCGTTAAAGCAATAAGCACAACAAGTGTTGCCAACTTAACAAACCAATTCGTTACTTCTTTATGTTTAAAATATAAAACAAGAGCAGCGACTAAAAGGAGAATCCAAACAATTGAAATCGTAAATGAAATCGAACCAGCCACAAATTGCCAGAATCCATCACCCAAAATTGCTGACAAAAGTACACCAATAAACAAAACAAATGATGAAACTAAAATCGCATTCGTTGGGACTTGATTTTTAGATAATTTGCCCAATCTTTGACCCACATAAGAATTTGAACCTTGAATGCGTGAATAGAGTGAGCGTGAAGTGGCATAAATTGCTGAGTTAACCGCTGAGAAAATTGCAATAACAATGATTACGAGAACGATTTTATCAGCGTGTGGAATTCCTACTCGAGCAAAAATTGTAGCAAATGGACTTGCTGCATCTGGATTTGAAACTTCGCTCCATGGTAATAAATGCAAGAATAAAAAGATTGGAATAACATAAAAACTAATAATCCGAATTAAAACACCTCGAATAGCTCTCGGAATCGCTACTTTTGGATTTTCCGTTTCAGCAACTGTAATTGCTGCCAATTCAGAACCACCAAATGAGAAAATAACAACCAATAATGAAGTTAAAAATCCTGAAAAGCCATTAGGAGCAAAGCTTGGTGCTGTACTTTTAGTCGATACTTTTTGAGCGGTATCAGCAACAAAACCAAGATGAGCATCATTAATAACTAATAAATAAATTCCGAGTGCAATTAAAATTAAAATAACAGCGACTTTAATAAAGGCAAGCCAATATTCCGTTTCGGCAAAAGCTCTAACTGACCAGAGATTAATTGCTGTTCCAAGAACTGCTACAATCAGGGCGAAAACCCATAATGGCACTCCAGGAATTAGCATGGCAAGGAAAGTTGATACCCCTGCTTCTTCTGCAATTAGGACGGCCATCCAAGTTGCCCAGTAAACCCAGTCCGCAAAATGCGCCCAGTGGTCCCCAATAAAAGGAGCAACAACTCCGGCCATTCCAGCCTTATGTTCATCTTGATGGATGACCATTTTCCCAACACCATACATGACAACATAAAGTGTCAGTCCAGCTAAGATGTATGAGAGTAATACACTTGGCCCAGCCTGTGCAATGACTTTTCCAGAACCTAAAAATAGTCCTGAACCAATCGCTCCCCCAAGTGAGAGCATAACAATGTGGCGAGTCTTTAAAGAAGACTTCAAGCCTGTAGAATTTTCCATAAAATTCCTCTTTTCTAATGTGTGAAAGCAAAGCTTTCTTTTATAAGTTCCCTTCCATTCATCTAGCAAAACCCTGCTTGGAGTCGGTCTTTACGATTAATTTTACTTTAGAGTCGAAAGAAAGGGTAAAAAAATTAAAAAAGAAAGACCAGATAGTTTTTACTATCCGGTCTTCTTTGAATCCCGGCGCAGAAACTTGAGTATACTCAAAAGTTGTATCTACGCCAATTGCATAAACACAAACTATCTGCACCAAAAATAAAAGACTTTAGATTGTTGTGTTGTCATGCGGACTCCTTTTCTTAATTTTTTTATAATTATACTTTTTTATTGACAATAATGCAAGGCTCAGCCTAAAAAAATACTGACAGAAATTTTTTAACTCTGTCAGTCATTTTAAGATAGTCTAATGTTTCTGTCATAGGATAGCTGTGACTGCTTTAGCAGTTTACAGATATGCTAATATTTCTGTCAGTAACTTTTCATTTTAACATTTGGTCAATGATTTCGTGGGATTTTAGAATATTTTCTTGTCTAAGTTCTGTCAGTAATTCTTGACGATTTTGACCATCAAATTTTTCAACCGCTAGAACCATGGCAGAAATGATTTCATCAAAACCACGATTGTATGTCGCACTTTGCCAACCACTTATTCCAAATTTTTGACGGTCAATTCCTGTAAATTTTTCAAGTTCGCACAGTTCTGACAAGCGAAGGCTTTCTCTAGAACTTTCTACTGTAAATTCTTCAGTAAAGGCACCAGCTTCTAAGTTCATTGTGGCAATTCCACTCGTTGTCGCTGTTTCTAGCATAACAATTGCTCTTGTTAATTGCCCGTCTTGATTCTTCTTTAATGAATAATTGACTTCTAAAATCTCATCATCTAGCAAATAAATCAAGGTGTCCAGAGGGTGAATAAAAATATCGTACATTGAAAATGTAATTTTTTCACTGGCAGAATTTGCTAAATTTTTACTTACTTTCACCATATTTTTATCTGGGAGAGCTTTTAATTTAGCTGTTTGTGGTGCAAATCTGCGATTAAAAGCGACGACAAATAAAGTATTATTTTGGTCAGCAATTTTTTGCAATTCTTTTACTTCGGCTAATTTTTCTGAAACAGGTTTATCCATTAAAACAGGAACTCCCGCTGACAAATATCTTTTAGCTAACTCAAAATGTTGGGAAGTTGCCGCATGAATAATAACCAAATCCACAGTTTCTAGTGCTGACAAGTCCTCTGTCGCATATTCAAATTTATAATGTTTGCGAACTTCTTCAGCTTTTTCCCACTGACGAGAATACAAAATAAAACGATGGTCCGCCTGCATTTTCGCATAAACTGGTAAATAAGCCTTACTTGCAATATTTGATGTTGCCCCAATGACTCCAATAATCATACTTTTTCCGTTCTCCTTAACCTCTTATTATTTATTTTTTATGCGAATCGCCTGAATAAATTACAATGACCATTCCCTGATTGAATGAAACTTTCATTTGGTCACTGATAAATTCATTACTAGCATAGATTTGACTAAAATTATCCTCTGCTTTCAAAGGATATTTTGCTTCTTCAATGGCTAAACTATCCTTTGTTTCTACTTGAACAAATCCAACATATTGGTAAGTTGGCTTTCTCTTTAGTAAATGCTGACCAGGCAACAAATAGGTCATCAAATTTTGTCGGTCAACTAAAGTCATTTTTGGAGCGAGGGCTTGATATTTTGGTCGTGTTGCTAAATAAACATTGGTCAGTAAATGGTCCAAACGTCCACCTAAAGCACCAGCAATTACAATTTCCGCATCAGCAAAATACTCTAAAACAAAATCTAAAGCCGCTTCTAAATCTGTCAAATCTTTTTCAGCAGGCAATTTAATCAATCTGTCAGTACTGACAGAAATTTTTTCAAGTTCAATTTTACTGACAGAATCAAAATCACCAATTGCTAGAGCCAATTGATAACCTTTTTCCACTAAAAATAGTGACCCTCTATCCACACCAATATATTTATCAAAACTTTCATTAGGTATAAAATCTGGCAAACCAGCCACAATCAATATTTTCATCTCTCATCCCCTGAGCCTGAAATCTTGCCACGGCTCAATCGACTCTCTAATTTCTCAATATTTTCACTCGCAATTTGTTCAAGAGAAATTCCTAGATAACGTGCACTCGTTGCTACATACCAAAGAATATCACCAAGCTCCTGACCGATGGCCTTTTTATCATTGACTGACAGCTTTCCCTCTTGATCGCGGATAACTTTTTTTACCTTGTCAGCCACTTCACCTGCTTCACCAGATAATCCCAAAACTTTATCCACAAATGCAAAATCTACTTCATTTTGACTCTCTATTTTTTCATTCAAATCAAATTTGATAATTGCTTTTTGGTAAGCATCTAAATCCATTTTCTCCCCTTTAAGATTACAAAATTACTTTTTAAATTTTTTTCTCATTTTCACTTCCATAAAAATATCAGCTAAAATTGCCAAAACCATTTCCTGATAGTCTGCTTCGTCAATCAGAGCATGACGTAAACAACCTTGTTCATAATAAAGGTCACAAAGTTGTCTAAAAAGTCTGTGGTATTGTGCCACTTCATCTGGCAATCCTCGCATATTTTCATAAGCCATGTTGACAAATAATAAAAGCATCACCTCTTCATCAAGATTTTCTGGTTTGATTAAATATGAACGATAAGCACTAATGACAAACTCTGCAATAAAATCGGCCACAAACTGCGAACCAAGATAATCATATTTATAAATCTCATAAGTCATCAAAGCTCTTTCAGCCATTCGCTCAGCTAACTGCCTTGTTGCCAAATCTATCATTGCTTCATATTCATCATCCGACCACTTCATCCGAGGTTCTTCTTTATTTTTCATAAGTTAATTATATCACAGTCTTGCAAAGGCTATCATTCTCCAAATTTATTAATCATTTCATACAATATTCTTTTAAAACTAGCATTAAACCTCTTAATAGTAAAAATAAAAAACCTCTTAAAGTAGAGGTTTTTTATTTTTATTAAGGTTGGATACGGTTAATCATACGTGGGAATGGAATGGCTTCACGAATGTGTTCTGTCCCAGCGACAAAAGTAACCATACGTTCAAGACCAAGTCCGAAACCAGCATGAGGAACTGAACCAAATTTACGAAGTTCTAAATACCAATCATAATCTTTAGGATCTAAACCGAAATCAGCAATTTTCTTAAGTAACAAATCATAATCAGTTTCACGTTCTGAACCACCAATGATTTCGCCATAGCCTTCTGGAGCCAAAAGGTCAGCACACAAAACGCGTTCTGGGTTACCAGGGACTGGTTTCATGTAGAAAGCTTTAAAACTTGCAGGATAGTTGACGATAAATGTTGGAACACCATAGTAATTTGAAATCCATGTTTCATGAGGCGAACCGAAGTCATCCCCATGTTCTACATGCTCATAATCTGTATCTTCATCATTTTCGTGTGCTTGCAACAAATCAATAGCATCATCATAGGAAACACGTTTGAAAGGTGTATCAATATACTTTTGCAACATGCTTGTATCACGTTCAAGTGTTTCAAGAGCATAAGCAGCATTATCCAAAACACCTTGAATCAAAGCTTTCACATACGCTTCTTGAATATCCAATGATTCATCATGAGTAACAAATGGATATTCTGCATCCATCATCCAAAATTCTGTCAAATGACGACGAGTTTTTGATTTTTCAGCACGGAATACTGGTCCAAAGTCGAAAACACGTCCAAGAGCCATTGCTCCAGCTTCAAGATAAAGTTGTCCTGATTGTGACAAGAAAGCAGAATTACCAAAATAATCTGTTTCAAAGAGTTCTGTTGTGTTTTCAGCAGCATTTCCTGAAAGAATTGGACTATCAAACTTAATGAAGCCATTTTTCGCAAAGAAATCATAACTTGCATAGATGATTGCATTACGCACTTGCATCATTGCCATTTGACGTTTTGAACGCAACCATAAATGGCGGTTATCAAGGAGGAATTCAACGCCGTGTTCTTTTGGTGTAATTGGATAATCATGTGATTGACCAATCACTTCCAAATCAGTCACATCAAGTTCATAACCAAATTTTGAACGTGAATCTTCTTTAACGACACCTGTCACATAAACTGAAGTTTCTTGTGAGAGATGTTTAATTTCATCAAATTTAGCTGTTCCTTCTTCTTCACCAAAGTTTTCAATCATATTTGGTTTGAAAACAACAGCTTGGAAAAATGCTGTTCCATCGCGAAGTTGAAGAAATTGAAGTTTTCCTTTACCTGATTTGTCAGCAACCCAAGCGCCGATTTTTACTGTTTCACCAACGTGGTCTTTGACGTCGATGATTGAAATTAAGTCTTTCATAAATAAGTCCTTCTATATTTTAATTTTATAATTTTTAAATAATACTTTTATAACTTTTCAAGCCAGATTTCTTTTAAAGTTTTTAAATCTTCTTTGAATTCTTTAGTGGTTTGGAGCTCATCTTTTTCTAATTCTTCAAGAACTTCCAATTCAAAATCAGCTGTTTTCGCTGCTTTTTCAATGGCATAAGGTAAGCCAATTCCCGTTTTTTTGGCAAATTCAAAACGATTTTTTACACCTGCTAAATCTGGTGCTATATCAATATAGCGTTCATTCGTTTCGAGATTCTTATAAGCAACAACTGCTCCAACTTTTTTTGAAAGTTTATAGGCCGATTTTGCTTCTTTCTTATCGATCATTCATTCATCCAATCTTTTAAACGTGCCACTGCAACTTCTAAATTTTCAAGACTTGTTGCATAGCTCAAGCGCACATTTTCTGGAGAACCAAAACCTGCTCCTGTAACCAAGGCTACACCTGCTTCTTCAAGAATAGCAGTTGTAAAATCAGTCACATCACTATAGCCTTTCATCGCCATTGCCTTAGTCACTTTCGGGAATAAATAGAAAGCACCATTTGGTTTTACAAGTTCAAATCCTGGAACCTCAGAAAGTTGACCATAAATGATATTTAAACGTTCTTCAAATGCTGCATGCATTATCTCAAAACTATTATCTCTTTCTTCAAGAGCTTCTATTGCTGCGTATTGAGCGACAGCAGTTGGATTAGAAGTCGTTTGACTCGCAATCTTAGTCATCGCAGAAATAATTTCTGGATCACCTACAGCTAGTCCAATCCGCCAACCAGTCATTGCAAATGTTTTAGAAACACCATTAATCACTGTCGTTCTTTTCCGAATTTCATCAGATAGACTTGAAATTGCTGTAAATTCCGCTCCATTATAAACTAAACGATGATAAATATCATCTGCCAAAATTAATAAATCATGAGCAAGAGCCCACTCTCCAATGGCTGTTAATTCTTCTTTAGAATAAATCATCCCTGTTGGATTAGAAGGTGAATTGAGTAATAAAATTTTACTTTTACTTGTTCTTGCTTCTTCTAATTGCTCAACCGTAACTTTAAAATTATTCTCTTGCTTGGCTTCTACAATTACCGGATTTCCCCCAGCCATTTTCACTTGGTCAACATAAGAAACCCAGTAAGGAGCAGGAATGATTACCTCATCGTCAGGGTCAACAGTTGCCATAAAGTAAGCATAAAGGGCAAACTTTGCTCCAGCTGTAATCAATATTTCATTTGGTTGAATTTCATAATTATAAAAACGCGTCCAATAATGTTGAACTGTATTTTTTAATTCTGGAAGTCCACCAGCTTGTGTATAAAAGCTCGCCTTGCCATTATCGATTGCTTCAATAGCTGCTTGACCAATTATTTTTGGTGTTGGAAAGTCTGGCTGACCAAGTGTCAGGTCAATAATATCTCGCCCTTGTGCTTTTAATGCTTTTGCGCGATTTGCCGCAGCAAGAGTGACGGACTCATCCATTTTTAATACAAAATCAGAATTTTTTTTCATATCAACTCTTTCCCTGACTCAAAGTCATAAACTTTAAAACCATTGCTATTATTTACTTCCCAAGCCGGTTTCCCTTTGTAAAGCGCTAAGACAACTGATTTCGTATCTTTTGTCGTTAAGCTTGCTGGTGAAACCCCTTGCGATAATTTAACTTCTTTAATTTTACCAGATTTTTTTGGAATTAGAATTCCAATTTCTTGATTCGCTTTATTAAGGCCAACAATTGAATAAGTCACGGTGTCAGTTGCAGCAATATCAAATCCTGTCGCTTTAACTAAATCTGTTTTTTCTGTGGCAATGTCAATCGCTTGCGCTCGAACGGAATGATAAGGATTTAGACTCTTCCAAAAGAAAAGACTGATAGACAAATAAATGGCTAAAATTATCACTAAAATTCCAATTATAATTTGCGAATGTCGAGTCATTTTTCGCTTTTTCATATTTTTCTTCTTTCAAAATTTGAGAAAATCTTTTTTCAAAGATTATTTGAAGGCTTATTAGTAAAATTTCTCATGATTAGGAAAAAATAATTTGTCCAATTTCCCATTTTAAGTTTTTGCTTAAACATGTTTTATTATATCAAAAAATTCTTGATTTCGCTGATTGTGTCTAGTAAATTCAGCATTTTTACAGGTAAAGTTTCTGAAAGATTTTTTCGCATTCTTTTGGCGTAAGATTTTCCTGCAAGTCTTTTATCTAATACGACAATACTTGAGTACTGATTTTTACGACGGTTTACCCGACCAATGGCCTGACGTAATTTTAAAGTTGCCATTGGAACATTAAAATCATAGAAAGGATTTTCAAACTTTTGCGCATATTTTTTAGTTAAAATATCATCAGGCGTTGCAAAAGGAAGTCTTGGAATAACAAGAATCACTTGATTTTGCTTATCAAAATCGACTCCCTCCCAAAAAGAACCCAAACCTAATAAAATTTTTCCTTCACCTTTATCAAATTTTTTCTTGATTTGGGCTGGACTCCCATTAATATCTTGTGCTAAAATCTCAAACCCTTCAGCCGATAATTTCTCAGCAACAAAAGTCAAAGCCATTTTTGAAGTAAATAAGACCACCATTGGCAAATTCAATTTTGAAAGTTCTCCAATTGAATTTGCTGTGTAATCTGCATAATCAATTAAACTTAGATTTTTGATATTAGGCGCATCTGTCACCGTCAGCAATTGCTGATTAGTGGCTTGATTTCCTTCAATTTTGAAAAAGCGATAGTCTGTAAAACCAAGCAAGTCAGGAAATGACGGTTTGTCTTTAGATAATGACAATGTCGCTCCCAACATAAAAAGTTTGGTATTTTTAGGAATCAATCGTTCAAAATTATAAAAATCTTGGTCACTCGCATAAAGCATCCCATTTTCACGCCAGACAATTTGATTATCAGCTTCTAAAAGTGCTGACAGATTTCTCAAGCCAAGTTCATCAGCATCTATCTTTATTTTATTTAAATCAAGCTCTTTTTTATTAAGCTGAAAAACAAGACTTTCTTGAAGCCTTTTGGTCAGCTGGGGATTTTCACTTGTTTCAGCATCAATTTTTATCAGTTCGTCAGTAATTTTTAAAGATTTTTGACCCGCATTTTCCATGATAGGAAATAATTGTTGAGCCTCATCAACAACAAGAACACGATTTTCCAAAAAAGTTTCAGGATAGTCAGCTAAACGTTCAATCAAATAGGCATGATTCACCACTTTAATTTCAGCCTGTTCAGCTTCTTTTTGGGCTTTCAACCAAAAATCTTGTTCATAATGAAGCTGTTTTGTATTGACATAGCCATCATGGCGAATGACTTCAAAATAGTCATCATTAGTCATGACTTTTGAAACTTCATCCAATTCGCCTGTCCTTGTTTCTGTCAGCCAAATTAAAATTTTCATTTTAAAAATTTCAAAATTTTTGCCGTCAGTATTATTTAATAAAAGCTCAGAAAATTTTCTCAGAGAAATATAATTTTTAGTCCCAACAATCTTGGCCATTTTTAAACCAAATGTTTTCCCAAGTTTTGGTGCCACATCATTTACTAATTGCTTTTGGAGAACTTTGGTTGCTGTTGAAACGACCAAACCTTTTCCTGAGGCCAAAATTGGCAGTAAATAACCATAAGTTTTTCCAAGTCCTGTCGGTGCCTCAATAAAACTTGCTTGTAAATGTGTAAGCTCTGTTTCCATTAAATGAGCTAATTTTTCTTGTTTTGAGCGAGAAGACAAGCCCAATCTACTGATATTTTCTGAAAAATTTGCTGACAAGTCTGTCAGTGGACTTTTTTTACTGACAGAAGCCCTAAACTTACGCGTCGCAATATTATGAACCACTTTAAAGCCAGCTGGTCGAATTTTTGTTTTATCCAACTGCTCTTGTAAAAAAGTTTTACTTTCAAAAAGTAAATTGTCCGAATGTCTAAGCAACTCTTCCAAAACGCTTCTTGGTAACTTTTGGATTTTTGCTTCTATTTTCAGCAATAATTCAGCTGTAGCATACGCATCCGAAACTGCGGCATGCGGATGGTCATGTGCCAAATCTAACTTTTCGCTCAATGATTCTAAACCATATTTTTCAAAAGTTGGATAAAAAACACGCGCCAAATCGACTGTATCGACACGCAGCATTTCATTAAATTCCAAGCCAGCATTAAGAAAACTTTTTTCTAAAAGTCCATAATCAAACCTAGCATTATGAGCAACAAAAACACTGTCTGTCAGTAATTCTCGTACTTTTGCAGCAACTTCTGAAAACTCAGGAGCCGTCTTTAACTGTTTATCTGACAAACCTGTCAGTTCACTAATCCTTGGAAGCAAAGGTTCATGTGGATTGACTTCAGTGGAAAAAGTTTCAACAATTTCTCCATCTTCAACAAGAACAATCCCAATCTGTATAATTTTATTTTCACTACTATGAGCATCGGTCGCTTCCAGATCCACCACAGCATATCGAGTCATATTTTTCACCTATTTCTTACAGTTTTCTTTAAGTTCATAAGTCATCAAAATTTGCTGACAGACTTTCAATAGAGAACTTCTATTTCTGTCAGTAATTTTTTCCACTATTTTAAAGAAATTCACTTCATCAATTATACCATAAACCATTTTTTAACAGTTTTCTTTTTACAAATTGACAAAATAAGAGTAAAATTAAAATATAGATAAAAACTTATGAAGGAGTCGCCTATGTTAGATAACTATAAGAAAATCCTTGTTGGTATTGATGGTTCGGTAGAAGCTACTAAAGCTTTTGACAAAGCAGTTGCAACAGCACTTCGTAACGATGCTGAACTCGTTATCGCTAACGTCATTGACCTTCGTGCCTTCCAATCTATCTCAGCCTATGATTCAGTTGTTGCTGATGATACACACAAAGGTGCTGAAAACCTCATTAATGACTTTGCTGACGAAGCAAAAAAAGCTGGCGTTAAAAAAGTCAAAACTCGTGTTGAATTTGGTTCTCCAAAAGTCATGCTTGGCCAAACTCTTCCAAAAGAAGAAGAAATTAGCCTCATTGTTCTTGGAGCTACTGGTCTTTCTTACATTGAACGTATCTTTATCGGTTCAGTGGCGGATTACATTATCAAAAATGCACCATGCGATGTCCTCGTCGTTCGTCAATAAAATAAAAAAGCGGAGCCTCTTAAAGCTCCGTTTTTTTATACCTCAAATACAATCTACACTCGTTTAACTTCTAAAATATGAGGAGTAATTTTATCCATTTCAATAATAGTAATTTTCAAATTATCAAATTCGAAAGTCTGTCCCACCTCAAGTGGCTCATTTTGCTCTAGTGAATAATTTGTAATAAACCCACTAATCGTTTTACTTAAATTATTTTGAGCCAAATCAATATTAAACAGTTCTTCAAATTCAGACAAAAGCAATTTACCATCTACCTGATAAGTAGTTGGAGAAAGCTTTACTACCAATTCTTTCTCATGATCTTCTTCATCCTGAATATCACCAACTAACTCTTCAAGAATATCCTCAATTGTCACAAGTCCACTTGTCCCACCATACTCGTCCAATAGAATAGCAAAATGTTTATGCTCTTTTTGCATCTCTGAGAGTAATAACTTTACGGGAATAGTATCAATAAATATAATAGGTTCTTGCATGATTTTCTTTATTTCTTGACCAGGAGCAGTTAAATACTCTTTAATCAAATTTTGAAGCGTAACATAGCCTAGAATATCATCTTTAGTTTTAGCAATAATAGGGAAACGAGTGTGCCCTTTTTTAATCGCAAATTTTAACGCTTCTTCAATCGAAACATCAACGGGAATCGTCTCCATATCTAATCTCGACACCATGATATCCTTAGCTATCAAATCATCAAATTCAAAGACATTGTTGAGATATTCGTACTCTTTTTCGTTGATTTCCCCTTTAATAAAACTTTGATTAGCAATTAAAATTAACTCTTCTTCCGAATGGATTTCATCACCTTCAGTAGCCAAACTTAAATTAAACAATTTACCAATTGAACTTGCTGAAGCATTTAATAACCACACAAAAGGATAGGTAAGTTTATAAAAATAATGGAGCGGAGCAGCAACCGTTAAGACAACTCCTTCAGTTTTTGTAATACTTAAAGATTTTGGAATAAGTTCTCCGATTACCACATGAACAAAAGTAATTAATAAAAAGGCTAAAATAATAGACAAGCTGTCTAATAACGCAGAAGGTAGAGGAACATAAGACAAGAGGGGAGCTAAAATACTATGCATTGTACTTTCACCTACCCACCCAATTGCTAACGAAGTCAAAGTGATTCCAAGTTGACAGGCACTTAAATAAGAATCAAGGTGATTGACGATATTAAGTGCTAATTTTGCCCTTTTATTATTTTCTTTTTCTAATGTTTCTAAACGACTTTTACGTATTTTTACCAGCGAAAATTCAGCCGCAACAAAAAATGCCGTAAGAAAAATCATTAAAACTATTATAAATAAATTTAAAATCACTATTTTTTCCTTAATTTCTCTCTATTATTTCTCGAATTTCTTTTTAGGATTGCTATACTTAAAACTAATATTTAAAAAATACTTCTTGAATTCAAAGAACTGAATGAATATCCCTCCTATTTACTCGATTAAATATTTATCAATTTAACTCTAAAATATCTTCCTCATTGACAATAGGAAAGTTTTTAAATTCCTTCTCATTTTTCAAGGATTCTGACAAACTTATTTTCCTGATTCTTTGATTACCATAAGTTGAAAAATAATAACTTAGAGTTTCTGAGCACATATATGCCGAATAACAAGTGAAATCACTTGCTCCATGCTCAGTTATAACAATTCCTTTTGGAATACTTACAGATTCTAATATATGATGACAAAGCGTAATAGCGGCTAATTCATTACTTGGTTTCTCAGCGTAGTTTTTTAAATAAGCCGTTCTAACAAATCTTGAAGGAGGCGTAAAATCTCCTGGAAATCCAAAAGTACCTGAACCTTGACTAAATGGTTTTAATGTCTTTCCTAATAGTTCGATACTTTCTTTTTGATTAGGTGTAAAAGAAAGATAATTTCTTAAATTAGTTTCATGCCATTGGTAATCTGGACTATTTGTCATCACTCCAATTGAATCTTTTATAATTGAAAGTCCACCTTGCCTTGGTTCAATAATCAAACTTTGACCACTAGAATCAGAAAAAATAAAATGTAAAGGAGGCGTAAGACCTAAGGTTGGATTAGTATCATTAATAATAACAAATTTCTTATCAAATAAATCAATGATTTCTTCTAAATTACTCGCTTGAGTGAGGACCGTTGGAATAACCATATCAGGTGAAATTCCCTTTTGATTTTTTTTGATATTCTCACTATAGTCAGCATAGCCTGGGAAATATAAAGTCGCACCCATTAACCCTTTTTCATTGATTCCATCAAAGAGTACTGGATGACCCTTTTCCATCGCACCCATCCCTAAACAAGCATAGGATGTTTCAATTGTCTCTTCATTAGAGTGGGCAATTCCTATCTCCTTGTTTCTTGGAATAAAAAGAATTTGTTCCGCCATTTCTATTTGAAAATCCATTGTACGAGAAAGAAAATGTTTATTATCTTGACTCTCTAGTGTAAAACTACTACATCCAATCATCTTTTGTACCTCCAATGTATTCTATTAATTTAATTATACATCAATTAGCAAAAGAGTTCAAAATCACTTTTTTATAATTTATAATTTAAATAAATACTTTGGAAATGCTCGATATAATCCTTCTCAAGCGAGAGTCCTTCACTTAAGTAGCCCTCAAAAGAACCAAAATTTTCATTCATTATTTCTCTGGCATGAAATAAATAGTTCTTATCCACAGTAAGAGCAATCTGTAATCCCTCGATTTGGTCTTCAGTGAGTTTTTCTTTCAATGAATTGATAATTTCTTGATTCACCTCTTTGCGAGCAATATTCGTTTTGAGATAATCCTTCATAATCTCCTCATCAGAAGCTCCTGCCAGTCTTAAAAGCAAGGCAGCAGCAAATCCAGTTCTATCTTTTCCAGCAAAACAATGAAAATAAACAGCTTGTTTTTGCTCTAAAAGATCCAGTAAAAAAGCTCGATATCCTTCTAAAGCAGACTTACTGATGACGATACTTTCATAAGTTTTCATCATCGCCTCACTAATATCTGTGGCATTAATAATCATATCCTGTAAAGAGCCATTATTTCCTGAAGTTTCAGAAGCTAAAATATCTATATTTTCATATTTAATTCCTTTGAGTTCAACATCTGGTTGAGTAGTGACCTCTTCTTGCCCTCTAAAATCATAAATTTTCCCAATTTGGAATTTATTCGTAAGAATTTTTTTATCCTCAGCTGTTAAATCGGTCAACTGACCTCCTCTAAAAAATATATTCTTTTTTAGTCCGGATTCTTTTGAGTTTTGTGCCTGAATATCTCTAAAATTTACTAGCATATTGCCCCCTCGATTAATTATTAGTTAGGCTTATTATAGCATTTTTAAATTAATTAATTTTTAAATTCGTAAGTTCAAATCTTAAAAATCATCAAACAAAAGAAGCTCAAATCATAAATTTGAGCTTCTTTGACTTTAGAATTGCGAAAACTAAAGTAAGGGTATTTTTACAAAAAAACTTGTAAACAAAAGTTAAATAAAACTATTTGGTGGCTAACTTATCAGAAGAAACACCAATTTCTGACCAAGTATTCATTGCACCATAGTCAAGCGTCATCCCAACTACACGTTTGTTTACTGGTGTATAGTTCAAAGTATAGTTTGTTGGAACAACATAAGCTTTTTTATTCATATCTTCTTGATATTTAACGAAGGCTGCTTTACGATAAGTTGGATTTTCAGACTTGGCAGAATCAATATCATTTAAATCCTTAGTGATTTCTGAATCATTAAAGTGACCAAAGTTATAAGGTGCTGCTGCTGAGAACAAATCTTGTTGCGAAGGTTCTGATGACAATGACCAAGCACCGTCAGTGATATCCCAGTCATCTGAACCTGGAGGAGTTGTCATCTTAGAAACCCAAGAATTAAATTCCATCAATTTACCATTGTAAAGACTCACTTTTACCCCAATTTTCTTCCATTGTTGGATGTAGTTTTGAGCAATGGTTTCGGAGTTTGCATCACCTACACGAGCTGCATAAACAAGCGATAATTCTTTTCCATCTTTTTCACGGTAGCCTGTAGATTTATTCAATTTCCATCCGTCTTCATCCAAAAGTTTATTCGCTTTATCAAGGTCTTGTTTTTCATATCCTTTGACTGATGGACTCGTAAATTGTTTAAAGATAGGTGGAATTAAACCATTTGCGGGAGTTGAAAGCCCGTTTGAGAACTTATTATCCACTTCTGCGACATTTCGAGCATAACCAATGGCTTGACGAACATTTTGATCTTGCAATGGCGTTTTACGGTCTTGGACACTAATTGAATTTTTAGTATCATAATGTCCAAGATTATAGTACATCAAGGAAATATATAGTGCTTGTTGTCCTAAAACCTTGTATCCCTTTAAGTTTTTTACTTGTTTATACTGACTATTAGCCATCGAATTGATAAAGTCGTATTTATGCGCAGAAAGGGCTGCGACTGATTTTGCGGTTGATACAATTTCATAAGTAATTGAATTTAGTTTTGGTTTTTCACCCCAATAGTAAGGATTTGGGACATACTTAATAGATTCACCAGCAACTACATTTTCCGGTTTAAAAGGGCCTGTAACCAATGGTTTCGTTGTTGTTTTTGGACTAGAAGCCAAATCTTTAGGAGCGACATCTTTCAAATATTGATAAGGAGCTACCGTTTCAAGGAAGTAACCATTTCCTGATTGAGTCATCCCCGGTTTCATTTCTTTAAATTGAACCTTGATGACTTTCCCATTTTCACCATCAGGGAAAGTGATCCCTGAGATTGTTTTAGCTTTACCCGCATGATAATCACTCAAGCCAACAATATTTGCCAGAGAATCAGTCCAACGGTCGGAACCATAAGCAGGATTAGCAATTGTTTCATAGGTAAATTCATAATCTTTAGCCGTTACTTCTGAACCATCAGACCATTTCAAATCTTTACGAAGGGTAATCGTTGCCGTTTTAGCTTTTGGGTCAAGACTGACATTTGCAGGTCCCCCATTGATAAATTTAAAGGAACTGTTAGTAAAGAAGAGAGCATCTTGACCTCCTCCAGGACTCGACATCGCATTAAAAGTGGCATCATCAGAAAGTCCTGCCAACCATTCAGCTTTCATCGGAGAATCGCTTTGATAAGCAATCTTTAAATCCCCACCTTTGATTGCCTTGTCTGGATTTTGATAAGCAACATCAAAATTACCCGCTTTTAATTTTTTGGTACTTGTACTTGAGCTTTGGTTAGAGCCACAAGCACTTAGGAGTGTAGCTGCTAAAACTACACTACTTGCCAATAAAGTTACTTTTAATTTTTTCATCTTAGTTTCTCCAATAATTTCTTTTTAGTTCTTACTTCAATATAATATTTAATTTATCATATCCATTTTTAATAAATAAACATTTTTATCACTCTTGAATGTTGTTTATCTTGTAGCTTGTCTTTGGTCAGCCACTCGTCTTAGCGCATTTCCGATAAAGATAATAGCAAGCACCACAGTTAAAATAACCACTGTTGCCGGAACCCAAGTCCAAGGCTTATCAGTCATTGTTTCTGGATTAGTCGCTTCATTTATCATTGTCCCCAAAGATGGTGTTCCCGCTGGAAGTCCAAAACCTAAGAAAGAAAGTCCTGTTTCTAAACCAATATTTCCAGCAAAAACAAGCGTTGCTTCAGCAATGACTAAGGTGGACAAGTTGGGCCATATTTCCCGAAACATAATTTTAAAATCAGAGGTTCCCGAAGTTTTTGATGCTCGAACATAATCTCGATTGACTTCTGTCATTGTTCTTGCCCGAATCAGACGCGTTGTCCCTATCCAACTAAAGATACTGATAATCCCAATCAAAGACCAAGAATTAAACCGTGGGATGATAGTTACAAAAACAATAATGATCATCAATGATGGTAAAATCATGACAAAATCAGTGAAACGCATGAAGATTAAATCAAACCTTCCGCCAAAGTAGCCCGTAATTACCCCTAAGATATTTCCTACAACTAAAGTAATAAGTGTAACTGCAAAAGCGATATTGAAAGAGTTTCGTGCAGAAATCATCAGCATCATGATGATATCTCGACCACCATTATCAGTTCCCAGTAAATGTCCATTTGTCAGTGGTGCCAGATATTGGTCCATGATATTCACATCAACATAAGTTGATTGTTTTAAAAACATCGAGTAAATATAAACGATTAGAAAGACAGCAACTAGGAAAAATGTTGAAATCATTGCTAATTTATCATTCTTTAGTTCTTCTTTGATTGAGTGAACTAATGATAAAGAATTTTTGTGTTTTTTTTCTGTCATTTTCACTCCTTATTGAATCCGAATTCGTGGGTCAACCATTGCCATGATAATATCCGACAGGAGGGCTCCAAGAAGTCCCAAAAAACCATTTAATAAAATCAAAGCCGTAATCATTGAATAATCTCGCCCAGTGATTGAAGTAATAAAAAGTTGTCCTAAGCCAGGATAGCCAAAAATTGTTTCAGCAAAGATTGCTCCTCCCAAGAGTCCAGTAATCACAAATCCAAAATTAGAAGCAATTGGTAATGAGGCATTTCTCAAAATATGACGTCTAAAAATCACTCTTTCCTTGACCCCTTTGGCTCGAGCCGTTCGTACATAATCTTGTGTTTGTTCATCTAAAATTCCTGAGCGGAAGTAAGTAAAGATTCCAACTGTTCCAAAGACCGCCAAACTAAATGCTGGAAGAATCATGTGATAAATCTTACTAAAGAAAACAGGAATTGTTCCCATCGCATTTGGACTCACTGTCCCACCTGTCGGAAACCAATTAAGACTATAACCAAAGATAAAGATAATCAAGAGATAGAATACGTAAGGTGGAATACCAAAAGTAATTGAATTATAGGTCAACCACAATTGGTCTTGCCATTTTCCTTCATTTCGAGCTGCAACTATTGACATCGGAATAGCAATTAAGTAAGTTAAAATAACTGACAAAAGTGACATCCAAAAAGTATTAACCGCTCTTTGTCCAATGACAGTCGTCACAGGTTCGTGCAGATTATAGGACATTCCTAAATTTCCATGAATGGCATGCCCTAACCACCTGAGATACTGCTTCCACCAAGGGTCATATAAACCTGCTGCCCGTCTTAATGCCTCAACTTCATGTGGGTCGGTATGAGGACCAATCAAACCTGAAAATGGATCACCAGGCATCAATTTAGCAAAGAAGAAAACAAGGATACTCAAGATAAATAATTGAGGAATCATCAATAAAACACGTCTAATAATTACTTTCCACATTTTCCCCTCCTTTTGGCAAAGCTGCCCAATGGCTCTCACTTATTTTTTTTAAGGGCAAAGCGTGTCCGTCTTTATCATAAAAGTTTGCTTTTTTATCCTCAAAGTCTTGTTCAACTTTTAGACGGTTTTCCCGATTTTCCGCTCTTCTTGTAACATCGATCGAAGGGATAGCAGATAAGAGTCGTTTAGTATAAATGTGCTGTGGCTCATCAAAAATATCTCTTCGTGTTCCTTTTTCGACAATTCGACCGTTGTGCATGACCGCAATATTATCAGTCATATGGCGGACAACCCCTAAATCATGAGAAATAAAAAGAAATGCAATTCCCAAGTTCTTTTGAATGAGCTTCATGAAATTCAAAACTTGAGCTTGAACAGATAAGTCTAATGCTGAAACTGGTTCATCTGCCACAATTAACTTAGGATTAGTAGCAACTGCCCGTGCGATTCCAATTCTTTGTTGTTGACCTCCAGAAAATTGGAAAGGATACTGTTCTAAAGCTTGTTTTGGTAGTCCAACAATATCCAATAATTCATGAATCCGTTTATTTTCTGTATTAGCATCTAATTTTTCAAAATTTCGAATAGGCTCCGCAATGATATCGTAAATTGTTTTCCGTGGATTCAAACTCGAAAATGCATCTTGAAAAATCATTTGAACATCTTTATTGTATTTGAGCTGGTTTCTTATCTTTTTTTTGCTGACATCTTGTCCTTTGTAAATCAATTGTCCTGATGTCATTTGTTCTAAACCAACAATTGTTTTGCCAATCGTTGATTTTCCAGAACCAGATTCACCAACTAAACCGACAGTTTCTCCTTCATGAATCGTTAAATCTACTCCATCAACGGCTAAAACATTATCTGTCACTCGATTAAAGAAACCAGATCGAATAGGATAATAAACTTTTAAGTCCTTTAAATTAAGAATTTCGCTCACTTTTCACCCCCTTTCAATTTTTGATCTGGAAATTCAAATTTTTTCCAAGCCTGACCTCGAACAAAATGATTTGGAGAAATTTCAGTCATTTTTTCCGAAATTACTTTTTGAGCTTCTTCTTTCATCCAAAGCACTCGAGCGAGAAATAAATCTTTGTCATACTCAATTTCTGACAGAGAAGGCACAGACCCTGGAATCACATATAAATCATCCGAAACTGTTTCGGCAGATGGATTTGAACGCAAAAGTGACCGGGTATATGGATGTTTGGGATTTTGAAAAAGCTCTTCAACAGAAGCTTTTTCGACGAGTTGTCCGGCATACATCACCGCCACTGTATCAGCAACTTCAGCAACAACCCCTAAATCATGAGTAATTAGAATAACTCCAGCATTCTTCTTCTTTTGTACTTCTAAAATCAAGTCTAAAATCTGAGCTTGAATGGTAACGTCTAAAGCAGTCGTTGGCTCATCAGCAATAATCAAATCTGGGTCATTGGCAATGGCTATTGCAATCATTACTCTTTGTCTCATCCCACCTGAAAGTTGGTGAGGAAATTGATTAACGACTCTTTTAGGATTTGGAATTCCTACTTGTTCTAAAAGTTGAAAGATTCTACTTTCATACTGATTTTCTGGATAAACATCATGCACGGCCAACATTTCCTTGATTTGCTGCCCAATTTTCATCAATGGATTAAGCGCAGTAAGTGGATTTTGAAAAATCATTCCAACTTTACTTCCTCGAATACTTGCCATGGAATCACCCGTTTTACCAATCACTTCTTCATCATCCAATAAAATGGAGCCTGTAATTTGAGTTTGATTTGGGTTATGTAATCCCATAACAGCAGTTGCAAAAGTTGACTTCCCAGAACCTGATTCCCCAACAATGGCTAAAACTTCACCACGTCTAAGACTTAAATCAATATCATAAATTGCTTTTTGAAATTTACCAGCAATCCGAAAAGCAACACTCACTTGTTTTGTTTCCAAAATATTTTCACTTTCCACATTTACCTCCATTCTGTATTCTTATTTATACTCAATGTCTTTTATTGAAAACAAATTACTTTTGTTTCAAAACAAGGACTTACGGTATTATATTCTTTTTTATTAATTTTTGCAACAATTTAGTATATTCGGAATAAAAAAACACTCCCCTAATGTCATAATTAAGAGAGTGTCTGCTTAAAATATAAAAAATCTGCTAGAAAACCAGCAGATTTTTTAAGATAATTATTTAGCCAAAGCTTTTTTTGCTTCTTCAGCAAGTGCAGTAAATGCAGCAGCATCAGCGATTGCGATGTCAGCAAGCATTTTACGGTTTACTTCGATATCAGCTAATTTCAAACCGTGCATCAATTTGCTGTATGAAAGACCATTCATACGTGCAGCTGCGTTGATACGTGCAATCCATAATTTACGGAAGTCGCGTTTCTTTTGACGACGATCGCGGAATGCGTAGTAGTATGAATTCATGACTTGCTCTTTAGCAGTCTTGAAGAGTTTATGTTTAGCTCCGTAGTAACCTTTAGCGAGCTTTAAAATACGTTTACGGCGTTTGCGAGTTGCAACGCTACCTTTAACACGTGCCATGTGTGTTCTCCTTTAATTCTTAGTAGATTTCAATTTTGTCATAATGACAAATTTATTTTTTATTGAGTTGGAGCAAGAAAATTAGATGACTTATTTCATTGTCCCTCTTAGTCGCTTACGCTCCTGCGAGGATTGCTCCAATGCAGCGAACAATGTTCGCTTAACGCATTGTCGCAACCATACGACGGATACGTTTGAAGTCCCCTTTAGAAACCATAGAAGATTTACGAAGTTGACGACGTTGTTTTACAGTTTTACCGTGGAAACGGTGAGAAGTGTAAGCACGGAAGCGTTTAAGACCGCCGTTACCTGTACGTTTGAAACGTTTAGCAGATGCGCGGTGAGTTTTTTGTTTTGGCATTGTAATTCTCCTTAATTTATATCAGTTGGCAGAAAAAATTATTCTGCACCTCTATTCATTTTAAACATTCGTTTTCAACGAATAGAGAGGTGAAAGGTTAACCTTTCAGATGGTTGTCTTGTTAAGACCTATTTTTTAATAGGTGCAAGTTGCAAGAACATTTGACGACCATCCATTTTGGCTCTTTGTTCAACAACAGCAACTTCTTTTGTTGCTTGCGCGAACTTGTCCATTACTTGACGACCCACATCTTGGTGAGTAATCATCCGACCTTTAAATCGGATTGAAACCTTAACTTTATCGCCTTTTTCAAGAAACTTGATGGCTTGACGAAGCTTTGTATCAAAGTCGTTTTGGTCAATTACTGGTGACAAACGGACTTCTTTTACAGAAACAACAGCTTGTTTTTTCTTTGCTTCTTTTTGTTTTTTCTTTTGCTCAAACATGAATTTTGTATAATCCATGATTTTTGCAACAGGTGGTTCTTGGTTTGAAATTAAAACCAAGTCCATGTTAAGATTTTCAGCTTGCATTAGCGCCTCAGACGTTGGTGTGACACCTAATTGTTCACCCTCAGCGCCAATGAGACGAACCTCACGAGCACGGATTGCACCGTTCATCATAGGTTTTCTATTGTCTTGTTTAGCTATGTTCGTTCTCCTTCTAATATGATGTGAAAGTTGACTAAGATTTAGGCAACTTCTTTTTTAAAGAAAAACAAAAGCGGAACGACAATCTCGCCCCGCTCATGAAAACATTCGTTTTTGAATAATTCCATTCGTTTGCCCAGGGCTATAACCTCTAAGGCGAGAAGCGGGTGCTTCTGCTTTTCAACTCTATTATTCTATCAATTATTTAAAGACTTGTCAAGTCTTAATTTTTTTTATTATTTATAGTAAAATTTATCTCTAATTCTGATTATAATTCTAATTTTTTGACACTTATAGAATACAATTTTAGAATATGGCTTTAATCTTGTCAATTCAGCATTTTTTCTATAATTTCAAACACCATATCATTCAATAAAATGAAAATAAAATGATAAAATAATTATAATAAACTAAAATTATCGAAAGGAGAATAAAATGTCAGATATTCAACTCATTACAATTTTTAATACCAGTGCTACAGAAACTTCCAATCAACTCAAAACCTATCAAGTGATGGATGACAATTCTCTACGACTTTTTCAAGTGTCATCAGCATCAAATTAAAAATAGAAAGGATTATCTATGACTCCACTAGATTTAACTCATCTTACTGAAGATATCAAAAAAACAAAAAACTGGTCAATTCATCGGAAAAGAATGTATGCCATGGGTTTAATGCATGAGCTTTATATTACTGATGGTTCAAATAACGAAAATGAACATTCAATTATTCCTGCAAGTGACCGTTTGTTAACTGCGCAATTGGTCAGTGAAGTTCTTGACCAGCTGATTGAATATGATGAAATTTCGATTTTTGAGGAAATAGTCGAAAATCATAAAACAACTTGTCCCTCTATTCAATTTTCCCATATTCTATCTTTTGATGACGAAGCGGGCATCCAATATATTTTAAATTCTAATAGTTGGCTAAAGGTTTTACGTGGTTCAAATGACATAGCTCTTGTTATTACTGGTAATCTTGTTGGTGATTTTACATTTTACCTTGAAAGTTCTAACGAAACTTTTGAAGAAAAAAAGATTACTTTTAACAAAAATGGAATTTATCGGTTGTCTAACAAGCCTATTGACAGACTTTATTTAGCTGCTGACTCTTTAAAATTAGTCCAATAATAAAAAACGGTTAATCACCGTTTTTTTCTATAAATGAATCAAAAAAATCTTGAATGTTTGTAAATTCATAATCAGCAATCGTTTCTTTTTCAGGTCCAATATATGCTGTCTTCATTCCCAACTCTTGGGCGGGTTTGATGTCATGTTCGATAAGATCTCCAACCATTAAAGTCTCAGACGCTTGGAAATTTTCTTTGGTGAGCACGTTTTTAAAGGCACGCGCATCTGGTTTCAGATAGCCTGTTTCACCAGAGATGTAAACCGAAAATAATTTTTCAACTTGAGAACGACGTAATTTTTCTCTCTGCTCCACATGACCCCCATTACTTAATAGGGCAAGTTTGTAGTTTTTGGAAAGGTTTTTTAGATTTTGGATGAGTTGTTCATCAGGCTCTATCAATTCAAACAATCTATTCAAGAATTTTTTGAAAAAGCCTGTAAGATAATTTTCATCGACTTTCAAATCAAAATATTCGATAGTCAAACTTAATCTTTCTTCTCTTAGCTCTTCAAGCGTCATTTTTCTTTGGTGGACTTGTGGCCAAAGCAATTCATCAAATTCATGGTATTTCTCCATGAAACGGTTGAGCTCTTGGTCAGTAAATGGTCCTAATTGTTCTGAAAAAAGTTGGCGGTGAGCTAATTCCCAATATTTTTCTTTAAAAGGGAAAAGTGTATTGTCCCAATCAAAAATAATATTTTTTATTTCTGTCATCTATTTCCCTCATTCCTTCTTTAAGCCTATTTTATCAACTTTTAAAGTATTCCACAAGAAAAAAAGTTACTGACGAAAATTTTAAGTTGCTTCCTCAGTGCCAAAACACAAGGACTCTCCCCAAAATTTTCTGTCAGTAACTTTTTGTCAGTAAAATTTTAATTTTTAATTATTTTCCTTCAAGGTAAACCATGAGAATACTGATGTCAGCAGGATTTACACCTGAAATCCGACTCGCTTGTCCCAGCGTTTCTGGATTTATTTTTTTGAATTTTTGACGGGCTTCAGTAGCAATTGAGTCAAGCTTATCCCAATCCATATTTTTAGGAATTCGTTTCGCTTCCAAGCGATGCATTTTGTCCACTTGGTCCATTGCTTTTTTGATGTAACCTTCATAAGTAATTTCAGTTTCAATCAATTCAATGACGGTACGATCAATCTTTTCTGGTGCTTGTCCGATAAAATCGATGACTTCATTGTAGTGAACTTCAGGTCGTTTCAAAAATTCTGCACCTGTCAGCGCATCTTTAATTGGTCCAAAGCCTAATTTTCCTAATTTTTCTTGTGTGTCAGGCAAAGGTTTGAGTTTTTCTGAATTCAATCGTTTCATTTCACGGTCAAATTGAGCCATTTTTGCTTGGTAATGTTCCCATTGCTCATCTGAAACAAGGCCCACTTGACGGCCAATTTCAGTCAAACGGCGGTCAGCATTATCATGGCGAAGAATTAAACGGTATTCTGCACGTGATGTCAAAAGACGATATGGTTCCAGCGTTCCCTTAGTTACCAAATCATCAATCATTACCCCAATATAGGCTTCACTACGTTTTAAGATAAATTCAGGCTTTCCTTGAACTTTAAGTGCTGCATTTATTCCAGCTACTAAGCCTTGCCCTGCTGCTTCTTCATAGCCTGAGGTCCCATTGGTTTGTCCCGCTGTAAATAGTCCAGAAACCAATTTTGTTTCAAGTGTTGGACGGAGTTGATGAGGCATCACCACATCGTATTCTATAGCATAACCCGGACGCATCATTTGAGCATTTTCAAGTCCTGGAATTGATTTAACTAAATCAAATTGGACATCTTCAGGCATTGAAGTTGAGAGTCCACCGATATAGACTTCTTCTGTATTTCGTCCTTCTGGTTCAAGGAAGAGTTGATGACGAGGTTTGTCAGCAAAGCGAGTGATTTTATCTTCTATTGAAGGACAGTAACGTGGCCCTACTCCTTTAACAATTCCTGAAAAGAGTGGTGCTCGGTGTAAATTATCACGCAAAATAGTATGACTATTCTCAGTAGTATAAGTGAGCCAGCATGGAATTTGATCTTTTAGATAATTTTCATCAGAGCTCATAAAACTAAAATGATTAGGCGCTTCATCACCTGGTTGAATTTCTGTTTTGTCGTAATTAATAGAACTTGCCAAAACGCGTGGAGGGGTTCCGGTTTTAAAACGACCAATTTCAAATCCAATTTCACGTAAATTATCTGCTAGACCAATTGATGAAAGAGAGTTATTGGGTCCTGAAGAATATTTAAGTTCTCCAATAATAATTTCACCACGCAAAGCTGTTCCTGTAGTGATAATTACTGCCTTAGCACCATATTTAGTTCCTGTCGAAGTCTTGATTCCGATGACTTTTTTCTTTTCTTCATCAAGAATAAGTTCTTCAACCATTCCTTGACGGAGTGTCAAATTTTCTTGGTCAGAAACTGTATTCTTCATTGAAGCGGCATATTCATCTTTATCGGCTTGAGCACGAAGAGCTCGAACTGCTGGACCTTTTCCGGTATTAAGCATCTTCATTTGAATATAAGTCTTATCAATGTTGCGACCCATTTCACCACCGAGCGCATCAATTTCTCTGACAACAATTCCTTTAGCTGACCCACCAATTGATGGATTACATGGCATAAAGGCAACCATATTAAGATTAATCGTCATGAGTAATGTTTTAGAGCCCATCCGTGCAGCTGCTAGTGAAGCTTCAACCCCTGCATGTCCTCCTCCAATGACAACAACATCATAATTTTCTTGAAAATTCATTGTTTACTACGAATTTTTTAAATTCGCCTTTCTTTATATTTTGATAAAAGTTCTTGCAAAATACTGACAGAGTTATTAATCATTCTTTTACTGACAGCTTTTATAGCCCTTAATTAGCCTTGTTAAAAGCTGTCAGTAAATATTTTGCAAATAAAAAAGCCAAAGCTGTGAAAAATATGTCAAAAAATCCTCTCATCAGTTGCTGACAGAAAATAATCACAATTGATTTTTCTGTCAGTAACTTTTAAAAGTCCCTTGTCATATTTTCCCGAGCTTTGACCATCGAGTTCTTATCTAAGATAATGATATTTTAACTCATTTTAAACATTTTTTCAAGACTATTTTCTTATCATTTTAAATCTTAGACTGTTTTTAAAAGATTTCTTCCAATTCACGGTATAAAACTTGCTCAATGATATCTTGAGCAGACATATAATCATTAAAAAGAATGATACGATCTTTCTTCTTGTCAGTAGGATCATATTGACCTGCGTAATCAATTTTACCATTAGCTAATCTTACTGGAATAGCACTCCCTTGTGGATAGATGCCTAGAAACTTCCCTGAGTTAATTCCTTCACCTATCAACTTCAAATAAGGTAGCTCATTTTCTGAACTCACTCCTTCCAAAGTTAAGTCATATTGTTGACCCTCAAAAGTTGCCGAAGGACCTGAAATAACAAGAGTTTTAGTTTTCTTAGCAATTGAGCTATTCTTCCAAAGACCTGATAGTGTTATAAAATTTTCTTTTTTGATTTCTTTGGTGTTTATTTTGATTCCTGTATTATTTGTTTTTGTTTTATTTTCAGTCGAATTTTGTGTGCTTGCTGTTGAATTCGATAGTGAATGCTCTTTAGATTGTTCCTGAACATTATGAAATAATGCCAGTCCAAGAACTGCGATAAGTAATATTAAAAATCCATCTAATATAATTAACGGTTTCTTCATAGCGCCTCCTAACATTAGATTTATATTATAAAATAATTATAATATAATTTCAAGTTTCTTACCAATGAAATGCTTACGATTATTCTATCAGAACAAAAGAAAGCTTACTCAGTCAGTAAACTTTCTCATTTTTTAATTTTCAGTTTTCATGGAACAGAAACGTTCTGGGAGTTCTCCAGATTTTTTACTATAACCTGAGCGCTTTTTCTCAAGCGGAATCGCATGCCAGTCTTCCAACAAAGCAATGCTGTGATAGCGCTGTAAATAACCTACACAGTCTTCACACCATTCTTCATCTCCGTTTTTCCAAAATGCTGTTTGCAAGCCAGACTTGCTAGTGAATTCTTTAAAATTCTCAGCCATTTCAAACCATTCTTTTTTATAACATTTTAAAGCTTTATAAAAATCATCAAACTCATCTACTGAAACTATATCTTCTTTCCAGCCGTCGAAGAACCACCATGGTTCATCGGTGCCGTACATTGTAACTACTCTATACATCTCTTCTTCTTTCCGCTGATTTTTTCTTTGTATCTTTGCATACCTATTCTAGCGGATTTTTTTCTTTTTTTAAAATAATTTGCTTAATACTTTGATCTTTGTAATTAATAAACTTTAAACCAGATCTGCTTCAATTGTTTTAAGGCAAAAATCCCAAAATTCTTGAAGTCGCTCTTTTTGTTGCGTTAAATGGAGAATTCCAACAACAGCTTCAAAACCCGTTGATATTCTGTAAGTAACAACATCGGTATTTTTGGCCGTCGTTTTAGAATGAGCATTACGCCCTCTTTTGAAATAAGTCAATTCATATTCAGTCAAAAAATCAACTTCATCCATTGCAGAAATAATTTTTGCTTGTGCTTTAGCTGACACAAATTTCGTTGCATTTTTTTGAAGCATGGCGGGCTTTGTCAGGCCTTTATCTAATAAATACTCACGCACAAAGACCTCATAAATCGCATCCCCAATATAGGCCAGTGCAATACCATTCAAAAGTTCTGCTTGTTGCTTATTCACGATGCCACCGTACCCCATCTTTTGTATCTTCAAGAACAATCCCTTGAGCTTTCAAAGCGTCACGAATTTCATCTGACTTCGCAAAATCACGGACTTCTCGTGCCAATTGTCTTGCTTCAATCATGGCTTCAATTTCACTGTCCAAACTTTGCTCAAATTTAAATTTAATCCCTAAAATTTCTAAAACTTGGTCAAAAAATTCTTTGACCTCAGGCCCACCGTTTCCTTTATTAACCCAAGAAACAAAGTCATAAAAAACAGTCATTCCATTGGCAATATTGAAATCTTCATCCATGGCAGCAACAAAATCATTTCTGAAAGTCGTAAGTGCTGACAAATTAGACTCAGCTTGCTCATCCAAATGACGATAAGCATTTTCAATTTTTTTGATATTATTTTCAGCTTCTGTCAGTGCATCATCAGTAAAATTGACTGGTCTTCTATAATGAGTAGTTGCTAAAAAGAAACGTAAAATTTGTGGATTAACTACTTGAAGGAGTTCATGAACAGTTGTGAAATTGCCTAGTGATTTAGACATTTTTTCACCATCGACATTTACGAATCCATTGTGCATCCAATAATTAACAAACTTTTGCCCAGTTTTTGCTTCAGATTGTGCAATTTCATTTGTATGGTGTGGAAATTCTAAATCTGCTCCTCCACCATGAATGTCAATTGTTTCACCTAATAATGAGGTTGACATGACTGAACATTCAATATGCCAGCCTGGACGACCAGCTCCCCAAGGCGCTTGCCAAGAAACTTCATCAGCTTTTGCAGATTTCCAAAGAGCAAAATCGGCTGGTGATTCTTTAAGTTTTGTTTCTTCATCAGTACGTCCAGAAGCCCCTGCAAGTAAATCTGCAAGATTTTTATTCGCTAATTTAGCGTAATCTTTAGATTTAGATACACGGAAATATACGTCTCCTTGAGAAACATAAGCAAATTCTTTATCCACTAGTTCTTGAATAAACTCAATCATCGCTTCGATGAATTCTGTTGCTTTCGGATTTTGACTGGCTCTTTTAACATTTAAAGCATCAGTATCTTCATAAAAAGCAGCAATATAACGTTCAGAAAGTTCTTTAGTACTGATATTTTCATTAGCTGCTGCCTTGATAATTTTATCATCAACATCTGTGAAATTAGAGATATATTGAACTTGAAATCCTCGAAATTCCAAATATTTTCTAACCAAATCAAAAGCAACAACAGAACGAGCATTTCCCACATGGATGTAATTATAAACGGTCGGTCCGCAGACATACATTTTTACTTTTCCAGGTTCAATCGGCTGAAAATCTTCTAGCTGTCGACTATAAGTATTATATATTTTCATTCTATTTCCTTCTTAATCTTCATCATAAACAATAGAGGTGATAAGAGAACGTATTGGTAAATAGAGCAATGGAACCACCGTATAAGCAGGATATCCAATACTCGAAATCACAATAGCAAGTGCAGACATCACAATCAAATCCCAAGGTTTACGTGACTGATGTCTGCTAATTATTATTTCATTCAGGCGGTAAGTATATTTGATAATCAAAGAAGCAAACCGTGAGGTCACAATAATATATAAAACATAGATGATTGTGAAGTATGCGGGATGAATTCCATTATCAATTTGGGTCATAAAGGGAAAAAGTGAGACAAGCATGAGAAAAATTGTATAAGCAAAAATCTGCCAACCACTTATTTTCTTTATGCGTCCAAAGAACTTACTAAATTGAAAATAATAAGAAACAACAACCAGAAAACTCACAAAGAAAATAATGAGTGAGCTGCTTGTTTCACGAAAATCATACTGATTATTGCCAATAAGTTTTGGTAAAGGAATTTCTAAAACCATAATCGTTGCAATGATAGACATAACAGCATCCGTAAATGATTTTAAAGTTGCAAGTAAATGTCCCTCATAAATGGCTACTTTTCTCTTTTTCACTTCTCATTTCTCCTCACAGATGTGATGAATGATAGCTTGCTTCTCTTTTTTCTTCAAGGCTTGTGATGCGCTCGACATCTTTTTTACCTTTAACTCGAACAACTTTTGCGGGTATTCCAACAACAGTTACTTCTGGCGGAACATCTGTTACCACAACAGCACTCGCCCCTACTTTTGCATTTTCTCCAACTTCAATAGGACCTAAAAGTTGAGAATGGGCAGAAATTAATGCCCCTTGTCTAATTGTTGGATGACGTTTCCCTTTATCTTTTCCTGTCCCCCCCAAGGTAACTCCATGATAAAGCTTGACGTCCTTTTCAACAATGGCAGTTTCACCAATAACTAATCCAGAACCATGGTCAATAAAGACGCCATGGGCAATTTCTGCTCCTGGATGAATTTCAATTTGAGTCCAAAATCGCCAAAATTGTGAGTGCATCCGAGCCAAAAGTTTCAAATGATGACGCCAAAGAAAATGTGAAATTCGGTGAGCTGCAAGAGCTTTTACTCCTGGATAGGTCAAAAAGACTTCCAGGGCAGTTCTAGCTGCCGGATCATTTTCTTTGGTCACTCGAATTGCTTCAGACCAAAAACCTTTCTTTTTTTCGTTCATTTTTTCCTACTTCGTTAAAAAATACTTATAGTAAATTATACCATAAGCATTGTGGGCTTTGTTGATTCAAAAACGTGTAATTGACTAAATCAAGCTTTCAATTGATTTAATCTCTTGTTAATTCTTCCCAAGTGACCATTGAATTTTGAACTTCTTCTTGTGAGTAGTCCAAAGGATTTACAGTAATTCCTAGGCTTTTTCCTAAGTCATTTATGGCTTCATCTTCTCCATTTAATAATTCATCAATTTTTAAAAGTAGAACTTGTCCATTATTTTCCTTAAAGGCTTGACTAAAGTAGGCTTCATTGTGCCATTTAGCCAAACTATCTAAATTATCAAACAAAGGAAGATATTCTTCATTGTCCTGATTGATTAGATTAGGGAAAGTTCTCTGACCACTTGTTGTGACGAAAGCTGGAACGAAATAATATTTTTCTCTTTGTTCAGCCTCAAGATTTTCCGGACTAAAAACTTTATTCAAAATTTCAGTATAATGAACTAAAAATTGCATTAATTCTGGTGTCCCAAAGTAAACGGTGTTGCCTTTATCTTCATCTTGAGGTAATTTAGGATTGATTGCTAAAATATCAATATCCGTTTCCATTAATTGGTCTAAAATTTCAATTAATGAGTGCAATTCCCATTCCGTCTCAAAGTCTGTCAGTTCTGACAGGAAAACTTCAAGTTCTTCTTCTGTTGTAAAAACAGGTAGTGCCTTATGGTCTTCAATCGGAACAAAGAAAACTGATTTTGGTGCCAATACTGGAAATTGATGAAAAGCATAGACCAATGAGAGGTCTTCCATAAATGAGCCTGGATTTGCTAATGAAACTCGCAAACGTTCATCTAGTTCTGGATTGAGATTATAATTTGACATATTTTTTGCTGACAGACCTGTCAGTGATTATTTACAAGCTAAATAAACAAATAATTTACTGACAGAAATCCAAGCATGAATAATCACATTTCGGTTATCATCTATCCATTAGCCATCTATGACTTCTGGATAGGCTAGCATTTTAATCAGTAAATTTTATTTTATTTCAAGGTCTATTTTTACAGCTTTTCCATTTTATGATTGAGCTTATTCTGGTTTTTTAGTTGAGAGTTCTGGAAACTCTTCATCAATATGTGATTTACGTTCACGGAGCTCAAAACTGTGGTTTCCAACTTTATTTCCCTGATTATTACGGTCATTATTACGACGGTCAAAACCATTACCACGGTTACTATTTCCGTTACCTTTGCGACGGTCACCATTTTCACGGCGTTCTCTTGGTTTACGCTCAGGCTCAACATAACCTTCTGGTTTCTCAACTAAAGCACGCATTGATGCATCTACGCGACCCTTGTCATCAATTTTCATGATTTTAACTTTGACAGTGTCACCTAATTTCACAACATCTTCAACATTTTCTGTCCGAGCCCAAGCCATTTCAGAAATATGCACCATTGCATCTTGCTTACCAAATAGATTTACAAAAGCACCAAAACTTTCGATACGAACCACTTTTGCATCGTAAATTTCACCAACTTTTGCTTCACGAACAAGTTCAGCAATAATTTCTTTAGCACGATCAATCGCTGCTTGGTCAGAAGAGAAAATTGAACAAAGTCCTTCGTCATCAATATCAATTTTTACGCCCGTTTCAGCAATAATTTTATCGATTTGCTCGCCACCTTTACCGATGACAACTTTAATCTTATCAACAGGAATTGTAATTGTATCAATTTTAGGTGCTGATGGTGCTAACTCTTCACGAGGTTGTGCAATTGTTGCTTCAATTACATCAAGAATTTGGAAACGTGCAGTTTTTGCTTGTGCAAGAGCTTCGGCAAGAATTTCTGGTGTAATTCCTGAAATTTTAATATCCATTTGCAGCGCAGTAATCCCGTCACGAGTTCCCGCAACCTTGAAGTCCATATCACCAAAATGGTCTTCAAGCCCTTGAATATCTGTCAAAACAGTATAATTTGTTCCGTCAGAAATCAAGCCCATCGCAATCCCAGCAACTGGTGCTTTGATTGGTACACCACCAGCCATCAGTGCAAGTGTTCCTGCACAGATTGAAGCTTGTGATGACGAACCATTTGATTCTAAAACTTCAGCGACCAAACGAATGGCATAAGGGAATTCCTCTAAAGAAGGCAATACTTGTTCTAAAGCACGTTCACCGAGCGCTCCGTGACCAATTTCACGACGTCCAGGTGCCCCGTAACGTCCTGTTTCCCCAACAGAATACTGTGGGAAATTATAATGATGCATAAAACGTTTTTTATATTCATCATTCAAACCATCAATGATTTGTGCTTCATTCATTGGTGCCAAAGTCAATGTTGATAAAGCTTGGGTTTGACCACGAGTAAATAAACCTGTCCCATGTGTAATATTACGTGGGGTAAAGTCAATTTCAGCATCAAGCGGGCGAATTTCATCAATCTTACGTCCATCAGGACGGATTTTATCTTCAGTAATCAAGCGACGAACTTCCGCATGTTCCATTCCTTCAAGAATTTCAGCAAGATCACGCAAAATGATTGATAGATTTTCATCGTTCTCATATTTTGCACTGTAAACAGAAATTATCGCCTCTTTAACTGCTTTTGTCGCAGATTCACGCGCCAATTTTTCTTCAATTTGAACTGCTTTTTGCAAATCTGAATTGTAAGCTGCAATCACTTCGGCTTTTAAATCTTCATCAACATGCAAAAGTTCAACTTCAGCTTTTTCTTTTCCAACTTTTGCAACAATTTCATTTTGAAATTCAATTAATTCTTTAACAGCATTATGTCCTGCCAAAAGTGCACCAAGCATCACTTCTTCTGAAAGTTCCTTGGCCCCAGATTCAACCATATTGATTGCGTTGATATTTCCCGCAACAGAGAGCTCCAAACTTGATGCCTCTTTTTCCGCAACAGTTGGATTGATGATATATTCTCCATCAATATAAGCAACTTCTACACCTGCAATTGGTCCATCAAATGGAATATCAGAAATTGCAAGCGCTAAAGAAGAGCCAAACATTGCTGCCACACGACCAGAAGCATTTTCATCATAAGAAAGAACAGTATTAATGACTTGAATTTCATTACGAAAACCTTCAGCAAACATAGGACGAATTGGGCGGTCAATTAAACGAGCAGTCAATGTCGCATCAGTCGACGGACGAGCCTCACGTTTGTTGAAACCTCCTGGGAATTTACCAGCAGCATACATTTTTTCTTCATAGTTCACTTGAAGTGGGAAGAAATCACCCGTAGCCATTTTACCCATTGTAGCGGCTGTTAAAACAGTTGTATCTCCATAACGTACAACAACAGCACCATTTGCTTGTTTTGCAACTTGACCTGTTTCAACAGTTAATGTCCGACCTGCAAATTCGATTGAAAATGTTTCTTTTGCCAATGTTTTTCTCCTTGACTTGAAATGCTATGAACTTTCTCTAACAGTCCAGTCTCCTGCTTTTGTAATATATTTTAGCTTTATGTTTTCTAAACAAAAATCAATCTGTCATTACTGAACCTCTTGTCAGTAATTTTTCACTGACAAAAACTTTTTTATTTTCTGTCAGTAACATTTTTACTGACAGATTCACTTTTGTATAGAACTACACGTATGTCCCATTATACTATATTTTAAGTAAGAAAAAAAGGCTCATAGAGAGCCTTTTAGACAATTTTTAGTTCATTAGTTAGCGGCTTTTACAGCAACTTCGCCAGAGACTTTAAATTGGTTTGCAGCTGGAAGAGCTTTGTAAGTATCAAGTTGTTCTTGAGTTGCAAAGTAAAGATTTCCAGTGATTTCAGATTGGATTGATTGACCATCAGTCCCTTTCATGTCGCGTGCCATAATTGAAGCATCTTTACCGACATAAACGTCACCTTTGATATTACCACCTTCAAGATCGAAAGCAGGTGAGTTAACAATCAAGCGTTTAACTGTCAAAGTATAAGATTTAGTGACTTGGTGTTGATCATTTTGTTTAATCATTGCAAGTGTACGTTGAACAGCTGATTTTTCATTGAGGAAAGTACCATCAATTGTAAGGTCTTTATCTGAAGCATCAACATCAGCGTTAGTAGCTACAAGCCAAGCACCATTTTTACCGAGTGCTTTTTTCAATACTGAAACATCAGCAGTACCAGTTGTTGCCCCAGTTTCTGTATCTGTACCATTTCCTTCAAATGAATAAGTTACATTTCCGTGAGCGCCAGCTGTAATTCCACCAGGTTTGAATGAAACAACATCACCTTTAACAACTGAAGTTGTACCAGTTACTTTAACTTTTTGAGCATCTGGTAATTTATTGTAAGCATCAAGAAGGTCTTGGCTAGCAAAAGTCAAGTTACCATCAATTGTTGCTTGTCCTTCAACACCTGTACCAGTTTGTCCGTGGAAGCCAGTTGCAAATACATCAACATTCCCTTTAACAGTACCATTTGAAATATAGAAACCAGGAGATTTCACTTCAATTTTATCAACTGTCAAAGTATAACGGTCAGTAATTTTGTGGCTGCTATCTTGATTGTAGATTGCCAATTTACGAGCGACTTGTCCGTCACCTAAGAAAAGACCTTCAACAGTCAAAGTTTTCCCAGAAGCATCCATATCACCTTTAGTTGCATTCAACCAAGCTCCATTTTTAGCAAAGCCTTTTTGCAAATCAGAGAAGTTGTTTGTTCCTTGAGTTGCACCAGCAAAAACTTCTGCTTTTGATGATTGTTCTGTTTTTTTATCAGAGCTACTTGAAGAGTTATTACTTCCACAAGCGGCAAGTAAAGAAACTGAGAGTACTGAAACTGCAAGAAGTGAGATCACTTTTGTTTTTTTCATTTTTAATTCCCCTAAAAATAAATAATTTGTTCGTAACACTTACCTTTCACGAACCTTACAGAACCATTGTAACACTTCGCTTTTGTAAACGCAAGACTTTGCACGAACTTTCACAAACTTTACATTCTCGTTTTTTTGAAAATGTTTTCAATCGCTTATACATCAAGCATTAAAGCGCTTTTTTAATTTATTAGAATTTTAAGTTTGTGAAATAATTTTTTGCTTGAAAGAATTATTCAAAATACTCTCAAATTTTATTTTCAGATTAATTCACAAAGATATTTACAGATATAGACTATGAAAATCACCATTATTTTGCTAAAATAGAACTATATTATTTCATAAAAGAAAATGGAGAGAAATCGTGGTTTACTCTGATTCACACTTAAAGCTTTTTGCCTTAAACTCAAACCCTGGTCTTGCTGAGAAAATTAGCCAGTTTACAGGAGTTCCTCTAGGAAAACTTTCTTCAAAACAGTTTTCCGACGGTGAAATTATGATTAACATGGAAGAAAGTGTCCGTAGTCAAGACATCTTTATTGTTCAATCAACAAGCTGCCCTGTTAACGATCACCTTTGGGAATTACTAATCATGATTGACGCATGTAAACGTGCTTCTGCTCGTACAATTAACGTTGTTATCCCATACTTTGGATATGCTCGTCAAGACCGTACTGCGACTTCTCGTGAACCAATCACAGCCAAATTAGTTGCTGATATGATTGTTAAAGCTGGAGCTGACCGCTTATTAACCCTCGATATTCACGCTGTCCAAGTACAAGGTTTCTTTGATATCCCTGTAGACAACTTGTTTACTGTCCCACTTTTTGCTGACTACTACCGTAAGAGTGGATTATTTGGTGATGACGTGATTGTTGTTGCACCAAAAAATTCTGGGATTAAACGTGCACGCTCACTTGCTGAATACTTAGAGTCAGCAATTGCCATTGTTGACTATGAAGATGATGACAAAAACCGTGAAAACGGATATGTTATCGGTAATGTTTCAGGTAAAAAAGTTATTCTTATCGATGATATTTTGAACACTGGGGTCACTTTTGCCAACGCTGCAAATGTTGTACGCGAAGCGGGAGCAAGTGAAATTTATGCAGTTGCCAGCCACGGATTATTTACTAGCGGAGCCGCTGATGTTCTTGAAAAAGCAGATATCAAAGAAATTTTGGTCACAGATTCTGTTGTAACAAACCATCGCAAACCTTTAAATGTAAAATATTTGAGTGCAGCTGAATACTTAGCCAGTGCTATTCTTCGTATCCACGAAGGACGTCCAGTTTCTCCACTTTTTGAACATGAAAAACCTCAAGATTAAAGGAATTCTTATAGAAACACTTTAAGCAATTGAAAAATACCAACACTAAGTTGGTATTTTTATTTTTGATATATTAATTTATAAAATAAAAGTCATCTCAATTGACGACTTTTACTTTTCTTTATTTAATAACCATTACGTTGCAAGAGGCATGGTTAACAATATACTGTGTTGTTGAACCAATGATAAAACGATCAATCGCATCAAGACCAGTTGACCCAATTACAACTAAATCGATATTATTTTCGTTTGCATAATTAATAATTTCTCTTTTAGGGCTGCCAGTTAAACGTACAATCTCAAAATCAACTTCTGTGCCTTTAAGATATTCTTGAACTTGCTCTACAACATAATCAGAATGCTCTTGTACACTTTTATACAAAGTCATTGTGTCTAAATGCACTGGAATATTTGCTAACTTATCATTTAAAACATACAATATTTTAAGATGTGAATGATTTAATTTTGCTGTGTCAACC
Source organism: Lactococcus sp. S64 (assembly GCF_016516525.1). NCBI lineage: Bacteria > Bacillati > Bacillota > Bacilli > Lactobacillales > Streptococcaceae > Lactococcus > Lactococcus sp. S64. Next base: position 41,393 of record NZ_JACVUQ010000006.1, on the reverse strand, counting down.
GCTTCACGAAGGGCATCATAAGCTTGTTCTGAACCATCTACTGCAACTAAGATATTTTTATATTCTTCAACCATAATAAAACCTCCCTAAGAATATTATATAATTATTATTAGAAATATACCATCAATAAATCACATTAATTGATCTGAATAAGATTATAAGATATTTAAAGAATAATCTCATTGCTTTTCATATAAAAAGAATAAAAAAATGGTAAAATAGAGCTTACAGATAAGGGGACTTTTAATCCTGATGGAATTAAATCATTTCCTTATAAAATATCCAGCAATTACTATGAAAGGTAGGAAAATCAAATTATATATTTAGATAACGCTGCTACAACACCTCTACTTCCTGATGTTATCACCGCAATCTCAGAAAGTTTATCCGCTAATTTTGGAAACCCCTCTAGTATTCACAGTCTCGGACGTGCTTCAAGTCAGATTGTTCGTAAAGCCCGTGAAACTGTGGCAAATGCTCTAGAAGTTCCAAGTCGCAATATCATTTTTACTTCTGGTGCTAGCGAAGCTAATAACCAAGCCTTAATTGGTTATGCACTGGCTAATAAAGATAAAGGAAATCATATCATCACAACAGCTATTGAACATCCTTCTGTTCTAAATACTGTTCAATATCTTCATGAGCGTTATGGATTTGATGTTAGCTTTGTAAAACCAAAAGCAGACGGAACATTCCCAGCTTCACTTATAGAAGACAACTTGCGTCCTGATACAATTTTAGTCAGCATGATGTGGGCTAATAATGAAACAGGCCAACTTCTTCCAGTAAAGGAAGTCGGAGAGCTCTTGAAGCAACATCAAGCCGTTTTTCATGTTGATGCTACTCAAGTAATGGGAAAAATTTCAGTGCATCCTCTGGATGTTTCGGCTGATTTCCTCTCAGCATCAGCGCACAAATTTCATGGACCAAAAGGGGTCGGCTTCTTGTACTATAACGAAAAGCTACATTTTGATGCTTTGATTCATGGAGGAGAACAAGAAGAAAAAAGACGGGCTGGTACAGAAAATCTCCATTCTCTTGTTGGTTTAGCTAAAGCCTTAGAACTTGCCCTTGAAAATATTGAATCAAATTATCAAGCAGTTGAAAAACTTAATGAAACTTTACTAACTAAACTAGAAGAACAAAAGATTTCATTTTATAAAAATAATTTTGGTCCAAGTATGCCTCATGTTCTAAATCTTGCTTTTCCGAATGAAAATCATGATTTGCTCTTGACCAAACTCGATTTAGCTGGTTTCGCAATCTCAACTGGTTCTGCTTGTACAGCCGGTACAATCGAACCTTCCCATGTTCTTGAAGCTGTTTACGGGAAAAATTCTGAAAAACTAAAAGAAAACATACGTATTTCTTTTTCAGAAATGAATACAATTGATGAAGTTAATCTCTTCGTTGAAAAACTTAGTTCTATTTTAAAAAAATAAACAATTTATTTAGGAGACTCACAATGGCATTTATCACCGAAAAACATTTGGAAGGTAGCAAATATGTTTATCAACTTGCGCCTACTGTTAAAAAATTCACTTTAAAAGATACAACTTTTATTCAAACTAAAATTGGTAATTTTGAATTTAAAAGACTTCTTGAAGAAGTTCCAAATTCAAACGAAGGATTTTTATTAAAAATTATTGTTAATCCAGATTTAAGTGGTTTTAAACTTTCAGTTACTGATAAATCCGGTTTACGAAATGTTGATATTTTTAAAAATGCGAGTGAAATGATTCAAAATAAATTTTACTTCCAAATGGATGCACTTGTTGACCGCGGTCTATTTACAAAATCAGAAATTTAAAAAACTCCCCTTTTGGGGGTTTTTATTTTAAGAAAATTAAAAAAAAAAAGAACTGTCATAAATGACAGCTCCAATTTGCTTAGATTTATAATTAAGCTTTGATTTCAGCAACGATACCTGAACCAACAGTACGTCCACCTTCACGGATAGAGAAAGTAGTACCTTGTTCGATCGCAACTGGGTGGATCAATTCAACGTCGATATGCACGTTGTCACCAGGCATTACCATTTCAGTTCCTTCTGGAAGTTTAACTGAACCAGTAACGTCAGTTGTGTGGAAGTAGAATTGAGGACGGTAGTTGTCGAAGAATGGAGTGTGACGTCCGCCTTCTTCTTTGCTCAATACGTAAACTTCACCTTCGAAAAGTTTGTGTGGAGTGATTGAACCTGGTTTAGCAATAACTTGACCACGTTCGATTTCGTCACGTTGAATACCACGGAGAAGTGCACCGACGTTATCACCAGCAAGACCTTCAGTAAGTGTTTTACGGAACATTTCGATACCAGTAACAACAGCTTTTTTAGTTTCTTCTTTGATACCAACGATTTCAACTTCGTCACCAACTTTAACAGTACCACGTTCGATACGTCCTGAAGCAACTGTACCACGACCAGTGATAGAGAATACGTCTTCGACTGGAAGAAGGAGTGGTTTGTCAGTGTCGCGTTCTGGAGTTGGGATGTATTCATCAACGATGTCCATCAATTCTTCAACTTTAGCAACCCATTGTGGTTCACCGTTCAAAGCACCAAGTGCTGAACCAGCGATTACAGGAATATCGTCACCTGGGAAGTCGTATTCGCTCAAGAGGTCACGAACTTCCATTTCAACGAGTTCCATCAATTCTTCATCATCAACAAGGTCAGCCTTGTTAAGGAAGACGATAAGGTATTTAACACCAACTTGACGTGAAAGCAAGATGTGTTCACGAGTTTGTGGCATTGGTCCATCAGTTGCAGCAACAACGAGGATTGCACCGTCCATTTGGGCAGCACCAGTGATCATATTTTTAACGTAGTCCGCGTGACCTGGAGCGTCGATGTGGGCATAGTGACGTTTTTCAGTTTCGTACTCGATGTGAGCAGTGTTGATTGTGATACCACGTTCGCGTTCTTCTGGAGCAGCATCGATAGATGCGAAGTCAGTCGCTTTAGAGTAACCTTTGTCAGACAATACTTTAGAGATTGCAGCTGAGAGGGTAGTTTTACCATGGTCAACGTGTCCGATAGTACCAATATTAACGTGTGGTTTGCTACGGTCGTATACTTCTTTAGCCATTTTAAAAATGTCTCCTTTGGGGAATTTGTTTTATTATAGGTAGTCTGCATAAAGCAAACTACCGTTCTTTATCATTATACTTAAAATAGTTTTGAAATGCAAGTCTTATCAGCTTTTAATCGCATTTTTTCAAGAAGTTTTTTCATATATCTAGCTTTTTTATCTATGAAGTAGTAAAATAGTTCTAGTATTGCTCTTCTCTTTTTGAGCACTGTAAAATATTTTATTTCAAGGAGACCACAATGGGCTTAACTTTTAGAAAACGTGATGATTTTGATAAAATGATGGATGATTTAGGCGTCTCAACTGTTGATTTAGTGACTGATGATGACAAAAAAAGCGTTCCTTCTCCTGAAAAAAAGGAAGATCCATTTGCTAAATTTTTGACTCCAAAAGAAAATAATAAGGAGAAAGACCCAAACTAATTGAAAAGTCTTCTTTTTCTTGTTACAATTAGTTAAAAATATTTTTATTGAGGAACTTATGGCATATAAAAAACCACAAAAAAGTACTTTCCAAAAAGTAACCATGGTTGTTGTGATTATCATGGTTGTTCTTACGCTTTTCAGCGTACTTGCATCAATGCTTGCGGTATTGTAATTATTAATTTTAAAATAAAAAGTTACTGACAGTTTTGTCAGTAACTTTTTTTATTTATTAATCTTCAAAACCTTCTTCAAGAATTTCAGGGAATTCTGTTTCAACGATATGTGCACAATGTTCACAAAGCATTTTGAGATGTTCATTAGCATTGTGTCCAACTGTTTCATCTGTTCTACGGCAACGATCACAAACTTCTCCAGCCGCATGTTCAACAAGAACTGCAAGATCATCAAATTTCATTGCAGACTCTGGGGCATTATTTACTGGTTCGTTGGCAACTACAAAGTTTGATACAATCAAAAGTTGAGCAACATTTTCATCAATTGCCGTCAATAAAGTACGCACAACTTCATTTGGATAAATAGTTACTGTTGCTTCCAATGATTTACCAATCAATTTTGCTTCACGAGCACTTTCCAAAGCTTTCAAAATCTTATCACGGAAATCAAGAAATTCTTGCCAGTTTCCTAACAATTCTTCACTTCCAGGAATTTCTGCTGCTTCTGGCATTTCTGCAAGATAAGCAAAATTTTCTGGTTCATGTTCCAAGTAAGTCCATGTTTCTTCTGCCGTGTGTGGCAAAATTGGTACAAGAATTTTCACTAAATCTTTCAAAATAACATACATAACTGTTTGCATTGAGCGGCGTTCTGGTGAATTTGCTGCTTCAATATAAACAACATCTTTAGCAAAATCAAGATAGAAAGATGACAAATCATTTGTGATGAAATTAATGATTGATTTGTAAACAGTCATAAAGCTATAGTTATCATAAGCTGTACGAATTTGTTTTACAAGTTCATTAAATTTCACAAGCATATATTTGTCTACTGGACGAAGTTCTGCAAAATCAATTGCATCTTCTTTTGGATTAAAATCAGATGTATTAGCGATTAAGAAACGCAATGTATTCCGGATTTTACGGTAAACTTCAGAAACTTGACTGAGAATATCCATTGACACACGAACATCTGATTCAGTATCAATTGATGCCACCCAAAGACGGAGAATGTCAGCACCAAATTTCTTAGTGACATCTTTTGGCACGATTGTATTTCCAATTGATTTAGACATCTTACGTCCTTTACCGTCTAAAACAAATCCTTGTGAAAGAACTGCTTTATATGGTGCAACGCCATTTACCGCAACTGAGGTTGTAATTGATGAATTAAACCAACCACGGTATTGGTCTGAACCTTCAAGATAAAGGTCTGCAGGGAAGCTAAGGTAGTCACGTTCGTTAAGGACACCATTCCAAGAAGAACCTGAGTCAAACCAAACGTCCATGATATCTTTTTCTTTTGTAAATTCACCATTTGGTGAAGCTGGATGAGTGAATCCTTCTGGTAAAAGGTCTTTTGCTTCACGTTCAAACCAAACTTTTGAACCAAATTCAGCAAAAAGTTTGGCTACATGTTCAGTTGTTTCTGGTGTGATAATTGGTTCTCCATTTTCACCATAGAAAATTGGTAATGGAACTCCCCAAGCACGTTGACGTGAGATGACCCAATCGCCACGGTCACGAACCATATTGAATAAACGAGTTTTACCCCATGGAATTACCCAATCTACTCTTTCAACTTCATCTAAAATATTTTGACGGAAGTCATCGATTGAAGCAAACCATTGTGGTGTTGCACGGAAAATTACTGGTTTTTTAGTACGCCAGTCATGTGGATATGAGTGAGTGAAGAATTCGAGTTTCAATAAAGCATCTTTTTCTTCTAGCCATTTACTGACAACTTTATTTCCTTCATCGTAGAAAAGTCCTTCAAGTCCAGGAGCTTCATCAGTATAATAACCACGGTTATCAATTGGTGAAAGAACAGGCAATTTATACTTACGACTTGCAAAGTAGTCATCTTCACCATGTCCTGGGGCAACGTGGACAAGGCCAGTCCCAGAATCAAGAGTAACATAATCTGCATTCATGATTAAAGTTTCACGGTCATAGAATGGATGTTTTGCAACCATATATTCTAATTCAGAACCTTTAATCGTTTGAAGGACTTCTGGATTTTCCCATTCTAATTTTTCAGCAACAGCTTCAAGCATTTCTGAGGCAATCACAAATTTACGACCATTAACTGCTACAACTGAATAATCATAGTCAGGATGAGCAAAGATTCCCAAATTTGATGGAATTGTCCATGGTGTTGTTGTCCAGATTACAAATTCTACATCTTCTGGTAATTTACCTTTAGTATCTTTAGCTTTAAATGCCACAAAAATTGATGCTGAACGAACATCTTGATATTCGATTTCAGCTTCAGCCAGTGAACTTTCTGATGAAGGTGACCAATAAATTGGTTTTTGTCCTTTATAGATATATCCTTTTTCAGCCATTTTACCAAAAACGCGAATTTGAGCTGCCTCATATTCAGGCAATAGTGTCAAATATGGACGGTCCCAATCAGCAAGAACACCAAGGGATTTGAAATCTGAACGTTGCATATCTACTTGTTTCATCGCGTATTTACGACATTCCTCAAGATAATCAAGCAAATCCATTTCTTTACGCTTCATGCCTGCTTTAGCAAGTTGTTGCTCAATTGGCAAACCATGAGTATCCCAACCTGGAACATAAGGAGCACGAAATCCTGCCATTGATTTATAACGAACAATAATATCTTTTGAAATTTTGTTCAAAGAGTGTCCGAGGTGAATATTTCCGTTCGCATAAGGAGGCCCATCATGAAGCATAAATGAGGGTTTTCCTTCATTTAATTCTTGACGTTTCTCATAAAGTGTCGCATCTGCCCAGTCTTTTTGCCAGTTTGGTTCTTTATTTGGCAAGCCTGCACGCATTGGGAAAGCTGTTTTCCCCAAATTCAAAGTATCTTTGATTTTCATATTTTCTTCTTTCTTTCGATTTTGTTTTTATTGAATAAAAAAAAACGATTTTTCGCAAAGGACGAAAAACCGTGGTACCACCTTCATTTTTTCTGTCAGTTAAATTTACTGACAGAAACTCTTTTGCGTAACGTGCAAGACGCTTGAACTTACTTTTAGTTCAGTCCAAGATTTTTCTAAAGATTCTTTGAGAAAATAAATTCTGTCAGTAACTTTAGAAGTCCAATCAGCTGATAATAAGAAAAATAGGGAATACGAGTCTTCCATCGTCACTCGCTTGCTTGAATTATATTTTTTCTTATCTTGGTCTGATTTTTAATTTTTTAATTCGCTTAAATCAATTGTTTCTTGATTATCTTTTTCAACAACCTCAGCTGTTTCAGCTGGTGCTTTTGAATCTAATTCTGGGAAAATTTCTGAATCATCTGCTTTTGGAGCTTCAACTTCTGATTCTTCGTTAGAATCATTAGTAGTATTAGCTTCGTCAGTAATTTCTACTTCTTCTTTTACTTCGTCAGGTACTTCGGTTTCAACAACAATTTCCTCTGAAACAATTGTTTCTGTTTCTGTTTCTGTTTCTGTTTCATCAGATGTTTCATTTGCTTGTGCAATATCTTCATCTGTTAAAGGTTTAATTGCTTGGGTTTTTGCCAAAGTAGATTCAGCATTTTCCAAATGTTCTTCAATGATTGATTGCAATTTTTCTTCAGGATTGATTGCATAATCTTGAGTAGGTCTAAAGATTTCAGCCCAGTCATCCGATTGAATAGACGCAAGTTGATTTTCAATAATTGAAGTCATTCGTTGGTGATAGAGACGCATTTTACGTTTCAAATCATCAGTATCACGTACTAATTTACGCGCATCATCAGAAGCAGCATTCAAAATAAATCCAGCTTCTTTTTTAGCCGCTTCAATAATTAAAGAACTCTTTTGTCCTGCATTTGCAATAATATCAGCAGATTCTTTTTCAGAATTAATTCTAAGCGTATCAGCTTCACTTTTGGCTTGTTCACGAAGATTATCAGCAGCATCTTGAGCAACAACAATTGACTTGTTCAGTGAATCTTTCATGTCATCAAAATATTTCACGCGTTCGCGTAATGCCTTTAATTCACGTTCTTGATCTTTGATTGTTTGAGCGAATTCATCATAATCTCGAACAACGATATCCAAAAATTCATCAACTTCATGTTTACTGAAGCCGCGAAATTGTGGATTAAAAGTTTTGTTTTGAACATCTAAACTATTTAATGTCATCAATCACTCCTCTTTATCCTTAGAAAATCTTATAAATCTGATTTTCATCTTAGAATCTATTTTTTTCGATTTCTTATAAGTTCTATTTCAACTCTCTGTTTTCCTTTTTTAGTAAAATCTAAAATCCTTAATATTTTGATACGCCCAAAACCTCGAACGCTAATCAAATCATCAAGACCAACAGAGAAATCTTTTTTATCAATTTCTAGGTAATTAACCTTAACCTTCTTTGATTCTAACATATTTGTAGCAATATTGCGAGAAATTTTGAAAGCGACTGCAATCATTTTATCAACTCTTAAGTTATCCACAAGAACAACTTCTCTGACAGCTTTATCTGTTTCTTCAACTAAGCTTCCCAAAGAAATTTCTTGAATTTTGACTGCTGCTCGCCCAATTTTTTCTATTGCTTTAAAACTCTCAACAAGATGTTTACTGACAAAAACTTGAATTTTATTGTCACTAACAATAATATCACCCAATTCTTGCCGTTTAACACCAGCCTGTCCCAAAAAAGTTCCAAGGACTTGGGCATGTGAAAGTTCTACAAATTTTGAAGCATAATTAATTTCAAGCAAAGAAATATCAAAGTCTTCTCTGTCAAGAACATAAAAATCTGGCGCCAAAATTATTTTGACTAACTCCGTTCTTGCTAGTTCCTCACTAGAAAAAATCTGAACATTTCTCTTATTTGCCAGCGTTTTTAAAATATCCACTTCTCGGGGATTAAGAAAAAATGTACTTATCACCGAATAAGATTCTTCTACTCGATTTATCCATTCTAAACAACGATCAATAAAATGCCGTTCCTTTTCTTGAAAGTGTTGATAGATATTTTCAGTAATCAATAGAATACTCCGTTAAATACAATAACAATAAATCTTTGAATAAATTTCAAAACAATAAAAGCAATAACGATTGAAAAATCTAATCCCCAAAATTGTAGAGGTAAATTTTCAAATAAACTTAAGTAGGGACGAGAAACTTTAACAATTATACGTCCAAACCAAGTTCCATAAAGAGTTGGTATCCAACTCATTAAGGCGTAAATAACTAGAATAATTGAATAAACATCAAGTAAGCGTAAAAGCCAATTTATTATTGTAAGTGTAATAAGCATTAGTAAATATCGTAACTTTCAAAATTTTGACCAGCTAAGATAGACATTTCTTTCGCTGCATCGACTGTGATATTTGCTGGAGTCATCAAGAAAATTTGACCACCAACATTTTGAATATCACCATCAAGAGTAAAGACCACCCCAGTCATGAAGTCAATTGAACGACGCGCTTGGGCGTCACCCATAAATTTAAAATTGACAAGGACACATTCACCGTTTTTCACGATGCGTGCTGATTCCATGATGTCTGCATAGGCACGTGGTTCTTTAATTGCAATAGTTGAAACCGTTGCAGCCACTGATTGAGATTGTGAAACGGTTTGTTGTTGTACGATTTTTTCAGGCATAGGTTTTGTGAATGTTGAACCAGCGCGTTTTGGCGCTGCTGTTTGTGTTTGTGCTTTTGAAGTTGATTGTGCAGGACGACGAGTCTGATATTCCGGCTGTGCTTTGCGTTCCTCAACCTTTGGTTTTGGCGTAGATGCCACCGTTGGCCTAGATTCTTGCACAGGACGTGCAGGTTCATTGAACTCTTCATCATCCTCTACAAAATAATCACGTAGATTATTCATCCAATCTTTAAATGCCATATTTTCCTCCGTTGTTTACGTTAATCTTAAGACTTATAGATTTTTAAAAAATTCTGTACCGATTCGAACAAAAGTTGCACCATTTTTAATGGCAATCTCATAATCTCTGCTCATTCCCATACTTAATTCAGTACAAGGAATTCTGGAAAGATTCATTTCGGATATTTCAACTTGTAATTTTTTCATTCGTCCAAAAATGTCATTACATTCACTTTCAGTCGCATCAAACGGAGCCATTGTCATCAAACCAACAATCTCAATATTTTCCAATTCAGAAAACTCAGGTAATATTTCCATAAGTTCATTGACAGAAAATCCATGTTTACTTTCCTCGCCAGAAATGTTAAGTTCAATAAAACATTTAATGGTGTGTTCAGCACGTTTATTTATTTCCTGAGCTAATTTCAGAGAATCTAAAGCGTGGAAATAATCAACATAATTAATAACTTGTTTAACCTTACGTCTTTGTAAATTACCAATCAAATGCCAAGTAATTTCTAAATCCTTAAGAGCTTCGTATTTTTCCAAAAAAAGTTCTGTTCGATTTTCCGCTAAATGTGAAACTCCATTTTCAAAAACTTCACGTGCAAGATTAGCATCAACAGATTTGGTCACAGCGACGACTGAAACTGACTGATTAGAATAAGAAGACGCAGCCTTTGCCGCATCTACATTACTCAGTATTCTTTTAACATTCTCTTTAATCGTCATTGGTTAGTTTTTACGGAAGAATGGTGGTGTGTCAAGGTCTTCATCTGTTGTTGGAACTCCGCCGAAACTTGTTACTGAAGAAGTATCACGTGTGTTACTTACGTTTTGACGTGTTGAAGTTTCACGACGAATATCCCAATCTCCAAATGCAGAAGATTGATTTTGCCCTTGCGGAGCCGCTTGCGTTTGTTGTTGACTTTGCATTGGACGGCTTGTTTGAGCATGTTGCATATTAGAATTGTGAGTCAAGTTAGGTTGACGACGTGGTTCAGGTTGCAAACCCAAAGCTTCGTCAGCATCTTCCTTAGCAACACCAGTTGCAACAACTGTTACACGGATTTCGTCTTTAAGGTTAGGGTCAATTGCTGTACCCAACATAATATTAACATCATTACCAGCTGCTTGGATAACAATTTCTGAAGCATCTTGTGCTTCAATCAAACTCATATCCATACCACCAGTAACATTCAAAAGAACATTTTCTGCGCCTTCGATTGTAGTCTCAAGAAGTGGTGAGTAAATTGCTTTACGAGTTGCTTCAATAACGCGTTCTTCACCAGTCGCAACACCGATACCCATAAGGGCATCACCTTTGTTTTCCATTACTGTTTTAACATCGGCAAAGTCAAGGTTAATCATTCCTGGGTTAGTAATCAAGTCAGTTACCCCTTGAACACCTTGACGTAAAACATTATCAGCTTCACGCAAAGCTTCAGTTAAAGGAGTTTTCTTATCAACAATTTCAAGCAAGTTATTGTTTGAAATAATGAGAAGTGTATCAACATTTGCACGAAGAGCTTCAATTCCTTCAGTTGCAAAGTATGAACGTTTTGATCCTTCAAAACCAAATGGACGAGTAACAACACCCACAGTCAAAGCGCCAAGCTCTTTAGCAATTTGTGCGATAACTGGTGCAGCACCTGTACCAGTTCCACCACCCATACCAGCAGTGATGAAAATCATATCTGAGCCTTCAAGGGCTTGTGATACTGTTTCAGCTGATTCTTCAGCTGCGCGTTTACCAACTTCAGGTTGCGCACCAGCACCCAAACCGCGAGTCAATTTTGGCCCAAGTTGAATAACTGTATCTGCTTTTGAGCTACGCAATGCTTGTACATCAGTATTTGCAGCGATAAATTCAACGCCAGAAACACCTTCTTCAATCATACGGTTGATGGCATTACCACCACCGCCACCAACACCGATAACTTTAATTACAGCACCAGAAGTTAAGTCTGTATCAAATGAAAATTCCATGTTTTTATTTCTCCGTTTTTTACTTTCAGATTAATCAAAGAGATTGCCAAAGAAATTTTTGGCACGGTCAACGAGACCTTCTTTTTCTTCTTCAGGCTCAGAAGCTTTTTGAGCTACTACTGGACGTGCCTGAGGTTCAACGTAGAAATCATTTTCTACGTCAGCAACTGTTGTTGCTTGTGGTGTAATTGTTGGAACAGGAGCAACATAAGTTTCTTCTGTCGTCGTATAAGCATAATCACCAGAAAATGCTTGAGATACTAAAATATCAATATCACTACGATTTCCAATGTAATTAACAACACTAATCACTTGAGCAAATGCTGGATTACGTAATCCCATTTCACCTGGAACAAAAAGACGAGCATTTATTCCTAAGATTTTTGTTGCTAAATCAACAACACCAGGCATTGCAGCTGTTCCACCGACCAAAATCAAACCTCCAGGAGTTTCTGAAGTATGTCCGTGTTCCAAATCTTGACGTACACGATTAAAAACTTGAGTCATACGTGCTTCAATAATTTGTGAAAGATAATATTCTGTAATTTGTTCTGGTTCTTCTTTACCTACAACATCAACAAGGAAGTACTCATCTTGGCTAGCACGTTCTGTACTTGCTTCACCATAGTTGACTTTCAAATCTTCCGCTGCAGAAACAGAAGTGTTAAGAACTGTTGAAATATCTTTAGTTACATAATCGCCACCTTCGGGGCTAGTATGTGTAAATCTTAATGATTGTTCTTTAACTATGCTAACTGTTGTTTGTCCAGCACCCAAATCAACCATGATTGTTCCAAACTCACGTTCACCTTCTGTAAGCACGTATTGTGCCATTGCCAAAGGAGCAATTACAATATTGTCAACGAGCAATCCTGCGCGTTCAACAACTTTGCGAACATTATGAACAAGAGTTTTAGGTCCAGTGTAAACAACCCCACGAATCTCAAGACGTACACCAAACATTCCACGAGGGTCTGAAATACCTGTAAATCCATCAACTGTAAACTCTTTCGTTTCAACAGCAATAATTTCTCTTTCAGGAACAATCCCACGCATCAAAGCATTTTGAACAACTTGAATAACATCGTTATCCGTGATTTCTTTAGTATCACTGACAATAGGAACCATTCCTTGGCAAGGTTCCATTTCGAGGGAATTCGCTGGGATGCTCACGTTAATTCTATCAATCGTGATTCCTGCGCGTTCTTCGGCAGCATTTACAGCTTTACGCAATGCTTGTGCCACCTTCTCAATATCTACAATAATTCCATTTTTAAGGCCATCGGATTTTGCATTTCCGACACCGATTATGTTCATTTCACCTGAGACGTATTCAGCAACAAGCACCTTTATTGTGTTTGTCCCGATATCTACGCCTGTATAAAGTCCACTTTTGGCCATAAAAGCGACTCCTTTCCCTCACACATCACGATTCATATTTTTTTAATAAATTAGGTAAGTGTAAAGATAATTTTGTATACAATTACACTCATTAATTATTTTAACATAAAATCACAGTAAAACAAGAGTTTAGCTGTGATTTTTTTCGTTTTTTATTGAATTATTCTCTACTTTTTCTACTTATTGAAAAAATTGCGATTGTCCCGTCACCTGTATGAGTTACAATTGTTGGACTAAGTGGACGAACATCGACATCACTAATCCCTTTTTTTTGCATAGCTTGTTTTTTAATTTCTTGTGCTATTTCATCTGTTCCAGAATAAGAGATAAGTAGGCGGGGATAGGCTGTATCCATCTCTTCAAGACTCTTTTCAAGGAGTTGATTAATTGCTTTTTTCTTTCCTCGAACTTTGGTCACTTGCCGAAGTCTTCCCTCAGGGTCAACATCAAGAAGAGGTTTGATATTTGCCATTGTTCCAACGAGAGCAACAGCTTTAGGAATTCTTCCACCTCTTGCCAAATGGTTTAAGTCGTCAACCATGAAGCGACTTTGTAAACGTGGAATAATATCTGACAAAACTTCAAGCGTTTCTGTCAGTGTTTTTCCAGAGTCACGCAACTTTACAGTTTCTTCAACAAGGAAACCTTCTCCAGAAGCTGCTGCCAGTGTATCAACAACAGTGATTTTTGCAGAAGGGAATTCTTCTAAAACCATATCTTGAGCAATCAGAGCTGATTGATAAGTCCCAGAAAGTCCTGACGAAAAAGCAAGGTAAAGGAGTTCTTCATCTGCAGATGCAAATTTTTTAAAAACTTCTAAAAATTGTCCAGAATTAATTTGGGACGTGTGGACAGTAGCTCCTTTTTTTATTGCTGCAAGAAGCGTGGAATTATCTAATGCGGCTTCACCTATTGTTTCATAAGTTTCTTCTCCAACAGTTACAGTCATTCCCAAAACTGTAAGATGATGTTTTTTAATATAATACGGACTCAGGTCTGCTGTTGAGTCTGTCATGATTTGAAAAGTCATAATAATCCTTTCTGCTGTTTCAACTTGCTGATAATTTCTTGAATTTACTGACAGATTAATCATAAGTTTGGGCTTTAATGATTCCAAGCGCTAAAGCTTTCATCAGTAATTTTTATAGTCGATTTCTAAAAATTTCGTACATCAAAATACTTGCTGCTACTGATGCATTTAAACTTTGAACGTGTCCTGTCATTGGAATTGTAATCATTTCATCAACTTGTTTTTTGAGATTTTGGCCAATTCCATGCCCTTCGTTTCCGATAATCAAGGCAACTTTACCTTTGGTATTCCACTTACTGTAAACTGTGCCGTCCATGTCCGTTCCAAAAACCCAGAAATTAGCAGCTTTAAGTTTATCCAAGGTCTGAGAAAGATTAGTAACACGGACAATAGGGACATGTTGTAAAGCACCCGTTGAAGCTTTGACAGCCGTTGGAGTAATTCCAACGGCTCGGTGTTTAGGAATAATAATTGCATCGACTCCTGTAGCATCAGCTGTCCGAGCAATTGACCCTAAATTATGAGGATCTGTTAACTCATCTAAAATTAAAATTGTGGCATCAGATTTCTCGGCTAATGCTGGGAGAATCTTTTCTAAATCTGCATAAGCAAATTCGGACACTCTTGCCATAAAGCCTTGGTGAACACCGTTTTCTGTTAATTTATTTAATTCTGTTTTGGGTGTCCATGAAATATTAACTTTTTTAAGTCGTGCTAATTCTTTTATTTTTTCAACATTTTTACCACGTAAATCTTCTTGAACGTAAAGTTTGTTGACAAGGTCTCCATTTAAAGCTTCCGTGACCGCATGTAGTCCGTAAATCAAATCTGTATTTTCCATGAAATCATTATATCATTTTTAGACAAAAAAACCTGACTCAATTCGTTACTTTAGCTCATTATGTATCTGACAAAAAAATTATGTAAAACACCAAAAGTTCCTCTTCTAATGATTTACATAATTTTTTTGTGTGATAATAAGCCTTTTAATTGCTCGTTTTTTCTATATTAATATAATTTTTTATGTCTTTTTGATAATTTGAACTATCCCAAGAAATTTCTGGATGATTAAAATATTGGGCAAGTAAATAGGCGACATAAGGACCAGTAGTTAATCCAGATGACCCCAAAGCGCTGGCAAAAGCTAATGAAGAAAAGTCAGGGTGCGGACCAAAAAAAGGCGAAAAATCTGAAGAATAAGCACGTGTTCCCACACGATATTGATATGGAAAGTCAATTAGTTTTGTATCCGATAAGTAAGATTTGACCCCCTCTGTCAAGCTTTCAAAAGCTTCCTGACTCTCTGACAAATCCCAACCCTCTTCATTTTCATGGGTTGCTCCCAAAAGAACTTGACCATTTTGAAAAGGAATGATATCTGCAGCCCCTTCTAAAAATAAAACTGGCCAATTTTTTGTTTCAAAATCCGTTTGAAATGAAATTAATTGTCCTTTTTGTGGTTTGACATCCACTTGTGTGCCAATTGATTCCAAAAGTTCTTTTAAAGCTGGCCCCGGGCATAAAACTAAATCATCTACCACTTCCGTCACACCTTCATGAATGACTTGCCATTTATCTAACGCTCGAGCAATTGTTGCCCGCTCTGAATAAAATTTGACCCCTCTTTTTTGAGCTCGCTTTTTTAATGACGATAAGTAAGCTTTTCCATCTAATCTTGCACCTCCTGAAAGATACAAACTTTCTCTTGGTTTTAATAATGGAAATAAAGCAACAGTTTCTTCCTCCGAAAGTCTCTTAATCTCACCCATCTCGGGAGCTTCTTTTTTTCTTTCAATTGCCAACTTCTCTAACTCAATTAAGTCTAATTTTTGTCGCAAAAAAAGAGTGCCACATTTTTCATAAACATCTTCAGTTAACTCAAAATCATTTTTCATTTTTTCAAAAAAAGCTGCACCATCTTTTGCCAATTGATACCATTTTTTATTTCTTCTTTTAGAAAGCCAAGGAGAAATAATCCCAGCACTTGCTTTAGTTGCCTGATTTTTTTCATCATCAAAAAGACTAATATCAAATTTATCAGTATCTAAATAATTGGCTAAGGTCATACCGATTATTCCGCCACCAATAATTGCAATTTTTTTCATCACATTCTCCTTTTTTCAATGAAATATAGAAAAAATCAAGACTATCTAGGCTTGATTTTATTTTTTGTTTTAAAAGTTCTATCTCTCTAAAGTATATCACTTTTGCATAAAAGCATGAGAATCTGTGCTTTAGTCTTCTAGTTTCCATGACAAAAAGTTTTTTTCTTGCTCCTCATAGGTCATCGTAAAATAAGGTTGTTTTTTATTTAATTTACGAATTTCTTTTATTTCGGAGCAGGATAATTCAAAATCAAAAATATTTATATTTTCTGCTAAATGTTCTTTTTGCGTTGAGCGTGGAAAAACAATAATTCCCTCTTGAATATGCCAACGCAAAATGATTTGTGCGACTGTTTTATTATATTTTTTAGCCATTTTTTTAAATATTTTTTCTTCAAGTAAGTTTTTATCGCCATGTCCCAGAGGATACCAACTTTCAATTTTTGTACCATAAGGTTTCAAAAATTCCTGTAATTCTACTTGTTGATGATAAGGATGAGTTTCTACTTGAATGACACTCGGTTTGATATCAGCAAAATTAAATAAATCAACTAATCTTTCTCCATCAAAATTTGAAATTCCAATTGATTTCACCTGTCCCTCTTTTACAGCATTTTCTAAAGCAATCCATGCTTTTCGATAATTTCCAACCTGTTGATGCAATAAGAGTAAATCAATTTGTTCAACTTTTAGGCGTTTTAGCATTCGCTCAATTGCTTCTGGCGCTTGCTCATAATCAGAAGGCCAAAGCTTGCTTGTAATCCAGATTTCAGAATTTGAAATTTCTGAGTCTTGAATTGCTTGACCGACAGAAGCTTCATTTTGATAAGCGTGTGCCGTATCCAGATGACGATAACCTAATTCCAAGGCAGTTTTTACAATATTTTGCGTTTCTGTTCCTTCTGGAAGCTGATAAAGTCCCAAACCGAATTGGGGAATGACATTGCCATCATTTAATGTTAATTTTGTTTGCATTTTTTCTCCTTTTATTTTTTATTATTGTCTGGTCTAGTAAAAATTAAGACAAGAAGGCCTACTGACAGAAAAGCGGTGATGAATCCCATGACCAAATGATAATAAGCACTTAAGTCAACAATATTTGAGCTAAATAACACAACAATAGATAAACCAACAGGTCCTCCAAGTTGATGCATCATATTTGTCAAACCTGATGCAGCTCCTGATAATTCTGGACTGACCTCTTCTACTCCCGCTGCCGTCAGCGGAGCAAGAAGCCAACCTTGCCCTAATCCAATAATCATCATTTGAAAAATCATCGCATAGAAATATCCCCATTCTGGTTGCGAAACTAATGACAAAATCATTCCAGTCAGTAAAATCACTTGTCCTAAGATCATTACTTTACTATTTCCTAATGCTCTAGTTAATCTAGGAAGAAAAAGAGCCGCAATAAAATTTACGATTGTTAAAGGAAGAAAAGCAAGTCCGGATTGCAATGGTGAAAAATGATACATTTTTTGCATAATCTGTGGCAGAATAAACCAGTAAGTCAACATTGCCATCATAAAGGCAAAGCGTGCAACATACGAACCCGACCGTACTTTATTTTTAAATAATTCTAAAGGAATTAATGCATAAGTTAACTTTTTTTCCCAAAGTATAAATAAGATAATTAAAATGAATGAGAGGATAATGATGAACAAATTACTTACCGTAATTCCGAAAACAAATAGGACTGAGATAAGGACTGACAGAAAACTTCCCAAAAAGTCAATTTTGCTAGCTTTGATATCGCTTTGATGAACATTAACAAGAGTTAGAATAATTAATAATAAACTAAAAGGAACATTTAATAAAAAGCCAACACGCCATGAAAGAGCCGAAGTGAGCCAGCCACCTAGAATAAGTCCAAAACTTGAGCCAATTCCCGCAGTTGCTCCATAATATGAGATAGCTCTAACTCTTAAATCCCCTTTATATGTATCCATTAATAAAGCTAAACTTGTTGGAGCAAGAATAGCCGAACCAATCCCTTGAACTGCTCTGGCAATAATCATCATTTCTGAAGAAGTTGACAAACCGACAACTAAACTAGAAAATCCAAAAATGAAAAGTCCAAGAAGGAAAATTATTTTTCGCCCTAATAAATCACCCAGGCGTCCTGCTAATAAAAGAAAACCACCAAACGTAATCGTATAAGCATTAGAAACCCAAGATAAAGTTGATTCATTCATTTTTAAATCTTGAGAAATTTTTAAGCTACTTGTAAATATTATTGAGTTATCCATTAAAATAAGGAAATAGGAAAACAAAATAATAAAAAGGATAAGACCAAATGTTTTTTTATTTTTCATAGATTTATTTTAAAATAAAAATTCACTGATTAGAAATGCTTATTTTAGTTAGTATTATGCTTTGCGAGCATAATACTGACAAAAAAGTTACTGACAGAGCTGTCTGAGAATAGCTGTTGACACTTTAGTCTTTACAAATATGCTCTAATTTCTGTCAGTAACTTTTTATTCATTATCTTGAAGATATTGCTTAATAAATGCTCTTGTAAGAGGAGTCAGTGGAATATTTTTTTTCCAAGCAAGCACACTTAAAGTTTTCACTTCCGGACTCAATGGAATAGCTTTTAAATCAGGGTAATCTCGAATAAGCGCCCCTTCTGTAACAACTGCTTCGCCAATTCCTGCATGAGCAATTTCAAAAAGATGAAAACCGAGATTAAAGCCGCCAATAATTTCTAAATCACTCACTTGGCAGCCTGCCCAATCGGCTATAAATTGACGAACTTCTGGTCGTTCTGAAATTAATATTCTTTGCTTTTTAAATATTTCTGGACTTACTTCATCTAATTCTGCAAGTTCTGAATCGGATTGAGTGAGCATCATCCAACGTTCAGGAAAGCCAATTTTTTCAACATTATATTTTTCAGTTGATGTTGGCTCTAACAAAAAACCAACATCAACTAGTCCGTTGTCAATCTTCCATTTGATATCATCAGCATTTCCTGACAAAATTGTAAATGTAATTGACGGATATTTATTTGTCAGTCTTTGGAGCGTTTTAGCGATACTGGAAGTTGTCCAGCCTTCTAAAGCACCAATCGTCAGATGGCCAGATAATTCTGCATTTTTTCGGTCTTCAAAAACTTGTACTGTTTTACTGGTCAGCTGTAAAATTTCCTCAGCCTTAATTTTAAGAAATTGTCCATCTTCAGTTAAGATCAGTTTTTTCCCATCACGCATAAAAAGTTGTGTATCTAGTTCGCGTTCAAGTTCTTTAATTTGTCTAGATAATGTTGGCTGCGTAATATATAACTGTTCAGCAGCTTTGGATACTGTTCCAGCAGTTGCAACTGTCCAAAAATATTTTAATAATCGAAGTTCCATTTATTCTTTTCCTATTTAAATCTTGATTGTTTCTTTTGAACTTTGGTTCAAATTAATTTCATTTGGCAACATCACTTCATCATAATTTTCAATTTTGAATGTCAAATAATCCAAGGCAGATTGCTTTTCAATAATTTCTGCTCTCAATTGTTCAACCTGGTTCTTCAAAATTTCAATTCTTTCTTCTTTCGTTTCGGGATTTCCCTCATTCACTAATGCCATATAACGGGTCAAAGGTTCAACTTGCACACCTGCATCTCGCATGTGTTTGACAAATTTCAAAGTTCTAATATTAGCTTCTGTAAAATTTCTTATTCCAGATTCTGTCCGTGTAATTTTAGGAATCAGCCCAATTCTTTCATAATACCTTATATTATCTGTTTTTATCCCTGATAATTCAGCAGCTTTTTTTATATTCATTCTTTTATTTTAACACTTGAAGTGAACTTTAAGTCAATAAAAAAACATTTAACCTAAAGTTAAATGTTCTTTGTTTGCAAATTAAGCTAAAGCACCCATTGGGTCCCATGGTAGAAGTACTTGAGGTTTCTCTTCGTAAGCAGCCAATTCTTCTTCAGTTAAAAGGTCTTTACGGACAACAATTTGATAAGTATATTCATCCATCCATTCATCAGAGGCAACAAAATATCCTTTTTGACCCGCATCTTTACCCCATGAATTTTCAACTTTCCATTTAGTTGAATTTCCGTCAGCATCTAAATCAACACCCGCTAAAACCATGGCATGCGTCATCAACGACTCACCATAGTCAAGACGTCCTGCTTTGCTTTGAGTAAATTCAATATCCAATGAAGATTTGAAATCATAAGAATCCATTGTCAAAAGTCCTGCTGAACGATTTGATTCTTGACCCACGTCACAACCAAACCAAACTGTTTCACCAGCTTGCATTTGGGCAATGGCCAATTTTTTAAAGCGGTCCATTTCAACATTCAAATGTTTCACTTCTTTACCACCGACAACATTTCCAAGAAACTCAACTGTGTAGCTCTTATTATAAGGTTTGTCAGCAGTTGGAGCATTGATTACTGACACATAATTATTCAAATCAATTCCAACATATTCATTGTAAAATTCTTTTGGACTACCAACAAATTTTTTGTATTCATTATCTTTATTACGAAAAGCAAATTCAAAATTTTGTGGTGGCAAACCTAAAGTTACCGCAAGGAAATTAAAGACTTCTTGCAAAAGTTCTTCTTTAACTGCTTTAACATCTCCACCTTGCTCAATTGTATAACGCAAAATTTCAGCATCTTGACGGAGTAGTTTATTCAAGTATTGATTCAATTCACGTGAGCTACTTGAAGCTTGTGATTCAGGATAAACAGCTTTGGGAACAATTCCATATTTTTCAAAAATTGCAACCATCATATCCCATTGGCCGCCATCTTGTTGTGGTGTTTGTAAAAGGAATTTCAAACGACGATCGTCCATTTCAATATCACCAATAATTTGTTCCATGAACCAGTTTGATTTTTCATATTTATCCCAGAAGAAAGTGTAAGCTTGTGAAAACTCAAAATCCTCTGTTTTAAATTCATTGATAAATTTATGACGGAAAGTGTTCAAAGCAGCAAACATCCAGCAACGACCAGATTGTTTTTGATTCGTTACAGGGTCTTTTGTCAAGTCAATTGAAAACTCAGGCAAATTTGCTGCATGTGAACCACGGACTTCGAGTGATGAAAGCAAACCATTTTTAGTCACGGCATTTTCCACCGCACGCAATTTTGTATTTTCTGCAAAATTTTCGTAGAGTTTTTGTGTGAAATCTGATGTTACTGTCATAATACCTCCCAATAAATCGAAACTTCTGACAAAAGTTTCGATAAAAATAATCATTATCAATTTTGAATAATGATATTCTATTATTTTTTACATTCTTCTATTATAATCTAAATTATCAAAAAAATCAGCTAGGAAAGCTGATTTTCTAAATCTTTCTTTGCTTCTAAAAGCCATGGATGTGCAACTTTCAATCCATCAGCAATAATGAAATTAATATAATAAAGTGCCGCACTTTGCAAATTTACTGACAGAGCTGTCAGTAATCCCTGCCTAAATGGCGCATTATCTCCACCATCCCAGCTAATTTTGTCAGCAAGAAAAACAATCAAGTCCAATTCTGTAAAATTTTTTCTTAGAGTAGTATGACATTCAATTGCTGACAGAACTTGTTCGTCAGTAATTTTAAAATGTTGACTCGCCAAATACTTAGAAAGTTTCTGATGAATAATTAATGGAAATTCACGCTCTTCTGTTAGTAATTCGATATTAAAAATTTCTGCTTTTTCTACTCTTTGATCATTTGGATAAATTCCACCAATATCATGTAAAAGTCCTGCTATAAAAGCTTGCGAACGTCTTCAGTTAATTCTTCTGTCAGTGCCTCAGCCGTCCTTGCCACTGCTAAACAGTGCTCAAACAATTGGTCATTATTCAAAAAAAAATTAACTTCCTCAATTAGGAGTTCTAACCTTTTATCCTTGATTTCTCCCATTTCACTTCCTCTTTGTTCTCATAAAAAGAAAAATCTATCAAAAGATAGATTCCAATTTTATACCATTTCTTCGAGTAAACGACTCAAGCCCTCAGCTGATTTTTTTCCTGCTTCAATAATAAATTTATCAAAATTAACATTAGCATCATGGTCAGCAGTATCAGACATCGCACGAATAATTACAAATGGTTTTCCAAGTGCTGTTGCAGCTTGAGCAATAGAAGCCCCTTCCATTTCAACGGCTAAAACATCCGGAAAATGCTCTTTAATCTCAGCAATTTTACTAGAGCTACTGATAAAACTATCCGAACTAGTAATCAATCCAACATGCACATTTTCTAAAACTTTTTTCAATTCAGAAACAAAATATTTACTTGATTCAAAATATAAAGGTTGTTGAGCCATTTGGCCATAAGCATAACCAAAAGCAGTAACATCAACATCATGATAAGCAAGTTTATCAGCAACTACAACATCACCAATTGCTAAACCTTGAGCAACTGCTCCCGCTGATCCAGTATTGATAATGGCGTCGACATCAAAAA
This sequence comes from Lactococcus sp. S64, assembly GCF_016516525.1. Classification (NCBI taxonomy): domain Bacteria; kingdom Bacillati; phylum Bacillota; class Bacilli; order Lactobacillales; family Streptococcaceae; genus Lactococcus; species Lactococcus sp. S64. The sequence goes on along the minus strand of NZ_JACVUQ010000006.1, from coordinate 18,946 downwards.
TGTCAACCAAAAAACCAACTGCCAAAGCAGACATCACTTTACCAATTCCAGATTGGACAAGGACCACTTCATGCCGGCCAATTGAACCTGTATGAAAAACTAAACCATGACGAGTATGTTTTTCTGCATTTTCTAAGTTTTCAACAAGTATGCGAATTTCTTCATCCATCGCACAAATAATTCCTATTTTCATTTTTTTACCTTTTTTCTAATCTTTTTACTCTCTAAAAGTAGTACAAAAAGAAAGCTACTGCCAATAGAACAACAATTAATGTAACGATGAAAAGCCATTTATTAATTGCTTTCCCACGTTTTTGAGCCTTGGCATTTTCAATTCTTCGACTTTTATAAACAGCATTTTTGCTTAAATTTTTCTCAATACTATCGTATTTTTCAGCGATTTCAGTATCTTCTTCAAGCTCTCTTTGCAATCTGCGTTCAAGATTTTTCTTATCCTGTTTTGCTTGTTCAATTACTTCGTCTGTTAAAAGAGGTTTAGGCATTATTTTCAAGCTCCTTTTTCAAATATTGCATTTCCCAATACCAAATAGCCATAATTGTTTTTGCATCCGCAATTTGTTCAAGTTCAATCATTTTTTTTGCTTCGCTTAAAGTGACTTCAATTTGTTCCAAAAACTCACCGTCATCAGCGGGTTTTGGATGTTCCACTTTTGTTAAATTTGATGAGAAATAGACATATGTTTTCTCTGATGAAAAACCGGGTGTCCCATAAAAAGCTGTAATTTCTGTCAAATCTTGCGCCAGATATCCAGTCTCTTCTTCGAGCTCTCTTAAGGCCGCAGCTTTGGGATCTTTTTCTTCACCTTTTTCAAGTTTTCCTGCCGGAATTTCAAAAATAAATTTTTCCAATGCTTTACGATATTGACCAACTAAAATCATCTTATTGTTGTGAACAGGTGCAATCGCTGTTCCTCCATTATGAAAAACAAGCTCTCTAAAACTCTCTTGTCCATCATACAAAGAAACTACATCTTTTACAACATGAAAAATCTTCCCACTAAAAATTTCTTCTCTAGCTAAAGTTTTTTCTTCAAATTTTTTATCATCAAAATTTAACATTGTGTCCTTTCTTCCGAAAACTTTTTAAAATAATTTAAAGAATAGTTTTCTCATCAAAATCGAAGGAAAGAGCTTCAGGAGAAACTCTTTCTTTTATTTGTTAATTATTGACCACGATAATGTGGCATTTTTTTAGCACGTCCAAGTTTATTCACTTGTTTTCCACGTCCAATTTCGACTGCTTCATCTGGTACATCTTCTGTTACAACAGATCCTGCTGCTGTTAAGGCATTTTTACCGATATGCAATGGAGCAATAATTGTTGAATTCGAACCAATAAAGGCAAAGTCATCAATTTCAGTATTGAATTTATTTTTACCATCAAAGTTTGCTGTAATTGTTCCAGCACCAAAGTTCACTTTCTCACCAACCGTTGCATTTCCAATATAAGTTAAGTGACCAGCTTTTGTACCTTTACCAAGCGTTGAACCTTTAATTTCGACAAAGTTTCCAACATGAACTTCTTCGCTCAAAACAGTTCCGGGGCGCAAATGAGCATAGGGTCCTACATTACTTCCAACACTCATTCTGCTTTCTTCAACCGTTGAATTACGAACTTCACAATTTGAATGAATTTCTGAATTTTCAATACGGCTACCATTTGTAATCAAAACATTTTTACCAATAAAGGTATTTCCTTTTATTGTTACATTTGCTTCAATCACAGTTTCTTCACCAATCGTTACTTCACTGTCAATATAAGTTGTCGCAGGGTCAATAAGAGTTACACCATTCACCATATGTTGATGATTAATTCGTTTGCGCATCGTCAACTCAGCTTGTGAAAGGGCAACACGGTCATTAACTCCTAAACTTTCGTCAAAATCATCAAGAATATGAGCCGCTACCGTTTGACCAGCTTTTTTGAAAATTTCAATGACATCCGTTAAATAATACTCTCCTTGGGCATTATCAGTTGTGATTTCATTCAAGGCTTTGAAAAGTGACTTATTATCAAAAATGTAAGTCCCAGTATTAATTTCGGTAATTGATTTTTCAAAATCATTCGCATCTTTTTGCTCAACAATCTTTTCTACTGAGCCATTTTCATCACGAATAATTCGTCCATATCCAGTTGGATTTGGTGCAATTGCTGTCAAGATAGTTGCTGTTGCATTTTGTGCAAAGTGATAGTCAAAAAGTGCTTCTAACGTTTGTCCAGTAATTAATGGTGTATCACCAGCAATAACAAGAGTTGCTCCATCTTCATTTGCCAATAAATCCGCAGCAATCCGAACGGCATGCCCCGTTCCCAATTGCTCAACTTGTTTCACAAATTGAGTCCCTTTAGGTAAAGTTGCAATCACACGATCCGCTTCATGACCAACAATCACCACATTTTTAGCAATTTCTACTTCAGAAACACTTGTAAGAACATGAGCAAGCATTGATTTTCCAGCCACTTGATGTAAGACCTTCGGAAGTGCTGATTTCATACGAGTTCCCTTACCAGCCGCTAGGACAATTGCGAATTTATTCATAGATTTCTCCTTTATTATTACAAATAAAATAAAATGTTTACCTAATTATACCATAATCAAGGGGCATTTTCGTTATCTTTTTAATTCAAATCCTCTCAATATGCGCTAAATATGCGAGCTAGTACTCAGACTTAGAAAAAATCTGATTTATTTTACGATGCTACTAAAGTGATTTATTATTACTTTTTATGATAAAATGGACGAAAAGAAAAGAAGGGATTTTATTTATGAAAACAATAGGTTTTATTGGAGTTGGAAAAATGGCAACAGCTATTATTTCTGGACTTGACAAAAATAAATTCAAAATCATTATTTCCGGACACAATTTAACAAAAACTCAAAATCAAGCGGAAACTCTTAATGTTACGGCTGCAAGTAATCATGAAGAACTCGTTCAAGAATCTGATTTTATCATTCTATCAGTTAAACCTCAAGTACTTCCCTCTGTTTTAAGTAAATTAATCAATCATTTAACTAAAGACAAAACATTAATTTCAATTGCAGCGGGGCTCACTTTATCTGACTTGAAACATCTGGCTGATTCAGAAAATCAACCGATCATCCGAGTGATGCCAAATATCAATGCACAAATCGGTCAGTCAACATCAGCCATTGTCAAAAATGAATTTGTTGATGATTCTGCTTATGCTACAGTTCAAGAAATTTTTAAATCAACTGGTTCTGTCCATGAAATTGCTGAAAAAGATTTTTCAACATTTGCAGCAATTGCCGGTTCAAGCCCTGCTTTTATTTATATGTTCATTGATGCCATGGCACGTGCCGGTGTATTGCATGGTATTCCTAAAGATCAAGCCACAGCAATTGTTGCCGAAACGGTTCGCGCTTCAGCTGAAATGATTCTCCAAAGTGGTGAAAATCCTTGGTCATTAGTCGATAAAGTCTCAAGTCCTGGTGGAACTACTGTCGCTGGTGTGGTAAGTTTAGAACAAAACCATTTTATCGGAACAGTTATTGATGCTATTAGTGCTACTATTGAAAAAGAAAAAAATCTTTAAAAATAAAAAAACTAGAAGGAAAATGCTCCTTTTAGTTTTTATTTTATAAAATAAAAAATGCCATATGGCATTTTTTTATTAACGACGAAGTCCCAATGAAGCGATAAGCTCACGGTAACGTTGAACGTCTTTTTCACGAAGGTATCCAAGAAGGTTACGACGGTGACCGATTTTTTTCATCAAACCACGTTGTGTTGCGTGGTCTTTTTTATGAGATTTGATGTGGTCGTTAAGGTGGTTAATTTCCCAAGTCAATACAGCGATTTGTACTTCAGGTGAACCAGTATCGCCTTCTTTACGAGCGTATTGAGCGATGATTTCTTGTTTTTTTTCTTTTGAAATTGCCATGAGTTTTTCTCCTTTATTTGTATTGCCCAGTCCGAGTGACAGCTTGGCAAGCATGAAACCAAGAACGGGTTGTAAAAAACTACTCTACCATGATACACTTTTTTGCCTAATTTTACAAGTCTCTTGCAAGTTAACTTGTTTATCAAAAAACTAGGAACACGAGATTCCTAGTTTATTTTTCTCAACTACTTGATGACGTTGTTGAAGATTCTTTGCTGCTATTGTTGTTATCTGTTGACGGCTGACTTGTTGTAGAGCTTGAAGTACTTGAAGTTGTACTTGATGAAGTTTCAGACGTCGTAGTTGATTCAGAAGTTGTTGAACTTGAACTTGGAGCAGTATAGACGCTATAAGTGACTACAATTTCTTGAGTTGGATCAACAGATGTCCCTACATTTGGATACACTGAGTAAACATAACCATCAGCTTGTTGATTCGTTGTTGCTTGAGGGTCTAGTGTAATATTAGTGAATCCTGCAGCTTTTAAGGCAGCTTGATACTGTGAATAAGTCATATATTGACCGTTCGGTTTATAATCCGGAACTTCAACTTGTTTTCCACTTGAAACTTCAAAGGTAATTTTTTCACTCCCTTTGGTATCAAAACTAGAACCTTTTTTAGGGCTTTGTTTAATGATTGTACCTGCTGGGTAAGAATCACTAGGAACGGAAGTTTGAGTGACTTGGCTTTCATCAATACCATAATCCTTAAGTAATGTTGCCATCGCCTCATCAATCTTTTCACCGACAAAGTCCTTCATTTTGATGATATCTTCATTTCCCGTAGAAACATAAATATCAACGGAGCTATTAGATCTCACGGTTGTTCCACTAGTTGGATCAGTCTTGATAACTTTTCCTTCAGCAATCGTTGAACTTTGTTGTTTATGAACTGTTCCCACTTTTAGTTTTGCATCTTTAATTTTGCTTTTTGCTTGGTCAAGCGTCGAGTTTGTCACATTAGGTATCTTAACATTAGTTGGTGTTGAGACAACCCAAGCCAAAGTAGCACCGCCAACAACTAAAAGAAGGATAATAAGACCAATAATCAAGCCTTTTTTAGATTTTTTGTTTTTATTTACTACTTCTGAGCTTGCAGCTTTTTCATCTGTTTGTGAATCATTATCTTCTTTTTTATCAATCAGAGGCTTGGTGTCATAAGGATTAATTAGATTGGCAGGCATAATTTTTGTTTCATCATGGTCCTTATTGAAAACTAATTTTTCTTCCCCACGACGGTCAAGACTCGTTGAAGTTGCCACATCAGTCATCATTTCTTCTACATCAGTATAGCGATTTTTAATATCTTTCGCTGTAGCTTTAATGACAACATTTTCCAAAGCTTGCGGAACTTCTGGATTGAGATTGATGATGCTTGGAATACTCTCTTGGAAATGTTTTAGAGCGATAGCAACTGCAGAATCTCCATCAAATGGAATTTGACCTGTTAAAAGTTCAAATAAAATAATTCCAATCGCATAAATATCTGATTGAACAGTTGCATTTGAACCACGCGCTTGCTCTGGTGATAAATAATGAACCGAACCAAACATTGTATTTGTTTGAGTAAGTGAAGTTTCAGAGAGTGCTTTCGCAATTCCAAAATCCGTTACTTTTACAGTTCCACTACTGGAAACTAAAACATTTTGTGGTTTTAAATCCCGGTGAATAATACCATGTGAATGGGCCATGTCCATTGCTGATAAAATTTCAGTAATAATTTCAATAGCTTCATCATTGGCTAAAGGTGCATTTTGATTGATGTATTGTTTAAGTGTCATGCCGTCAACAAATTCCATGACAATGTATTGTTGACTTTCAAATTCACCAACATCAGAAATACCTACGATATTTGGATGTGAAAGTTCTGCCATGGCGAATGCTTCTCGCTGAAAACGAGCAATCGCGATATCATCGTTTTCAAAATTTGAACGTAGCACTTTTATTGCAACTAAGCGGTCACCAAGAAAAGTATCTTCACCTTGATAAACGTTCGCCATTCCGCCACGTCCGATTTCTTTGATAATCCGATAACGATCGGCAAAGATTTTACCGATTTGAATCATCAACTAACCTCCTGCGTTGGTGTTTCGCTTTCTGACGTTTCATCATACTTAATCAAAACGACGGTAATATTATCCAAACCTCCATGTTCATTGGCTAAACGAACTAAAGCTTCAGATTTATTATCTAAAGTTAAATCTTCCCGCTCTAAAACTTCCATAATTTCGGTAGTTGAAACCATGTTTGTTAACCCATCGGAGTTCATCAAAATAATGTCCCCAACTTGAAGTTCTAAAACTTGAATATCTGCTTGAACTTCACTAGTTTGCCCAAGTGAACGAGTAATGATATTTTTATTCGGATGAACTTCAGCTTCCTCTTCAGTAATTTGTCCTGCATCTACAAGCTCTTGAACTAAAGAATGGTCTGTGGTTATTTTATTTAATTCACCATCGCGCATTAAATAAGTTCGGCTATCACCTACATGGGCAGAAACGAGCATTCCTGCTTTAATAACCAAGGCTTCAAGAGTTGTTCCCATTCCTTGGTATTCATCAAGTTTTCCAAGGCTGGCAATATTTTCATTTTCATTACGAACTTGATTTTTTAGCCAAATCTCAAGAGTTGCTTCTGGTGTTCCCGCATCAAAAAATGTCTCTGACCAAAGTTTGCCGAGATCTTCTACGGTAAGTTTACTTGCGACATTACCTGCTTTGTGTCCTCCCATGCCATCAGCTAATAAAAAGAGCTGATAACCTGCACGGTTGACATAAGTACCGGCATAGTCTTGATTAGTACTACGTTTTGAACCGATATCTGATAAAATACTGTATTCCACTTTTTCTCCTTAACAAGAATAAAGTTTTATTTTTAGGTCTAAAAATTACTGACAGAATTAAAAAAAATATTTGTCAGCAGTTATTCGCCTATTTTCTTAAATTTCGCGATGAAAAAGCCATCTGTATGATACATTTCTGGAGTAATAAAAATACATCCTTCTTTAATCATATCTGCCTTATCGCTAGAAATTTCAACTTGTTCAAAATTAGGATGACTTTCTAGAAATTGACGAACAACGTCAAAGTTCTCTTCATCAAAAATTGTACAAGTACTGTATACCATTATACCACTTTTTTTCAGGCTTTTCGAGGCGCTGTTCAGAATTTCTAGCTGAATTTTTTGTAAATCGACAAAATCCGAACTTTCTTTTCTATAGCGAATATCTGGTTTGCGTCGAATTAATCCAATACCCGAACACGGAGCGTCCACAAGAATTCGGTCAAATTTATCTGAACCAAATTCTTCAAAAATCATTGTCGCATCGGCTTTTTGAGTAGTAATTTTATCCGCAACATGTTGACGCTCTGCATTTTGATTAATTAAATCAAGTTTATGATCATATAAATCTAGTGCTGTGATATGGCCACTTGTTAAATATTGAGCCATATGAGTACTTTTACCACCAGGAGCTGCACAAGCGTCAAGAACTTCTTCTGTTCCTTCTAAATCAAGTTGAGGGGCAACTAATTGACTTGTTTCATCTTGAATCGTAATTCTGCCAGATTGAAATTCTTCTGTCATTGCAAAATTTCCACTGTCAGCAATTAGAGCACTTTCTGTCAGTAGAGAAGCACGAGTTCCTGAAATTTCTACGGTTGGGTCAATTTTTCGTAAGCTAACGTGACTTGGCTTTTCAAGACTTTCTAAAATTTCTCCTGTTCTTTTTCCACCAAATTGACGAACCATTTTATCCAATAAAAGTTTGGGCATTGAATATTTTGTTTCCCAATCCTTTGGTTCTTCATTTCGATGTTCAGAACGCATGAAATTACGTAACACAGCATTGATAAAGTTAGCCGTCGCTTGACCATCACGACGTTTAGCGATTTTGACTGCTTCATCTACTGCTGCCGAAGTTGGGACCTTATCCATAAATAAGATTTGATAAACTGTAAGCAATAGGAGCATTTTTGCCCAAGGTTTTGGTTCTTTTTTCAAGAAGGGAGTAATATGCCACTCTAATAAATCCTTTTTAGAAACCACTCCATATACAAGGGCAGTCACAAAAGCTTTATCAACTGTGGATAGTTCAGAATCTCGCAAATTTCGATCCAATGAAATATTGGCATAAGCATCATTGCCAAAAATGTCATTCAATACATCGAGTGCGGTTTGTCTTGCATTTTTTGTCATAGAGCTATTATACCCTTAGTAGTCAATGACTGTCAATGACTTTCGTCAGATGATTTTCCTTAAATTTCTTTAAAACACTCTCTTTTCATGATTCTTTTGTACTATATATAATACTTAACCGTTTTCTATTTAAAGTAAAATTTTCTTGAAAGTAACAAAAAAACTGACATCTTGTCAGTTTTTTTGTTAAATTGATTCTTATTTTACACGAGCATCATCGCCCATGTCATCAACTTTTTCTTTTACTTTATCTACTTGATCAGATGTAAATTTCCCTGTTGTTTGAGCTGCGCCAACCACACGATCTTGTAAACTTTTTTCATCATCTTTTTGTTGTTCTTTTGTTTTAATATCAACAACTGTAACATTAACTTCAACAACTTCTAAATCAGTCATATCAGAAACTTCTTTACGAATGACATCCTTAATTTTTTGGTAGATATCAGGAACGTTCTTCTTGTATTCTGTGACTACTTTTAGGTCCACTGCAACTTGTTTTTTACCAACTTCTACACCGACACCTGCTGTAACATCATCTGTATTTACTAGTTTTCCTGTCAGATTTGAGAAAAATCCTCCATCGACAGACAATAGTCCATTGACAGATTCAAGGGCAAGTCCAACAATTTTTTGAATCACTTTATCTTCGTAAGTCAAGCTACCTTTAACTTCAGTTACTTCTGTTTTTGTGTTTTCTTGTACCATAATTTCCTCCTAGTATTTTCTTATTTTTTCTTTAATAGTTGTTCAATGATTCCCGTTCGTTGAAGATAAAGGCCAACGAAAATTCCTAAGCCAATAAGTAAGAAGAGAAGAATCATTTTCCAAAATCCGATTGTGAAGATACAAATAGCTATAATTAAACCTACTATTCCTCCAATTATCGGATAGCGATATCTTTCTAAAAGATTCATTTCCACCTCCTTATTCTACACGACGACTTGTCGAACTTTTATTTTCAGCAAGTGAGCTAACTTTTATTTTTAATTTTAAGTCATAATTTATACCAAAGAAATTTTGGATACTTTCTTTAATTTCTTGCTCAATTTCTTTTGTTTTTTCGACAATCTCAACTCTGGGAATAATTTCTCCTTTAACATCAATTTTTATTTTGGCTTGATATAAAGTCACATTGATTTTTGGATTTCTGATATAACCGTTGTTACTAACAATTTCTCTGACCAATCCTTCGATTGCTGAAACTTTTAAAGTTAGATTTCCTGTTTTATCATCTAGTAGAACTTCCTGATAAGTTTTTGGATAAAAAATAAGAATCAGCAAACAAATTAACAATAATGCTCCTAAAATTGAAGAGCTGATAAATATATATTGGGAAAGATGATTCCCAATGTAAGGAATTTCTGATGAGGGCATAAGCTCCCAACGAAAATTCATATAATTAAAGTAATCCCATAATATGGGGATAAGAATGGTGAGAAAGAATAAATCAGCCAAAATAAAAATAAATTTTTTTCCTTTTGACACGATACCTCCTCTCTTTTGCTGCTTTATCTAGTTGTTAGCTCTACCTAAGAAGAATGAAACGACAGCAACAACGATGACAGCACCAACAATAGAAGGGATAAGTGCCATACCAGCTAAACTTGGACCCCAAGAGCCTAAAAGTGCTTGCCCGACGAAAGACCCAACAAGACCGGCTAAAATATTAGCAATCCATCCCATTGATTTACCCTTATTTGTAATTGCTCCTGCAATTACACCAATAATAGCTCCAACAATTAATGACCAAATCATAAATACCTCTTTCTAGTACAGTTCCTGTACATTTTTAATATATCAAACTTCAAGCAACTTTTAAAGTAATTCGCTTTCTTTTTATTACACTCTAACTTATTTACCATATTTTGATGTAAAAAAAGTTCTATCATTAAAAATGATAGAACTTTTAATTTATTATTGTGGATAAATTTAGTCGCCAAACTTATCCCCAACCTGTATTTTTTGACCTAGGCCATTAAGAAAGCTAACGATATCCATCTTGGGTTTACCGGCTGGTTGAACGAAAAGAAGTTCAAGGAAGCCCTCACCTGTGGCAACTTTTAATGATTTCTTCGTTTTTTCCACAATTTCACCAGCTTGTAAGTTACCGACAGAATCATCAACAACTTTTGTTTCATAAATCTTGAAACGCTCGCCATTCCATGTGGTATGTGCAACTGGGAATGGATTCATACCACGAACTTTATTGAAAATTTCACGTGCAGATTTATTCCAGTCGATTTTTTCTTCTTCTGGCGAAATATTAGGACTAAAAGTTACTTCATCTTCGTTTTGAGCTTGAGCTTTTAATTGGCCACTCAGGTATTTTGGCAATGTTTCAAGTAACAAATCACGTCCAACAAGGGCTAACTTTTCAAACATAGTGCCAACATTATCATCCTCAAGAATTGGAGTAGAATCTTGAGCAATCATGTCACCGGCATCCATTTTACGGATCATTTCCATGATGGTTACACCAGCTTCTTTTTCGCCATTCATAATAGCATAATGAATAGGTGCCCCACCGCGATATTTTGGTAGTAAAGAAGCATGAGTATTGACTGCAAATTGAGCAACATCTAATAATTTACCTGGCAAAAATTGTCCAAAGGCGGCAGTCACAATTCCAACTTCTCCTGATTCAAGGAGCGTCATGATTTGAGTCATTTCTACTGAGCCAGAAAGTTTTTCTGGTTGAAGAACAGGCAAGTTAACCGTTAAGGCAAGTTCTTTAACTGGTGTCATTCTTAATTCCTGTTTCCGACCAACCTTACGGTCTGGTTGAGTCACTACTGCTAGAATTTCATATTGATTAGAATCAATCAAACCTTTTAAAACGGTCGCAGCAAATTGTGGTGTCCCCATAAAGATAATTTTTGTTTTTGTCATAATTTTTCAAACTCCTCGATAATAATTTTCTTTTGTTTCATTAATACTTGAACAGCCTTATCGCCTTTTGCCATTAACTGTCCAAGATTTTCTGGAATAATTTGCCAAGAAATACCAAATTTATCTTTGCACCAACCGCATTGTTCGGCTTCTTTAACATGAGAAAGTTTTGACCAATAATCATCAATTTCGGCTTGATTTTTACAAGTTACAGTAAAACTAACTGCTTCATTAAATTTGAAAATTGGACCGCCATCAAGGCAGATAAAGTCAAGGCCATTCAGACTAAATTCACCATTTAATACTTTTCCAGACATTCCTACGAAATGCTCATCTAGCTTTTCATCAGGATAATATTCGATGTTTTTGATTTTTGAATTTGGAAATACAGATACATAATAGTTCATTGCTTCTTTGGCATTGTTATCAAACCAAAGGCTTGGGATAATTTTTGCTTCCATAGTTGACCTTCCAATCTCTGTAAATTTCAGCTTTATCCACATGGGGATAATTATTGATTTCGGCAATTACTTTTAGGACAAGTGGAGATGAATTTTCTACTGACAAGTTTTTAATCGACTTCCAGACTGCTCTGTCAGAATCATTTTTTCCGTCAGCAACAAATTGTGGTAATTTTTTGGCTACACTATTTAATTTTACATCAAAAAGGTTGAAAATGTGATGACTGACAACTCGACGGTCATTTTCATAAATCCAAGCCGAATACAGGCGATTATTAGTACTTGCAAGAACCGTAAAGCCTGTTTCTTCAAGAACTTCTCGTTCTAATGTGTCAACCATTGATTCACCAACTTCTTGCGAACCGCCAGGTAAATCATAGCGATTTTGATAGGGACCTGAATTTTTTTCAATGACAAGTAATTTATCATTATCAATTGCCACACCATAGACTCCAAAATGCTTCAATAAATCGAATTTCTCAAACATATTTACCTCATTTCATTTCAAAAATGACCGAAATTTTTCATGTTTTTGTTCAAATTCTTGAATTTCACAAATTTTATTTCCAGAAAATTTAACAAGAGAAATTCCGTCAAAAATATTTTCTTTACCTTTATAAACATAGTGGAAAGTCCATGTGAAAAACCCAGTTTCATTATCCACATAATATTTATCCACAGTCCATGACTTAACTTTGTTTTCCACAGGATTATTCCACTGACAGAACCATTTTTCAATTTCAGCTTTTCCTTGATACTGAGCGCCGTAACACTCAGTATAAATAATATTTTCTGATAGAACTGTCAGTAACTTTTTGACGTCTTTGGTCAGCCATGCGTCAATTGTTTGTTGAAAAAGTTCGATTTTCTGCATTTTCCACACCAACTTTCTTTTGTTTTCAAATTCTTAACTTTTCCACCTGTGGAAATTTTTATACAAAATTTTGTGGCTCACTATCAATCAATACTCGTAAATTTTTGTTATCCCGAAGTTGGGTTAATTCAAGCACTTGATTTAAAGCTGATTCTAATTCTTCTTCAAAACGATATTTAACTAAGATTTGATAATGATAAAGGTTATGGGTTCTGGCAATTGGTCTGGCGGTTGGCCCTAATATTTTAGCTTTTTCTGTCAAATTTTGCTTGAGTAATTGAGCGATCTCATAAGATTTTTGAATGGCAACTTCTTCATCTTGATGAGAAACAAGCACTTGAACGGTGAAATAATAAGGTGGATAGGAAAGTTCACGACGAAATCTCATTTCCATTTCATAAAATTTTTCGTAATCTTGAGCCTTGGTCATTTCAATAGCATAATGATGTGGATTGAAAGTTTGAATTAATACTTCACCTTTTTTATCTGCTCGTCCAGCTCGTCCAGCCACCTGCATCAACAATTCAAAGGAACGCTCACTCGCTCTAAAATCAGGTAGATTTAGGCCAGTATCTGCGTTAATGACACCCACTAAGGTTACGTTTGGAAAATCTAAACCTTTGGCAATCATCTGAGTTCCTAAGAGGATATCAGCTTCATGATTACCAAACTTTTCAAGAATTTTTTCGTGAGCATTTTTTGTCCGAGTCGTATCTACATCCATTCGCAAAACTCGTGCTTCAGGCATGATTTCTCGAAGTTCTTCTTCGACTTTTTGCGTTCCTGAACCGTAATAACGAATTTTTCGTGAATGACAATTAGGACAAGTTTGCGGAATTCCTTCGACATGACCACAATAATGACAATTCAAAGTTCGGGTATCCATGTGAAGGGTCAAGGAAATATCGCAATTGGGACAATCAACAACAAAACCACATTCACGACACATGACAAATGAAGAATAACCCCTTCGATTCAACATCAAAATGACTTGTTCATCTTTGTCAATTTTTTCTTTTATTTTTGTCAGTAAAGATTGTGAAAAATTAGCAGATTGGTCAGAAATTTCACTGCGCATATCAATGATTTTTATTTCTGGCAGGATTGCTGCTTCATTTGCCCTTTTTGTCAGTAATAAAAGTTCATAAACTCCGCGCATGGCACGTGCTCGCGTTTCTAAACTTGGCGTTGCAGAACCTAAAACAAGTCTTGCACCATGCCATTTTGCACGCAAAAGCGCAATATCTCTTGCATGATAACGGGGACTTGAATCTTGCTTATATGAAGTTTCATGTTCTTCATCAATGATGATAATTCCCAAATTTTCAACAGGTGCAAAAATAGCTGAACGTGCACCGACAACTACCTGAGCTTTGCCAGATTTAATTTTTCGCCATTCATCATATTTTTCACCATCAGATAAACCAGAATGCATAATCGCCACTTTATCTCCAAAACGAGCAATAAATCGATTAGTAATCTGTGGCGTCAAAGAAATTTCTGGCACAAGCATAATTGCTGTTTTACCGAGTTTGAGAAAATGGTCAATGGTCTGTAAGTAAACTTCTGTTTTACCTGAACCAGTAATTCCTTCCAACAAAAATGGTTTGTCAGAAGATGCAATTATTTTTTCGTAAGCTGCATTTTGTTCGGAGTTGAGAATTTTAGCACTGTCATTTTCCACATCTTCAAATTTTTCTTTCGTCCTCGAAATTTCAACCTCTTCAATTTTGACTAGGTCATGCTCAACGAAAAATTTAATGATTTGTGAAGAAAAATTTAATGATTTGACTGCAATTTTTTCTTCTTGAAGTCTTAATAGAAAATATTTCAACTCTAAGCGTTTTTTAGCTCTCTTTTCAATTTCAAATTCAGCTAGTTTTTCGATATCTGGAATAGATAAGAATTTTTCTGTTTTTCTATTTTCTTTAGATTTTGCTAAATATTCTACTGACAGCTGACCCAAACGTACAGCCTTTGCTGACGAGATTTTTTCTGCTTCTGTCAGTTGTGACCATTTGACAGAAGTTCCGTCAGTCGATTTTAGGAGCTTGTCATAATTAGAATTCAAAAGATTAGGTAACATGGCTTTTAGACATGAAATTTTATAAGAAAATACTGAATGACGCATTTCATCTGCCAACCAGAGCTGTTCATCCGTTAGGACTGGCTCAACGTCGAGTAGTTCAGAAATTCCTTTCAAATTTACTGACGGCTCAAGTTCTTCATCTTCAAATCCAATGACAATTCCTTGAACAAGCCGGTTTCCACTTCCAAAAGGAACATGAACCCGCATGCCCACTTCAAGCAAATTTTCAAATTCAGCTGAAAGGCTGTAAGAAAAGGGTTTATCCGTCTGCATCAGAGGCACATCAACGATGACTTTAGCAATTTTCATTTATTTTTGACCTCCGTTTTCTTATCTTTAATTATAACAGAAAAGCATTTTTCCTGCTTTTGACTTATCCGTTTCTTACTGACAAAGCTGTCAGTAACTTTTAGAAATAAAAAAAGCGCCAATTGACGCTTAAAAAATTTATTCTGCGGCAGCTGCTTTAGCGGCGCGGCTATTTTTTTGTTTTGCTTCTTCTTCAGCTTCTTCTTTAGCAATTTGCTCTTTGATGAGTTGTTCTTTCATCTTAGCTTGCAAACGTTCCAATTCGCGTTTTTCAACTAAAGTTTCACGTTTCAATTCAGGTGATGGGTGAATTTTAACTGTTCCATCAGCAATTTCTTCCAAAGCACGCAAAGTATTTTTTACAGCTTTAAATTCTTTTGTTGGACGTTCTTTATCACGCAATTCATGCGCACGTTTTGCTTCCAAAACTACTAAAGAATATTTTGAATCAACTTGGTCCAATAACTTGTCAATTGAAGGTTCTAACATCATAATTCATTACCTCATTTTCTAAACTTTTCATTCTATTTTTACTGACAGACTTGTTATCGTCAAAATAAAATTCTGTCAGTAAAATTTATCAACTTAATCATTTCTGGCAGGACTATCAGTAGAATTGATAGCTCCTTCGCATTAAACTGACAAATCTGTCAGTAATTTTTCCAATTAAATCAAACTTTCACATCATCAATCATATGAACGTAGCGTTCAATCACGCGGTCCACACGGTAATGTTCAGCTTCAATAATCTTCTTAACACGTTCGGCAGCAAGTTCAACTTTGTCATTAACGACGGCATAATCATATTCACTCATCAAGCGAATTTCTTCTTTTGCTTTTTCAAGTCGTGAAGCAATGACTTCAGCCGAATCTGTCCCACGTCCAACTAAACGTCCACGCAATTCTTCCAAATCTGGTGGAGTCAAGAAGACAAAAACACCATCTGGAACTTTTTCCTTCACTTGAAGCGCACCTTGCACTTCAATTTCTAGAAAAACATCTTTTCCTTCGTCCAATGTCTGATTGACATAAGTTAAAGGTGTGCCATAATAATTTCCAACATATTCAGCATATTCCAGCATCTGACCATTGCGAATCATTTCTTCAAATTCATCACGTGTCCGGAAATAATAATCTTTTCCATCTACTTCGCCAGGACGTTGCTTACGCGTTGTCATTGACACTGAATATTCAAAGTTGTTTTCACTCTCAAAAATTTTAGCACGAACTGTTCCTTTTCCAACACCAGAAGGTCCAGAAAAAACAATTAATAAACCACGCTCACGCATTTTTTCCTCCGATATATCTCTAATTCCATCTCTTAATCAACGATTAAACTCATTCTATCAAAAGCTAGCTCTTAAAACCAGCTTTTGTAACAAAAAAGAAATATAATTTCGTAATAAGACACAAAAAAACTGTCAAAAGACAGTTTTTTATTTTGCATAGTCAATCGCTCGAGTTTCACGGATAACAGTAATCTTGATATTACCAGGATAATCCATTTCATCCTCAATTCGATTTTTCACATCACGCGCCAAAATCACAATTTGGTCATCCGTTAATTTTTCTGGTTTAACCATTACACGAATTTCGCGTCCAGCTTGCAAGGCAAAAGCTGTTTCCACACCTTCAAAGCTTGTTGAAATTGCTTCAAGGTCTTTCAAACGTTTGATGTAATTTTCAATTGATTCACGACGAGCTCCAGGACGTGCTGCTGACAAAGCATCAGCCGCTGCAACAAGTACCGCAATGTTACTCAAAGGTTCTGTATCACCGTGGTGACTCGCAATTGTATTGATGACAATTGGATTTTCCTTGTACTTACGCGCAAGTTCTGTTCCAATTTCAACGTGGCTTCCCTCAACTTCATGGTCAAGTGCTTTACCAATATCATGCAAGAAACCTGCACGTTTAGCAAGTGCCACATTTTCTCCCATTTCGCCAGCCAAATTACCAGCAATATGAGCAACTTCAACTGAGTGATCAAGTACGTTTTGTCCATATGAAGTACGGAAATGCAAACGTCCCATAATCTTCATCAAGTCAGGATGCAAGTTATGCGCCCCAACTTCAAAGGCTGCTTGTTCACCATATTCACGCATTTTATGATCAAGTGCTTTGCGGTTTTTCTCAACCAACTCTTCAATTCGCGCTGGATGAATTCGGCCATCTTGAACTAATTGTTCAAGAGTCATACGAGCAATTTCACGACGAATTGGGTCAAATCCTGAAAGTACAACTGCTTCTGGCGTATCATCAATGATGACATCAATCCCAGTCAATGCTTCAAAAGTACGAATATTACGACCTTCACGACCGATAATCCGACCTTTCATACCATCGTCTGGTAAATTGACAACCGAAACAGTTTGTTCAGCTACAGAATCAGATGAAACGCGTTGAATAGCAAGTGAGATAATATTTTTAGCTCGCTTATCTGCTTCAACTTGAGCTTTTTCTTCGCTTTGACGAATAATTTGAGCCATTTCTTTTGTCAAACCATCTCGAGTTTCACTCAAAATAATTTCACGAGCATCATCTGTGCTCAAATTTGAAATACGCTCCAATTCTAGTCGTTTCTTTTCTTCAATATGCGCTAATTGTTCTTCTCGCTTACTGAGCGTATCAGTTTTTCTAACGAGGTTCTCCTCTTTAGAATCTAAGTTTTCTTCTTTTTTCGTTAAGGTATCATCCTTACGGTCTAAGATTTCTTCACGTTGTTTTAGGCGCTTTTCAGTCTCCTTTAACTCCTGACGTTCTTGCTTAAATTCATCTTCGATTTCACGACGCTGCTTTTGTTCTTCTTCACGAAGGGTGTAGCGGGCTTCTTTTTTGAAGGCTTCAGCCTCCATTTTCAAAGACTCCGCCTCACGTTTAGCATTCGCCATCACCTCATTTGCTTTATTTTCAGCTTCATTAAAAAGAGATTCAGCATCCTGCTTATTTTTCTTTATATTTTGAGCGTAAAAAATAAATGCGACAACTAATACAACCAATAAGACCAAGAGAACGATAGAAATAATGTCCATTAGTCTCCTCTAAAGTCAGTAGTAATTCCAATAAATTCTACTCACAGTTTGATTATAAATTAATGTATTTTACATAGTAAAACACTCATTTATTATATCATTTTAAGGCTCATTATTCAATGAAAGATAGTGTAACGCTTTCAGAATAATTTAGAGTCAATTATGTCATCATAAATTGACCTCCTTCACGAATAAATAAAAACAGTTATTTTACTAACTGTCTTCATCAACTAATTTTCAAGTAAAGCAGCGGCTTCTTCATCCAAAATAAAAGTAACATTTGGATGCGTCCGTAAAATAGAAGCTGGAATTTCTTCTGTGATTGGCCCCTCAAGAACTTTTTTCATAATCTCTGCTTTCTTTTTTCCGTCAGCAAAAACTAAAAGTTGCTTGCTTGCTAGAACTGTTCGTGGACCAAAAGTGACATAAGGAGAAGCCGGTTCTTTATCTGTCAAATTTTTGATTGACTGATAAATCTCATCCCCTTCTTCAAATGGAACAGCAAAAATTTCTCGCTCAAAGCTTGTATGTCCAGGCATATTTGCACAAAAATGACCATCTTCTCCTATCCCCATAACAATCAAATCAATCCCACCGTCCTGTAAGATTTTTTGGTCAAAAACTTGATTATTTTGAGCATTTAATTCATGAAGATTACCATCATCAATATGTACTCGATCATAAAAAGCTGTCTTTAAAGCACTCATTGTTAATCCATAGCGTTCACCAGCAAGTGGTACTTCATCAAAATTGTAATAATGGATATTTGAGCGATCAAAATTCATTTTTTGGAGTTTATCAATAAGAATTTCATACATTCCAAGAGGGGTATTTCCCGCTGTAAGCGAAAGATTTACCCTTTTTGAAAGCATCATCTTATCAAGAACAATCGCTGCAGCAAGTTCACTCATTGTGGCGTAATCTTTAGTGATTATTTTTTTCATAGGAGCTCCTTTTTTCTTGTTACTTCTATTTTACAGGATTAAGTATTCTATTTAAAGCAATTCTACTCGTTGAAAATAAAAAAAGCGGAAATCCGCTTTTTTTATTATTTTTTAAGAGCTATTTTAAGTTCTTCAACTTTATCTGTTTGTTCCCATGGCAATTCTACATCTGTACAGCCGAAGTGCCTTTCGACTTTGGGCTTTAGCCCATTAGCGAGAAAGGACAG
>NZ_JACVUQ010000005.1:0-216586 GCF_016516525.1 Lactococcus sp. S64 | reverse complement strand
CGGCGGAAGTACTTGGGGGTTGCCCCCTGGGAGATAGGCGAGTGGCCAAGTGAACTGGAGGAGCTATGGCTCCTCTTTTTTTATCTCGCTAACGAGATTCAAGAGATAGGATGTATGAATAAATAAAAAAGACCTCTCGGGCCTTTTTTTTAACGATTTAGAATAAACTCTGATTTAATTGCTAGTTGCTGAATTTCTTTGGAAATAGCCAATTCAAATGCGCAACGTCCTACTTGTTGAAAGTGATTATTTACGGTTGGAATTTTGAGAACCTGACCAGATATTAATGATTCTTGGCCAATAATAACAGGTTTAGGTATTTTTTGTTGTTCAAACCAACGCCAAACATTAGCAGCAATATCATCAGAATTTGCAAATATTGCATCAAATTGTGTAAGTTGGGGCCCCAATTTGTAACCGTCTGCTGAAGATACTGCACCCGTTTTTATTTGTTCATCTCTTACTTTTTCTTCGTATATTTCTTTATAGGTTTGGAGAGTAACAGAGGTAGTTGGACTTTTATAACGTGCAAAGAGAAACCCAATATTATTACAATTTTGTTCTTGAAGCCATTCTAGAGCTTTTCGATATCCAATTTTTCTTTCTGCATAACTGGCGGCTATTTTTTTACTTTTAGGTTTATGGCATAAAATAATTGGGCCATATTTTTGGTATTTATGAACGGTTTGTTCAGAAACTTCCCTTGAGGTAAAAATTAATGCTTCAAATGCTTTTTTACGGAGTTGTTCTAAGTATTGAATTTCTAGATTTTGGTCATAATTTGAAGGGAGGATGACGATTTTATAGCCAGTTTCAAAACTTTTATCCAGAATTCCTTCTAATATTTGCCCAAAAAACGGATGCTTGACGTAGGGGAGGACAACTCCGATATTTTTTGTTGTACCAGCCGATAAATCCTGTGCGATTGCATTGGGAGTATAGTCAAGTTCTTTAGCTAAGTCCAAAATAATTTTACGTGTTTCTTTTGAAACATAGCCATTCCCAGAAAGGGCACGAGAGATGGTAGCTTTTGAATAGCCGCTAAGTTTCGATAAATCGGATAAAGAGGTCATTATATCACCTGTTCGTTAATGGTATTAATAGCTGATATTGCTTCAGCAACACCATGTTCAGTATTTTTTGCTACAACCATTTTAACATGTTTTTTGACCTCGGAGTTAGCATTATCTACGGCAATAGCGAGTCCAGCTGATTGGAGAAGTGGAATATCATTATGACCATCACCAATAGCGGCAATTTCCTGAAAGTCTAAATTTTTATTATCAAGTATTGATTGTACAGCGTCGGCTTTTGTTTTATTATCAGATGTAATTTCTAAATACCATTGTCCGCTTTGTTGAACTGAAATATTGGGGATGTTTAGATTATTTAGTTGAGCTTGAAGTTGTAAGAGTTCTTGAGAATCAAAGATAATCATCATTATTTTATATATTTCTGATTGACCATCAAAGGCTTTGATTTTAGGTTCTATACCTGTTATTGCTTTTTGGATAAAGGTTCCTTTGTCTTGTTTGTTAATGTACCAGTGAGCAAGACTGTACCAATTTAAGCTGACATTGGGAAATTCTGTTGAGATGTAATTTAATAGTTGTGAGACGGTTTCTGAAGCTAGGGGATTTTTATCAATAATTTGTAGTCCAAATTGATTTTGGGTGAAGGTTAGGTTCCCGTTAAAGGCGATTTGAGGGGTTCTGAGTTGTAATTTTTCTACAATATTGCTCATTTCCAAGGGACTACGGGCTGAAACTAATGTGATTGGAAGGTCACTGTAATAAATAGACCAGTGGTTCGTGTCTGATACACTTCCGTGTGAGTCAAGTAATGTTCCATCAATATCTGTAAAAATGTGTTTAATTTTCATGTGGTTAAGCTCCTTTGTTTGATTAAGTCTATTTTAAATTATGGAACGCGTTCCATGTCAAGGATTATTGATTATTTATTTTTAAAATAATTGAATGACCATGCTTAAAGTTGAGCAGTTCCAAAAGAAGTGGTGAAAATGTTATAATTTAGTAAAGCTCGTTTTTATGTGTTTTAGATAATATTTACTTAGATGAATGGATAAAAGTATAGAAATATGGAAGAGATAGGAAATAAAATGGAGAACAAGGACAGACTTTTACTAATTGATGGGTCATCGGTTGCCTTTCGGGCCTTTTTTGCGCTATATAATCAGATAGATCGCTTTAAAGCGCCAAATGGGTTACATACTAATGCTATTTTTGCATTTCATACAATGCTTTCTTCATTGATGGAACGGATTGAGCCCACACATGTTTTGATTGCATTTGATGCAGGAAAAACAACTTTTCGTACGGAAATGTTTGCTGACTATAAAGGTGGACGTTCAAAAACACCAGATGAATTTCGTGAGCAATTACCTTTTATCAAGGAAATGATTGAGAAATTGGGAATTCGTCATTATGAGTTAGCTAACTATGAGGCTGATGATATTATTGGGACTTTGGACAAAATGGCGGAAGCCCCAAATGTTAATTTTGATGTTACTATTGTGACGGGTGATAAGGATATGATTCAGCTTGTGGATGGAAATACGCGAGTTGAAATTTCTAAGAAGGGTGTTGCTGAGTTTGAGGAGTTTACACCTGATTATCTTTTAGAAAAAATGGGATTGACTCCAGCCCAATTTATTGATTTAAAAGCATTAATGGGCGATTCTTCTGATAATTACCCTGGCGTGACAAAAGTTGGCGAAAAAACTGGTCTTAAACTTTTACAAGAGTTTGGGTCGCTTGAAAATCTTTATGAAAATGTTGATTCTTTGAAAGCCAGCAAAATGAAAGAAAATCTAATTGCTGACAAAGAAATGGCCTTTTTGTCACAACAATTGGCAACGATAAATACGAAAGCTCCAATTGAAATTGGCTTAGATGATACGCTTTTAAAAGGTAAAAAGGTTGATGAACTTAGTCAATTTTATGATGAAATGGGATTTGCTCAATTCAAAAGTAAATTATTGGCTGAGGCTGGTGGAGAAGTTACTGACGAAAAAGTTGTTGACGAAATTGATTTTGAAATAGTTACTGATGGCTCTATCAGTGAAAAGGTAAATGCTGATGATTTCTTCTATTTGGAAACTTTAGGGGAAAATTATCATCGTGAGCAAATTGTGGCTTTTGCCTGGGGAAATGCTGATAAAATTTATGTTTCTAAAAATATAGATTTACTGACAAAAATGAAGTTCCCTGAAAATACTTATGATTTCAAGAAAAATCGGGTACTTTTGAGTCACTTGGATATCGAATTACCTTTGGTCAAATTTGATGCAATGCTTGCAAAATATCTAATTTCAACAACAGAAGATAATAAAATTTCGACGATTGCAAGACTTTTCAATAGCGGACATTTGGCAACGGATGAAGAAATTTTTGGCAAAGGGACAAAAATTGCTTTACCTGATGATGCGGTTTTATTTGAACATTTAGCTCGTAAAATTAAAGTGCTTGCCTTGGCCAAAGAAAAAATGATGGCTGAATTGCTTGAAAATGAACAAGAGCATCTTTTATCTGACATGGAATTACCATTAGCAGAAGTTTTAGCAAAAATGGAAATTACAGGGATTGCTGTCAGCCAAAATACACTGGAAGAAATTGGTGCGGAAAATGAAGAAAAATTGGCTTCTTTGACGCGTGAAATTTACGACTTGGCTGGTGAAGAATTTAATATTAATTCACCAAAACAGTTGGGTGTGATTTTATTTGAAAAATTACAGCTACCGGTTGGAAAGAAAACAAAAACAGGCTATTCAACGGCAGTGGATGTTTTAGAAGACTTAGCTGCTTTATCTCCCGTTGTAGCAAAAATTTTGGAATATCGTCAAATCAATAAAGTACAATCAACTTATGTGAAAGGTCTGATTCCTCAAATTGCAGATGATGGAAAAATTCATACACGTTATGTTCAAGATTTGACTCAAACTGGACGTTTGAGCTCAGTTGACCCGAATTTACAAAATATTCCTGTTCGACTTGAGGAGGGACGAAAAATTCGTAAAGCATTTGTCCCAAGCAAGGATTCGCTTTTATTGAGTTCTGACTATTCACAAATTGAATTGCGGGTTTTGGCACATATTTCCGGGGATGAACATTTGATTGATGCCTTTAAACATGGAGCTGATATCCATACTTCAACGGCTATGCGTGTTTTTGGCATTGAAAAAGCAGAAGATGTGACTGCTAATGATCGTAGAAATGCTAAAGCAGTCAATTTTGGAGTAGTCTATGGAATTTCCGATTTTGGTTTAGCAAGAAATCTTGGAATTACAAGAAAGGATGCTAAAAATTACATTGAAACTTATTTTGAACGTTATCCTGGGATTAAAACCTATATGGAAAATATTGTTCGCGAGGCACGAGACAAAGGTTTTGTTGAAACAATGAGTCACCGTCGTCGTAAGATTCCAGATATTAATGCTCGTAATTTTAATGTTCGTGGTTTTGCAGAACGGACGGCTATTAATTCACCAATTCAAGGTTCGGCAGCTGATATCTTAAAAATTGCGATGATTAATTTGGATAAAGCTTTGAGTGCTCGTGATTTTAAATCAAAATTATTATTGCAAGTACACGATGAAATTATCCTTGATGTTCCTTTAGAGGAGTTAGATGAAATTAAGGCCTTGGTAAAACAAACGATGGAAGAAGCGATTGAACTTGCTGTCCCATTAAAAGTGGATGAAAATACTGGTAAGACTTGGTATGAAGCTAAATAATAAAGATTATTGATAGAATTAAACCGTTCACTTCTTCACGTTTATTGACAAAATAAATAAAAACGATAATTAGCTGGGGCTGATTATCGTTTTTTAACGGGTGCTGTTAGAAGAAGGGTTAGGGGCTATATTAAAATACTCATTGCCCGTATCTTCGCTGGCTGTGCCCTTTTTCGGATTAGTCGAAAGGCAACCCGCTAAGCCCGATGGGACTTGATTGCCACTAGAACTTGGTAGTTTACTGCCGTAGAGAGTATGGACAATTCAGCTGACGAAGGGAGCGAAATAGTAATTAGATGGAGAGCCAACAGCACGAAATTTTGTTTCGCCTTACTGGCTGTGTTATAATAAAATAATGGAAAATATCGAATTGAACATGGATGAGAGAATTGATGAAATCGCCAGCAGTGGGGTAAAAATTATTCAAAGCCGAGAGGTTTTTTCTTTTAGCATTGATGCGATTTTGTTAGCTCGTTTTCCGCGCTTACCAAAACGGGGTAAAATTGTAGATTTATGTGCGGGAAATGGAGCTGTCGGACTTTTTGCGAGTTCTAAAACAAATGCTCAAATTATTGAATTAGAGATTCAAGAACGTTTGGCTGATATGGCAACTCGCTCAATTGAACTCAATGGACTTAATGACAGAATGTCTGTCATTAATGATAATCTTAATCGGGCGCTTGACCATCTTCATACTTCAAGTGCAGATTTGATTTTTTGTAATCCACCTTATTTTAAAGTGGATTCAGATGAAAGTCATTTAAATGAAAGTAAGCATTATACTTTGGCCCGTCATGAATTGACGACAAATCTGGATGAAATTTTTTCTGTCAGTAAAAAATTACTCAAAACAAACGGACATATTGCCATGGTTCATAGACCAGAGCGTTTTTTAGAAATTGTAGACAAAATGCGTGCTAATAATTTGCAACCTAAATGGATTCAATTTGTTTATCCTAAGGCAAATCAACCAGCAAATATTTTATTGATTGATGCGATTAAAGACGGCAAAGAAGGGGGCGAAATTTTCTTACCGCCTTTGATTGTTCATAATGATGACGGAACTTACACTGATGAAATTGATGAAATTTATTATGGAAAACATTAAAAAAGTTACTGACAGAAATTTCTATCAGTAACTTTTTTATTAAATCGCACTTGCTTGCGCCATTAATTTTTCAATGGCTGCATTTTGCACTTCTTCGAGTGTATTAGTGTCTGTAGCAGCAGGCTCTTTAAGTGTTTCTTTTAGTTTGCTACGCGTTGAGGCTAAAGAAATATCAAGGTCAGCACTTGTTTTTTCTTTTGTATTAGAAATACTACCAGTCAGTTTTCCAGTCATTTCATGAGATTTTTTATCTACAGTTAATTTAACAGAAAGTTTGCTGATATCAATATTTTTACTTTCTTTGATTAATCGCTCTGTTTGTTCTTTAGGAATAGAATAAGTAGCACTCAAATTATTGATTAAATCATTGAGGTCAATATCTTTACCAGAAAATTCCACAGTCACTTTATTTCCAGATTTGGTGAAATCAGAATTCGGAATCTCTTTATATTGTTTCTCTAAATCAGCTTCACTCATTTTTGAATTTGATTCAAAAAGTTGCTTAAGCGTTGATTCCCAGTTATCTTTAGAAGATTGAACATTTGAATCAAGCGTTTGCGAATCAATCAGTAAGTATGATTTATTGAGACTATCAATCATAGCTCCGTAAATTGTAGCCGTATCCTCGGCAGAACTTGGAATTAAATCTTTATTGTTATCATAAAGTGATTTAATGTCTGAACTACTAATATAAAGCCCTTTTTGTGACATCATAAATCCTAAATCATAATCTTTTTTAGCGACTGTCAATTTTCCATCAAGAACTGCAAGTTGGTTAGTCTTATCAAGTCCAATATTAAAATCGAGGCCAGCACCCTTGTTAAAAATCTTGTTGAATTCAGAATTATCTCCACCACCATGAATTTTGAATTCATTAATATCAACTTTTACTTTTTGAGCATTATAGTCTTTAGAATTATTCAAGGCAACTGTATCTGAAATAAAGGCCTTTTTGGCCTCATCAGAGTTTTTAGTTGAGCAAGCAGAAAGGGAAAAAACTGCAAGTGCAGCAAGCCCCAAGGACATCCAAATTTTCTTTTTCATAAACATCTCCAATTGTTTTTTATTGATATTCTACTATAAAAAATGTAAAAGTTCAACAACATTTAAGAAATGTTAGAATTAAGATAAAAAAATACTGATGAAAGCTCTTAGGTTTATCCTAATCTTTTCATCAGTAACTTTTTAATAAATCATATCATAAATTTCAATGGCAACAAGGTCGATATCATCGAACAATGAAGCATCTTTTTGTTTAGGATAACGCAAAGCAAAAGCTTCATCTTCTGGACTGTAACTTACAGTAAGCATTACTTCGCCTTCACGTTCAAAATTATAAGTTTCTTTTGGGTCACCACCTTCAACCAAACGGTTTAAGCGATTCATAATTGCTAACAAATGTGATTTCATTTCTTAAAAATTCCTTTCGGTGTTCTGCAAAGCAAAACTCTGTTTTTATAAAATTGTTTTTTACTTCCAATTGTTTTTCAAAGGGACAGTTCTTAGGATTGACCCCATTAGTCCTGTTCTTTGTCCTTATCTATTTTAACATAACTTTGTAGATTTTTGGCAAGTTTACTGGCTTTTCTGGCAAAATATTTTGCTCGAATTTGTTCTCTTTTAAGTGAACGTTTAACAGTAACTGGCATTTGACGAATGGTATCTTCCATTTTCATTGGAAAACGTTCCGCCTCAATAGACTTAAGGTTATTGTATTCAATAATGGTGTCAATATAGAAGAGATAAACTTTTTTAGCAAAATTTTCCGCTGAAATTTCATAAAGTTTCTTTTCAAATTTATCTTTATCAATGGGATGTAAATCACGAATTGCCTTTTTGGTAACTTCAGCTAAATCATCATCACCAATGAAGAGTTGTCCGAATTCATCGTCATTAATTAATTCAGACAAATAAGGATTTTTAGCAGCTAGGACTCTTGTCCCTGCTGCCATTGCTTCAAGATAAGTCAAGCCTTGGGTTTCTGAAGTAGAAGCAGAAATGAAGAAGTCAGCAGCTTTATAATAATAGGCTGTTTTCTCATTTTCAACTGGGCCTGTGAAGACAACTTTATCAGTAAGTTCAAGTTCTTTAACTAATTCTTTTAGATTTTCGGCATATGGGCCATGACCAACGATTACAAGTTTCACGGGAAACTCTTCTAAAATATCTGGTAATGCATGAATCACTGCTTGGATATTTTTTTCAGCCGCAATCCGTGAGAGACTGAGCAACATGATTTCATTTTCTGCAAGACCAAGCTCGACTCTTAATTTTGCTGTTTCTTCAGGTTCAATGTCATCACGTTTAAAACGGTCAATTTCAATTCCTGTTGGAATGACACGTTTAGGAAGAGTGACACCGTAACTATTGACAGTTTCCAAAACCATTTCGCTTGGACAAATAATCGCTTCAGTTCCACGCAGGAAATTACGAATAATGTATTTAACCATACTTGGACGGATTAAGCGTCCTTTGGCGATGTAGTAAACATAATCTTCATACTTAGTATGTAAGGTATGAATGACAGGGATGCGTAATTGAGCAGCAACCATTTTACCTAAAATTCCCATTCCAAATTCAGTTTGCGTATGGATGATATCTAAATCATATTCTTTAGCAATTAAATAAGCAGCAAAAACACCTTTGAGGACAATTTTACGTTCTGCTAAGCTCACAAAAGGAATGGATTGCAGCCGAATAATATTTCGTTCGTGGTCCACATCAGCATTTGGATCTGTTGTTGTAAAAATGAAAACCTCATGCCCTAATTTTTCAAGCTCTAGGGCCAAAGTGCGAATACTTGTTGCTACTCCACTGATTTGTGGAAAGTAACTATCTGTAAAAAGTCCAACTCTCATAAATAAATTCCCGTTTATATTTCTGTAAATTTTTTATTTTTTTACTGACAAGAATTTTAGTAAGAAAATTTTACTGACAGCTTGGTCAGCAACTACTTTTTCTTTCTGTCAGTAATTTTTAAAAATTAAAGTTCTAAAGTTTGCTGATAAGCATCAGCTAATTGTTGGGCAACTTTTTCAATTGTCCGACTTTCAGCTACTTGATAAGCCTCTTTTGTCTTGTCAACCTTTCCATCTAAAACATCCTGAAGTTGATTGACAAAACCTTCAACATCTGTTGCCATACTTACACAAGTTGAATCAAGCCAGCCATGATAAACTGGGATGTCTCGAACGACAGTTTTTTGGTGACTAGCAAGTGCTTCAAGAACAACGATTCCTTCAGTTTCTTCTCGAGAAGGGAAAAAGAAGGCATCTGCAGAAGACATGGCTCCTTCAAAAATATCTCCCTTGATATAACCTGGGAAAAGAACATTTTTCGGATGATTTTTCTTAACAATTCGACGAATCCAACCAGGAATAGTCCAAAGATTTTGATAACCAAACCAAATGAAAGTCACATCGGGCATTCTTTCAGCCACTTTAATAAAATCATCTATCCCTTTACGTTTAAAATAAAGGGCAGCTGTCACGACAACTTTTTGGTCAGATTTTAGTGAAAAATATTCACGGAAGGCTTGCTCTTTGGCTTCACTTCGAGAATATTTAGTCAAATCAATTCCGTTTGAAATAGGTAAGATTGGACATTTAATTCCGTAAGAACGGAGCAAACTAGCAGAATAATCAGTTGGTGTAATGACTAAATCAGCAGCACGATAAAAGTGCATTAAATATTGTTTAAAGAAAGGAGCAGCAATATTTGAGCCAATAAAGGAATTTTGAAAATCTTCTTTGGTCGAATGACCATGGAAGATTATTTTTTTTCCAGCTTTTTTTGCTTTCTTTAACATTTTCCAACTGCTAAAGCCATAAGTATTTAAATGGAGGATATCATAATCATCCTCAGGATTTTTTGTCCAGTCAATGCCCATTAAATCAAGGGCGCGTTGTTGATGTTTCATTGCACGGCCAATTCCTGAATGACTCAAAAATTGTTCGGCTTCTAAGTAAAGTAAAATTTTCATGCTTAACTTTATTTTACCATAAATCAATAAAAGAAAAATGGAAATTTATTATTTTTAAAAATTTCAGACTTTAGTATGAAAAAAGCCTTCTATTTACAGAAGACTTTCATTAAATTATTAAGTTATTAATTAGAAGAAGATGAACTGCTTGTTTCTAAGTCACTGGTTGATTTAGAAAGTTTAACATCTGCTGTATTTGATTTACCATCACGATAATAAGTAACTTTTACTGTATCATTGATATTGTGTGAGTAAAGAGCACTTTGCAAGTCTGTTGAAGAAGTTACTACTGTATCGCCAACCTTTGTAATTACATCTCCAGCTTTCAAACCAGCTGAGGCAGCAGGAAGTCCAGATTGGACGGAGTAAACAACAACCCCACCTGTTACACTGCTTGGTAATTTCAATTGAGAACTGTCATTTGTTGATAATTGTGAAAGGTCAACCATTCGGATACCTAAAGCAGGGCGTGAAATCTTACCATCAGCTTCAAGTTTATTAATGATATTTACGACATCATTAGAAGGAATCGCAAATCCTAAACCTTCGACAGAAGTAGAACCATCTTCAGTTGTTGTAATTTTACTTTGAGTAATTCCAATAACTTGTCCTTCAATATTAATCAAAGCCCCTCCAGAGTTACCAGGGTTAATGGCAGCATCTGTTTGAATTGCATTGATATTAGTTGTTTGACCATTTTCTTGGGTCAAAGTCACTTGACGGCTTGTTGCAGATAAAATTCCTTCAGTTGCGGTGTTAGCAAATTGACTACCTAAAGGTGAGCCAACGGCAATGGCAGGTTCACCAATTGTTAATTTACTAGAATCAGCGAATGTCGCCACATCTTTGACATGTTCAGAACTGATTTTAAGAACAGCAAGGTCTGTGTATTCATCATAACCAACCACAGAAGCTTTGACTTTTTGTCCACCAGAAAGCAGAACATCAAGTGAGCTATTACCAGCAATAACGTGGTAGTTAGTTACAACGTAGGCATCACCACCAGATTTTTTGTAGATGACACCAGAGCCTTCACTAGAAAGCTGTAAGCCATCAGTCGATGAACTTGAACCGCTATTTCCACCAAAAATTGAACTGAAGTCACTACTTTGTGAGTTATCTTTTTGATAATTCATAACAGAAACGACAGAATTTGAAACTTTTTTAATTGCAGAGGTAACATCGGTATTGACATTTACCGAAACGTTACTAACCTTTGTACTAGTTGTATTTGAACGACTATTATTTGCCGATTGATTTGTAGTGCTTTGATAGATTGCACTTCCTCCAAGTGCGATGGCTCCGCCCACGACACCTGTTAATAGCAATTTTCCTATATTAGCTTTTGCCATAAATAATTCCTTTCAATTATTACTCTTTGTAGCATTTCTATGATGTAATTATATCTACTCTCACTTAATAATACCTTAATAGTAACAAAAATCAAACTAATATAGTTTCTCCACATTTTTGTGGATAATCTAAAAATTAATGAGGATAAGTGGATATTTTAATAAAGTTTTCCACAGAAAAGTGGAAAAAAGTAAAAAAATGTTGATAAATCATGTTTTCATCTTGTTTTCAATGGGGGAAAAGGGTAAAATTATAAAATAAATTTAAGAATTTATAAATGTTTTTATTCTTGAAAGTGTAAAAGTAATCAAAAAACTGGGGAAAAGTTGTTAATTTTTAAGTAATAAAGTTTTAATTTAGAGAGAAAAATAAAAATGAAGATTAAATTAGTAGTTGTTGGAAAACTTAAAGAAAAGTATTTAAAAGATGGAATTGCTGAATATGTTAAACGAATGGGAACGATGCTGCCACTTGAAATTATTGAGCTAGCAGATGAAAAAATTCCAGATAATGCTTCCGAAAAAGAAGCAGAGGCATTGAAAAAACGTGAAGGTGAGAAAATTTTATCACGGATTCAAGCAGGAGATCAGTTAGCGATTTTAGCCATTCAAGGAAAATTAATGTCATCAGAGGAAGTGGCTGATTTTGTGAAGAAAGCTGAAGTTTACGGAACAGGAAATCTTGTTTTTGTAATTGGAGGTTCTTTAGGACTTTCAAAGGAAGTCTATCAACGAAGTGATTTGCAAATTTCTTTTGGGCGAATGACACTTCCTCATCAACTGATGCGTCTGGTTTTAGTAGAACAAATTTATCGGGCACAAATGATTAATCGAGGTTCGGCTTATCATAAGTAAAAATTTGAAAGGAATGAAATGATTAATATTATAGAAGAGTTTCGCCAATATAAGAATGAAGAAAATGCTGAAAAACAAGCAGCATATTTGCGTCACCAGTTTGAATTTATTGGTTTAAAAACGCCAGAAAGACGTCTTTTGGCAAAAGATTTTCTAAAGGAAAAGAAGGGAGATAAGCAAATTGATTGGGAGCTTGTTTTTGAATTTTGGAATTTGCCTGAGCGTGAATTTCAATATCTGGCTTTAGATTATCTTCATCAAATGAAGAAATGGCTTATTTTTGATGACATGGAAAAGATAAAAAAATTGACTGTCAGTAAATCATGGTGGGATACGGTTGATGCTTTAGATGAATTAGTTGGTCATCTTTTACTGACAGGTCGTAAACAAGCGACCGAAAATGACTCAACTGCTTATGAACAGGTCAAGACTCTCGTGAAAGAATGGGCTCAAGCCGAAAATTTTTGGATTCGACGAATTGCAATTGACTGTCAATTAAGCTTTAAAAATCAAACAGATTTAGAATTACTTTCATATAATATTGAAAAAAATCTTTTAGGAAGTTCTTTTGCTGATGAATTTTTTATTACGAAAGCAATAGGTTGGGCTTTGCGAGATTTGGCAAAAACAAATTCTGCTTGGGTCATAAAATTTATTGAAGAACATGAAAATAAAATGGCAAAACTTTCAATTCGAGAAGCAAGTAAACATCTCTAAAGCTTGATTTGACAGAGTTTTCAAACTATGATAGAATAAGAAGAATGTTCGAAAGTGAACTTAAATTTGAATAAAACTTATAAAGGAGACAGAAATGTCAGGCTTATCTCTTATTTTTATCGTTGTCGTTATGGGTGGGATGATGTTCTTCATGAACCGTCAACAAAAGAAACAACAATCTAAACGCCAAGAACAATTGGATGCAATGCAACCAGGTTCAGAAATCGTAACAATTGGTGGATTGCACGGAATTCTTTCAAGCATTGATTCAGCAAAAGGAACAATTGAACTTGATTGTGAAGGTGTGATTTTGACTTTCGACCGTGCAGCCGTAAAAACTGTAAAAAGTGGTGTAACACCAGAAACAACTGTTGTTGAAGAAACACCGGCCGAAACAAAAGTGGAAAGCCCAATTGAAGAAAACTAATCTCTTTTCTACATTTAATGAGAAAATAGATTTCATTTATTTTCCTGTCAGTTACTGACAGGATTTTTTTATAAAATATTTTACTGACAGATTTATCTGTCAGTTGAATTTAGCAAATAGAATAACTTATGATTACTGACCAATAAAATTTGAGATACAAATCTATATTAAAATATGGTAAAATGGAAAAGTAATACTGTCTTTTTTGAAAAAAACAGTAGAGAAAGTTTTTGAATAAATTGATAAAGAAAAAAATAAGAAGAAGAGAATTTCTTTCTTAGAGTCTTTGGTGTAAAAAAACTTTAATAACCAAAGAGCATAATGGTGAATTTATGATAAATATTTTTGCATAAAATTCTCATGTGAGGTACTATGTTTAATAACTTAAAAAATAAAGAGCAAGAAGAATTACTTCCAGAGCATATCGGAATTATCATGGATGGTAATGGACGATGGGCTAAGCAGAAAGGGAAACCACGAATCTTTGGACACAAAGCAGGAATGGATTCGCTAAAAGATGTTGCTGTTCATGGTGCGAGACGTGGCATAAAAGTGATGACCGTTTATGCTTTTTCCACAGAAAATTGGACAAGACCAGTTGATGAAGTGAAATTCATCATGAGTTTACCTATCGATTTTTATAGTAAATATGTTCCAGTTTTAAAAGAAGAAAATATTCAGATTCGGATGATTGGTGAACGCGAAGGTTTGCCAAAAGCAACGTTAGATTCAATTGACCGTGCGGCTCAAGAAACATCTGAAAATGACGGAATGATTTTGAATTTTGCAATGAATTATGGTGGCCGTCGTGATATTATTTTAGCCATTCAAGAGCTTGCTAAAAGTGGTCAGGATTTAAGTTTACTGACAGAAGAAGAGTTGTCAAAACATCTACAAACTGCTGTTTTGCCTGAAAATCTTCGGGATCCAGACTTGATTATCAGAACATCTGGTGAACAAAGAATGTCTAATTTCTTGACTTGGCAGTCAGCTTATAGTGAATTATATTTTGCGCAAACTGCTTGGCCAGATTTCGATGATAAAGAATTGGACAAGGCTATTTCTGCTTTTCAAAAGCGTGACCGCAGATATGGAGGAGTCAAATAATGATGCAACGAATTATCACAGGAGTAGTTGCGGGAGGAATCTTTTTAGCCCTCTTGCTTCTTGGAGGAGCTTACTTTCAAATTTTAGTCGCTCTGCTTGTTATTATTGCAATGCAAGAGCTATTTAGAATGTATAAATTACAAGTTTTTTCATTTGAAGGAATTTTAGCGACTTTAGCTGCTTTGTCACTTGCTTTGCCAGTCGGTAAACATTGGTTAGGTCTAAATGCTGACGGGGGAGTGATGCTCTTTACACTCTTTTTATTCATGATGTTAACAGGAATGGTCCTTTCAAACGGGAAATATTCTTTTGTTGATGTTGGTTTTCCTTTTCTTTCGGCTTTCTATGTAGGGATTGGTTTTCAAAATTTACTGACAGCACGTCAAACAAGTGTTTATATTGTCTTTTTAGCTCTATTTATCGTTTGGGCGACAGATATTGGGGCCTATGCTTTTGGCCGCTCGCTTAAAGACCGCTTTCCACAAAAACTTTTGCCATCTGTTTCACCAAATAAAACAGTGGTCGGTTCAGTTGGAGGAATTGTTTCAGCCGTTGTTGTTGCCTTAGTCATGTATTTCTTATTTACTAAGGAATTGCCGCAAATTGGCTTTGTGAAACTTGTTATCTTTACAATTATCTTTTCAGTGGTTGGTCAGATTGGTGACCTTGTGGAATCAAGTATTAAACGTCATTTTGGCGTAAAAGATTCAGGTAAAATTTTACCAGGTCATGGTGGAATTCTTGACCGCTTTGACAATTTGATTTTTGTTTTCCCGATTATGCATCTACTTGGACTATTCTAATTTTAAGGAGGAAGTCGATTGATAGAAACACTGATTACTTTTATTATTATCTTTGGTATTATTGTCGCTATCCATGAATATGGCCATCTTTGGTGGGCAAAACGTTCAGGAATTTTAGTGCGTGAATATGCCGTTGGAATGGGCCCGAAAATTTTTGCTCACCAAGCAAAAGATGGGACACTTTACACGATAAGAATTCTTCCACTCGGTGGCTATGTTCGTTTGGCTGGTTGGGGTGATGACAAGACTGAAATCAAAAAAGGACAAGCTGCAAGTCTTGTTGTCAGTAAATCTGAAGTAGTAAATCCAGAAGCTGAAAATTCTGTCAGTAATATCGTCAGAAGAATTAATCTGTCAGAACATGTTGAATTAGAAGAAGCAATTCCAATGTTGATTACTGAATATGATTTTGAAAAAGAACTTTTCATTGAAGGAGAAGTTTTTGGGGAAATCAAACGTTATTCTGTTGATCATGATGCAACAATCATTGAAGAAGATGGAACAGAAGTTCGGATTGCACCACTCGATGTTCAATATCAATCAGCCGGTGTCTTTCATAAAATGTTGACAAACTTCGGTGGTCCTTTGAATAACTTTATTTTAGGAATCATTGCTTTTATCGTTCTAACCTTTGTTCAAGGAGGCGTTCCTTCAACTACTAATGCTATTGGCCAAGTTGAAAAAGGAACACCCGCTTACAATGCTGGCTTAAAAGCTGGTGATAAAATTGAAGCAGTCAATGGAACTAAAACGGCAGATTGGAACAATGTTGTTACTGAAATTTCAGGTTCTAAAGGAAAAGAATTAAAACTTGAAGTTAGCCGTTCAGGCAAATCGGAAACCTTATCAGTTACACCTAAAAAAATGGACGGAAGTTACCGTGTTGGCATTATGCAATCAATGAAAACAGGTTTCTTTGATAAGATTACAGGTGGCTTTGTTCAAGCAGGCCAATCAGCTACAGCAATCTTTAAAGCTTTAGGAAGTTTGATTGCACGACCGAGTCTTGATAAACTTGGTGGTCCAGTTGCTATTTATCAACTCAGTGGCCAAGCCGCGAGAGCAGGTTTGCCGACGATTATTAATCTTTTAGCTATGCTTTCAATTAATTTAGGGATTGTCAATCTTTTTCCTATTCCAGTACTTGATGGTGGAAAAATTGTCCTAAATATTATTGAAGCAATTCGTGGCAAAGCACTCTCACAAGAAAAGGAATCAATCATCACAATGGTAGGAGTTGTCTTCATGCTTGTGCTCTTTGTAGCAGTAACATGGAATGATATTCTCCGAGCCTTTGTAAATTAATATATCTATTCGTCTTCTATTTCAAAAGGAAAGAAGCTGAACCAAACTCATAAAGGAAATTTTAAAATTATGAAACAATCAAAAATGCTTATACCAACCCTTCGGGAAATGCCTTCTGATGCCCAGGTTATCAGCCATGCCTTACTTATGCGCGCAGGATATGTTCGTCAAGTTTCAGCAGGAATTTATGCTTACTTGCCATTAGCAAACCGCGTACTTGAAAAGTTGAAAAATATCATGCGTGAAGAGTTTGACGAAATTGGTGCAGTAGAACTTCTTGCCCCAAGTCTTTTGACAGCTGACCTTTGGCGTGAATCTGGCCGTTATGACACATATGGTGAGGATTTATATAAATTAAAAAACCGTGATAATTCTGATTTTATTTTAGGACCAACACATGAAGAAACAATGACTTCTCTTGTCCGTGATGAAATTACTTCTTATAAAAAATTACCACTTAATGTTTACCAAATTGCTCCAAAATTCCGTGATGAA
The DNA here is from genome assembly GCF_016516525.1 of Lactococcus sp. S64. Classification (NCBI taxonomy): domain Bacteria; kingdom Bacillati; phylum Bacillota; class Bacilli; order Lactobacillales; family Streptococcaceae; genus Lactococcus; species Lactococcus sp. S64. The sequence continues at coordinate 199,682 of NZ_JACVUQ010000005.1, read as the reverse complement.
AAACGTCCACGTTATGGACTATTGCGCGGTCGTGAGTTCTTGATGAAAGATGGTTATAGCTACCATGCTGACCAAGATTCATTGGACGAGACTTATAATGATTACAAAAAAGCCTACGAAAAAATCTTTGAACGTGCTGGCTTAAATTTTAAACCAATTATTGCCGATGCTGGAGCAATGGGTGGTAAAGATAGTCAAGAATTTATTGCTATTACAGATGATAGAATCAATCTTGAAAAATGGCTCGTTTTGAGTAAGAATATTACATCAATCGAAGAAATTCCAGAATCTGTCCTTTCAGAAATCAAAGAAGAACTTGGCAAATGGTTGATTGCTGGTGAAGATACAATTGTCTACGCTGAAGGTGGTGATTATGCGGCAAATATTGAAATGGCCAGCAGTCAATTTGAACCAAATGTAGCTTATACTGAAGAACTTGAACTTGAAAAAGTAGCGACACCAGGTGCTAAAACAATTGATGAAGTTTCAAAATTCCTTGAAATTGATGAAGAACAAACAGTTAAAACATTGGTTTATCACGCAGATGATGAATTAGTGGTTATTTTGTTAAATGGTAATGACCAACTCAACGAAGTCAAATTGACCAATTATCTTGGAGCATCATTTATTGAAGCTGCCAGTGAAGCAGAAGTTGAAGAAAAATTTGGAGCTCATTTTGGTTCACTTGGACCAATCGGGCTTGAAAATGTCAAGATTATTGCTGACCGCAAAGTTGAACAAATTAAAAATGCTGTGGTTGGAGCTAACGTTGATGGTTTCCATTATAAAAATGCTAACTTTGGCCGTGATTATGAAGTTGAAGAGTTTGTTGATTTACGTACAGTTAATGAAGGTGAGATTTCACCAGATGGCCGTGGAACTTTGAAATTTGCGCGTGGTATCGAAATTGGACATATCTTTAAATTAGGAACTCGCTATACAGAAGCGATGAATGCCAATATTCTTGATGCGAATGGTCGTTCAATTCCAATGCTCATGGGTTGTTACGGAATCGGTGTAAGTCGTTTGCTTTCAGCTATTTTGGAACAATTTGCTCGTATCTATGTTGAAAAAACGCCAAGAGAAGAATTTAAATTTAGCTGGTCAATTAATTTCCCTAAAGAATTAGCACCATTTGATATTCATCTTGTTCCAGTTAATGTTAAAGATGAAGCAGCAATGGAATTGACTTCTGAACTTGAAGAAAAATTGCGTGGCAAAGGTTATCAGGTCTTAGTAGATGACCGTAATGAACGTGCAGGTGTTAAATTTGCTGACAGCGATTTGATTGGTTTGCCAGTTCGTGTGACAATCGGTAAAAAAGCTGCTGAGGGTGTTGTTGAAGTTAAAATTCGTGCGACAGGTGAAGTTGTTGAAATTAATAAAGATGAACTTGTCAATACCATTGAAATTTTAAGTAAATAATAAAAGAGATTTACTATGAAAATTGTTATTGTTGGAAGCTCCCACGCCGGAATTTGTGCCGGATTACGTGCGCTTGAAGAATACCCAGAAGCCGAAATTACGCTTTATGATAAGCGTAATCAGGTTTCTTTTGTTTCTCAAGGAATTATTTCTTATCTGGCGGGTCAAAAATCTGTCCTTAATCAATCTAGTTATTCATCGGTAGAAGAACTAAAAGCTGCTGGTTTAAACATGCAAATGGAAACGGTGGTTGAAGAGATTGATACCAAAAATAAACGGCTATTTTATCGGAGAGTCAATTCCAAAAAGACGAAACTCGCTCTCTATGATAAATTGATTTTTGCTACGGGTTCTTATCCGGCAATGACCTCTGTTCCTTTTGATAAAAAAAGCAAACTTTACTTTTTAAAAAGTATGGATGATGCAATAAAAACAGATGAATTTCTGAAAACAGCCAAAAATATTGCAGTAATTGGTGGTGGAATGACCGGAGTTGAAGTTGCTCGGATTGCCCAAGAAAGAGGAATTCAGACAACACTCATTCATCGCAATAAAAATCTTTTAAACGATTATCTTGATGAACCAGCAAGTCATTTATTGGAAAGTTGGATGAATGCAGAGGGAATGCGTCTTCTATTAAATACAGAAGTGACAGAAATTGGGTTTGACGAAGAAAATACAATCATTCAAACAGCAAATGGTCAGAAAATTCCTGTTGATGGAGTAATCTTTACGATTGGTTTTCGGCCTAATTCTTATCTTCTGAATCAACAAGTTGAGTTAGGAGATAGCGGAGCGGTTATTGTTGATGAATACATGCAAACCACTTGTCCAGATGTTTTTGCTGTCGGAGATGTTTCAACGACTTATGTTAATTTGTTGGGAAAAAGCTATTATCTGCCACATGCTTCGGATGCTGTTCGCGATGGTGAAATTGCGGCGATTAATTTACTTGCTCCTCGCCAAAAAATTAATAGTAGTCAGGGAACTTATCATGTTCCAATGAATAATTTAGTGATGGCTATGACTGGGATTACAATAAGACAGGCAGTTGATGCTGGTTATGATGCAGATGCGGTTCATTTACTAAATGAACACTTAGACGGACATTCACCAAGTAATATTTGGATGATTTATGAGAGACGCACTCATCAAATTCTTGGTTTACAATGTATTGGAAAAACGAGCGATATGGCAGAGTACGTCAATATTTTCTCACTTGCGATTCAACAAGAATTAAAAATTGAGGATATTGAGTTCACAGACTTTTATTTTGAACATGGCTACAAAGACCCTCGGGGTCTCAATCGCATATTAGCTCGACTAGTAAGGGAGAATGAAAGGTAGATTGTGTGGAAACGACTAATAAAGAGATAGTTTATTGTCAAAAAGTGCTTCACTTGCTTGAGGATTTGCAGAAAGTTCAACAAAGCATTGAATCTTTTGCTGAACACTCTGATAAGCAAAAAGTTCATACTCATCAAACTCTATCATTGATTTTAAAATTAGCAGTTCTTCTTATTATTTTAGGAGTAGGAATATTTTTAAAGTTGTCATTAGTTCTTTTGTTGGTGATTTCAGTTGTCTATTTATTCATTTTTTGTCTTTTGTTCAGATATGATTCCAAAAAATTTAAAGAAAAATTAGCTTTAGAGGGTGAAAGTTCTCTAAAAATGAAATCTTTAAATGCTGATTTGAACAAACTTAAAGAAGATGAAGAAAAAATTCAGACAGAATTAAATCATTTTCGACGAATTCCCACACAATTTAAAACAATAGAAGCTGTCAGTCATATGATTCGCTATATGAAACGTGGCGAAGCACAGACAGTAGAAGAAGCACTCTATTTTTGGGAAATGGATGAAGAAAATCGCTCAACTGGTAAATAGTTTTACTGACAGCTCTGTCAGTAACTATTAATTTTAAAATAAAATAACTGACAGTTTTGTCAGTTATTTTATTCTTAAAAAAGTATGAAAAGCAACATTTTTTTATGCTATAATGAGAAATGAAATTCTATTTGCTAAGGATAGAAAAAATAAGATAAAGGGTCAAAAAAACATGGAAAATCTGTTTGAAAAATTGATGGAACAAATCAAAATGCCACCAAATTTGCGTCGTTCTAGCCAATTTGAGCATGCTGATATTGAAAATGTTGAAGTGCACACGGCAAGTAAGCTCTGGCACTTTCAGTTAATTTTTGATGAGATTTTACCAATTGATACATATAAATTACTGACAGAACTGACGGAAACTGCTTTTTCGACAATTGCTCGTACAGAAATTTCTGTCAGCAGTCGAAATCAAAATATTGATGAGCAAAATCTGAATGATTATTATCAATATGCACTTACACTTCCAGAATTATGCGATTCTGCTTTTTCAAGTATTTTTAAGAAATATCATCTTGAAAAGGAAGAAGAAGAAAAAATTCACTTAATGGTGGAAGATAATCCGCAAATGGATTTTTTTGTGGAAAAATATTTTCCAATTCTAGAGGAAAAATTTAAGTCTTTCGGTTTTGGAGAATTAAGAATAACCCCTCTAGTTGACCAGGAGCTGACAGAAATGCAAGCAGCTGCTCACGCTGAAAAAGTTGCGGCTCGCTTGGCGGCTCAAACTGCAGAACAAGCCCAAATTTCTGAAATCAAAAAACAACGTTCAGAAGAACGGGAAAGCAAAAATACCAGAGAAGCAAAACCAGAATTTGTGGAAACAGCACTTTCTGACGGCATTTTCTTTGGCCGAAAAATCAGCGGACAAAGTCCAATTACCAGCATGTCTTTTATTGCTGGAGAAGGTTTTGGCGTTATTTTTGAGGGACTTGTTTTTGAAGCCGCACACCGTGAGTTTACGGGAAAAGAATCAGGCAAAGTCAACCATATTTTAGAATTAAAAATGGCTGATGAAACTTCAACTTTTATGATTTCAAAATGGGGTCGTAAGGATGAAGAAATTGCCCAATTTGACCAAATTGTCAGTACTGTCAAAGCTATGAATGAAAAAATTATAGCTGACCGTACTGATGGAGAAGATAATTTTACTGACAGCTTATCTGATGCTCTTTGGTTGCGTGTACAAGGAAATATTGAACACGACAAATACAAAGATGATTTGGTGATGACCGCTAATGCGGTTGTGGAAATTAAACCTAAACCAACCATTGACCGTGTTGCTCTTCAAATCAAAGCTGTAAAATCAGATAAAATTCAATTAGGTCGCGAAATCAAAAATAATGAACCCGTCACTCCGATGCGTTCTGTCAGTGAATTTTCGACTAACGGACCAGTTGTTTTTGAAGGATATGTCTTTAAAGGCGAACTCCGTGAAATTAAATCACGTAAAACAGGGAATATTAGTTACCTTCTTGAATTTGAAATGACTGATTACACTTCAAGTTTTTATGTTCAGAAATGGCTACGTGGCGAGGAAGAAATTCAGCTAGCCAAACAAATTAAAGCGGGACTATGGTGTCGAGTCCGCGGGAATGTTCAACGGGATAATTTCAAAAATGATTTAGTCCTACAATTGACTGATTTGATTGAAATTCCGACACAAAATGTTCGTGAAGACAAATCAGATGAAAAACGTGTTGAATTTCACGCGCATACTAATATGAGTCAAATGGACGCCATTCCTTCTGCTTCTAGTTTGGTTGCTCAGGCTGCTAAATGGGGACATAAAGCTATTGCAATTACTGACCATGGTGGTTTGCAATCTTTCCCTGAAGCTCACTCGGCTGGAAAGAAGAATGGCGTCAAGATTATCTATGGCGTCGAAGCCAATCTTGTTGAAGATAAAATTCCGATTGTTTACAATGAAACTGACGTTGACATGTATGAATCAACTTATGTTGTATTCGACGTGGAAACAACAGGACTTTCGGCAGTTCATAATGATTTGATTCAGATTGCGGCAACAAAAATGCACAAAGGAAATCCAATTGATGAATTTGATGAATTTATCAATCCAGGATATCGTTTGAGCGAATTTACAACAGAATTAACCGGAATTACAGATGACCATGTCAAAAATGCCAAACCATTATATGAAGTTCTAACAAAATTCCAAAAGTTTTGTGAAGGAACAATTCTTGTTGCTCACAATGCAACATTTGACGTGGGCTTCATGAATATGAACTATTCACGAAATGGTTTGCCGATTATCACGCAACCAGTGGTTGATACCCTTGAATTTGCCCGTAATCTCTACCCAGAAATGAAACGTTTTGGTTTGGGTCAATTGACTAAGAAATTCCAAATTGGACTTGAACATCACCATATGGCCAACTTTGATGCGGAAGCAACCGGACGTTTGCTCTTTGTATTTTTGGAAGAATTACGTACTAGAAATACAGGATGGACAAGTCTTTTAGAACTTAATGACAAATTGGTCAGTGAAGATTCTTATAAAAAAGTTCGTCCAAAACACGTGACTTTATATGCCAAGACACAAGAAGGTTTAAAAAATCTCTTTAAAATTGTTAGTTTTGGGAATGTTAAATATTATGCTGGTCTTCCTCGGGTTCCACGTTCTGTTTTAGAAGCCAACCGTGAAGGTTTGTTGGTCGGTTCGGCCTGCGAAATTGGTGAAGTTTTTGATGCAGCAATCAATAAAACATTTGAAGAAACGCTTGAAATCGCCAAGTTTTATGATTTTATCGAAGTATTTCCACCAGCTCTTTATCGTTCACTTGTTGTTGGTGGTTCTTTCAAATCAGAAAAAGAATTGGAACAAACGCTTAAAGATTTGATAAAAATTGGTAAGACTTTAGGCAAGCCAGTTCTGGCCACAGGTAATTTACATTATTTGAACCCAGAAGATGCTATTTATCGAGAAATTATTGTTCGCTCGCTTGGTCTTGGAGCTGAAATTAACTGGACTCAAGGACATGGGGAACATGCCAAACCTCTTCCATTACCCGAAGCTCATTTTAGAACAACTGATGAAATGCTTGAAGCCTTTAGTTTTCTTGATGAGAAGACCGCGCGTGAAATTGTCATTGACAATACGCAAAAGATGGCGGATGAATTTGATGTATTGACTCCAGTTCGGGATGATTTATATACACCTAAGATGGTTTTTGATGGAGGAGAAACCTCCGAAGAACGAATTGTTCGCTTAACTTATGAAAAAGCACATGAGTGGTATGGTAATCCATTGCCAGATATTATTGACGCACGACTTGAAAAAGAACTTCGATCGATTTTAGGAAATGGTTTCTCAGTTGTTTATATTATTTCACAAGAACTTGTAAAACGTTCTAATGACCGAGGCTATATCGTTGGTTCACGGGGTTCTGTTGGTTCATCACTTGTTGCGACAATGATTGGGATTACCGAAGTAAATCCTTTGGCTCCACATTATCGTTGCCCAGAATGTCAATATTTTGAATGCTATGATGATGGATCTTTCGGTTCTGGTTATGACATGCCAGATAAAAATTGCCCTAAATGTGATCATAAACTCATCAAAGATGGGCATGATATTCCTTTTGAAACTTTCTTAGGTTTCAAGGGAGACAAAGTTCCCGATATCGATTTGAACTTCTCTGGGGATGATCAACCCCTTGCTCACTTGGACGTTCGAGATATCTTTGGTGAAGATTATGCCTTTCGAGCAGGAACAATTGGTACGGTTGCTGAAAAAACAGCCTTTGGTTTTGTCAAAGGTTATGAACGTGATTATGATCAATTTTATGGAAATGCAGAAATTGACCGCTTAGCTGCTGGATCAACTGGTGTTAAACGAACAACAGGACAGCACCCTGGTGGGATTATCGTTATTCCAAATTATATGGATGTTTATGATTTTTCTCCTGTACAATTTCCGGCCGATGATGTTAATGCCGAATGGCAAACGACTCACTTTGATTTCCATGCGATTCATGACAATATCTTAAAACTTGACATCCTTGGACATGATGACCCCACGATGATTCGAAAATTACAAAGTCTCTCTGGTATTGTTCCTCAAGATATTCCAATGGATGACCCAGGAGTGATGAAGCTTTTCACTGGGACAGAATCTTTGGGCTTGACCGAAGAACAGTTAGGGGTAAAATTAGGAACTTTGGGAATCCCTGAAATGGGAACTTTCACCTCAATGAACATGATTGCCGAAGCCAAACCTAAAAACTTCGCAGATTTACTCCAAATTTCTGGACTTTCACACGGAACGGACGTTTGGTCAGGAAATGCTCAAGATTTAATTCGTTCAGGGATTGCCGACTTATCAAGCGTTATTGGCTGTCGGGATGATATCATGGTTTATCTTATTCATAAGGGGCTAGAAAACGGTCTTGCTTTTACAATTATGGAACGGGTGCGTAAGGGAATGTGGAATAAAATTCCCGCCGAAGAACGTGAAAAATATGTAGAAGCTATGCGAGAACATGATGTTCCTGAATGGTACATTGAGTCTTGTTCAAAGATTAAATACATGTTCCCTAAAGCCCATGCGGCAGCCTATATTATGATGGCTTTACGGGTAGCTTATTTCAAAGTTCATCATCCAATATTGTATTATTGTGCATGGTTCTCTATTAGAGCAACTGCCTTTGATATTGGGGTAATGGGAGCAGGTCTTGAAGCAGTCAAAGCCAAAATGAAAGAAATTAAAGATAAAGGTTTTGATGCAACAAATGTTGAAACTAACCTCTATACGACTTTAGAGCTTTGTAATGAAATGTTAGAGCGTGGTTTCACTTTTGGTAAAATTGACCTTTATCGCTCGGAGGCTACTGAGTTTGTTATTGATGGTGATACTTTAATTCCGCCATTTGTAACAATGGACGGATTGGGTGAAAACGTAGCAAAACAAATCGTTGCAGCGCGTGCTGAAGGTGAATTTTTAAGTAAAATGGAACTTCGTAAGCGTGGTGGTGTTTCACAAACGATTATTGAAAACATGACCAATATGGGTGTTCTTGAAGGAATGCCTGATGATAATCAATTAAGTCTATTTGATGATTTCTTTTGATTTTTCATAAAATACTCTTATCTTAAATGATAAGAGTATTTTTATTTTTAGAAATAACAAAATGTCGAAAAATTTTCGGCTTTTTTGTTACATTAACTGATTATTTGCGTATAGTCTAGTATGATACCAAAAATGGCAAAAGAATTAATTCAAAGAGCAATTGATAGAGGTGCATCAGATATTTATCTGATTGCTTCAAAAGAAAAGTATAAACTTTATTTTCGACAAATGACAGCACGTGATCTGGTAGAAGAAATTGGGTTAGAAGTTGGCTTAGCACTACTTACTCACTTTAAGTTTCTAGCTGGGATGAATACAGGAGAACGCAGACGAGTTCAATTGGGAGCTTGTTGGTATGAATTAGAGGAAAGTAATGCAAAACGTTTGCGTCTTTCAACAGTGGGGGATTTCGAGGGTAATGAATCTTTAGTAATACGTCTCTTGCATGATCAAAACAAAGAACTTGATTTTTGGTTTGATGAAGAGCTAGAGAATTATGATTGTAAAAGAGGATTGCATCTCTTTGCCGGTCCAGTAGGCTCGGGAAAAACATCTTTAATGTTTGATTTAGCTCGTCGTCATTTTACAGATTTACAAGTTATCACTATTGAAGAACCCGTTGAGTTGATTGATTCCGATTTTATTCAGTTACAAGTCAACGAAGTCATTGGTAATAGTTATGATGAATTAATTAAATTATCACTGAGGCATCGCCCAGATTTGTTAATCGTTGGTGAAATTCGTGATAAATTGACCGCTCAAGCAGTTTTACGGGCTAGTTTGACAGGTTATACAGTGTTTTCAACCGTTCATGCCTCTTCTGTTAGAGGTGTCATTCAGAGACTATCAGAGCTGGGTTTAAGTCATTGGGAAATAAAAAATGCTTTATCAAGTGTTGTTTATCAGCGTTTAATAGCTGGGAAAGGAGTATTAGACATTGCCAAAAACGAATTTGAGTCTTGGTCATCAGAAAATTGGAATAAAAAAATTGATCAGCTACTTACAAATGGATATCTCACACCTACTGAAGCCAAAAGGGAAAAAATTAAGACTGATTAAACAAGCCAAACTTATCCAACTGATGGGAAATCTTTTGAATAGTGGATTTAATTTAGGAGAAGTGATAAATTTCTTATCTTTATCAAAACTTGTGGAAAAAGAATTTACATTAAAAATGAAAGAAGGTCTCGCTTCTGGTCAAGTTTTATCAGAGATTTTAGAAAGTCTTTCATTTTCTAAAAATGTGGTGACACAACTTGCTTTGGTAGAAGTGCATGGTAACTTGTCAGGGACGATGCAATTGGTTGAACTTCATCTAAAAAAACAGCTTAAAGTTAAAAATAAATTAGTGGAAGTTGCTACTTATCCAATATTGTTATTAATTTTTCTGATTGGAATTATGTGGGGCTTAAAAAATTATTTACTACCACAACTCAATAGTGGCAGTAACTTTGCTACTCTATTGATTAATCATTTACCCTTAGTATTTTTTTCGTTTGGAGCTTTTATATTTTTACTGACAGCTTTGTCAGTAACTCTTTTTAAACGAAAATCAGCAATAATGAATTTTACATTTCTTGTTAAATTACCTCTGGTTCATTCTTTTATCCGTTTATATTTAACAGCTTACTTTGCAAGAGAATGGGGAAATCTAATTGCTCAAGGTGTTGAATTACGTCAAATTATTAACTTGATGAAAAAACAAAAAAGTCGAATTTTTTCAGAAGTTGGCAAGAATCTTGATTTAGAATTGAATGCTGGTTGGTCTTTTGAACAAGCTGTCAGTAAACTTGCGCTTTTTTTACCCGAGCTCTCGTTAATGATTGAATATGGAGCTATTAAAGATAAATTAGGCTTAGAGCTTTCGCTGTATGCGGATGAATGTTGGGAACAATTTTTTACAAAGATAGATCGTTTAATGCAATTAATCCAACCTCTTGTTTTTATTTTTGTAGCATTGATGATTATTTTGCTATATGCAGCCATGTTACTCCCCATCTATTCAAATATGGGTTCTGGAATATAGAAAGGATGAAAAAATGGAAAGAACTAAGAAGTTTATTTTAAAGAAAATACAAAAAATATTTTTATTCGTTAAAATTTGTGAAAAAAAATGCCGTCAGAAAGAGCTAAGAGCTTTTACTTTGATAGAGATGTTAATTGTACTAGCTATTATTAGTATTTTGATATTACTATTTGTTCCAAATTTAATTAAAGAAAAATCACAAGTTCAAAAAACTGGAGAAGCGGCAGTTGTGAAAGTAGTAGAAAGTCAAGCCCAACTTTATGAATTAGATCATGATGATGAGAAGCCGACTCTGTCAGAATTGCTCAGCGCTGGGATGATTACTCAAAAACAAATTTCTGCTTACGATAATTACTATGATCAGAATAAAAATGAAGAACGAAATTTTAATGACTAGAGCATTTACTTTACTAGAGTCTCTTCTAGTTTTGTTGATTATTTCTTTTATCACAACTCTTTTTTCTTTAGAAATAATACAAACAGTCCATCTTTTTAAGGGAGAATTGTTTGTTCTCCAGTTTGAAAATTTCTATAAAAGGAGTCAAGAAGATGCTGCGCTGCTTCAAAAATCTGAAAGTTTAGTTGCTAAAAATCAAGAATTAATCTGTGAAGATAGAAGTATCACAATTCCAAAGGAGGTAGCAGTTAAAGATTTTACAGTTAAATTTGATGATAAGGGAGAGAATTCTAGCTTACAAAAACTCACAATTTCTTTACCTTACGAAAAAAAGTTCATCACTTATCAATTGGAGATAGGCAGTGGAAAATTTAAAAAGAAAATCAGTTAAGGCATATTTGCTTTTGGAAAGTTTAATTAGTATAGCTCTACTCGCTTTTCTAGTCAGCTTTATCGTAAGTTCTCTTGTGCAAGTAAGACAAAAAGATACGGAAGAAAATCAAAAGATTGAAGCTTTAAACGTGGCACAAATGGCGATTGAAAGTCATTTAACAGAATTATCAATCAACGGTTCTGATATAAAGATAAAAGAAAACCAAAATTTACTGATTATTAGTAATCATGGAAAGGAAATTATGCAACTTGAACTTCAAAGTTAAAGCATTTACCTTGTTGGAGTGTTTGGTGGCACTTCTTGCAATTTCTGGTTCAGTCCTTGTCATCTCAGGTTTAACAAAGATGTTGAAAGAACAAGTGGCGATTAGTCAAAGTGATAGCATAAAAGATTGGCAAATTTTCTGTCAGCAAATGCGTTTTGAACTCTCAGGAACAAAATTAGATAGGGTAGAGCAGGATTTTCTGTATGTAACTAAAGACAAAAAACTAAGGTTTGGTTTTATGAGAGATGATTTCCGGAAGACTGATGACAAAGGTCAGGGTTATCAGCCAATGCTTTATGATATAAAAGCGGCTAAGATTCAAGCTACTAAAAATTTAATAACCATAAGAATTGATTTTAATCAAGGAGGTGAGAGAACATTTATTTATCAATTTCCGGAAGATACGTAAGAGGAGGAATACTTCTATATACGCTAGTCTTATTATTGATGTTTTCAATGTTTCTTCAGTTCTATTTGCAAAGGCAAATAGATGATGCTCGACAATTAAGAAGTGAAAAGGAGCAGTTAACAGCTGAATTAATGGTGTCAGTAGCTTTAAAGACTGATTTAAAATCTCAAGGTCAAATTCATTTTGATTCAGGAGATTTGTCCTACAATTTACTGACAGATTCGTCAGCCAGTTCAAAAATTACTGACCATTCAAGTGATGAAAAAACTTATCAATTTAGTATCCATCTAAAAGATGGCGCAAACTTTCAAATAAAAAATTAAAAAATAACGTTAACTGGTTGACATTATTTTTTCTTTGCTATATAATTAACCAGTAAACTAATTATGGAGGACGAAATACGATGAGTTTAGCAAATCAAATCGACCAGTTTCTTGGGACAATCATGCAATTTGCAGAAAATAAGCATGAAATATTACTTGGTAAGTGCGAAAGTGATGTGAAACTAACGAGCACACAAGAACATATTTTAATGCTTTTGGCAGAACAAATATCGACAAATGCTAAAATTGCCGAAAAACTAAAGATTTCTCCAGCAGCAGTAACTAAAGCTCTAAAGAAATTACAAGAGCAAGAACTAATTAAATCAAGTCGAGCCACAAATGACGAACGCGTGGTCCTTTGGAGCTTGACTGAAAAAGCGGTTCCGGTTGCTAAGGAGCATGCTACTCATCACGAGAAAACTCTGAGTACTTACCAGGAATTAGGGAACAAATTTACTGACGAAGAACAAGAAGTGATAAGTAAATTCTTATCAGCACTTACGGAGGAATTTCAATGAAAAAGATATTGATGTTACTTGCTATTCCAGCAGTTTTACTCTTGGCAGGTTGTCAAAAATCAGCCAGTAAGCCAGAAGTTGTCACGACTTTTGAGCCAATGTATGAGTTTACGAAGGCAATTGTTGGTGACAAAGTCGATGTCGAAAATATTGTCCCTGCTAATCAGGAAGTTCATGAATTTGAACCAAGTGCAAAGCAAGTTGCGACAATGACAAATGCTGAAGCTATTGTTTACAATTCTAATGACCTTGAAAAATGGGCCAAAAAAGTAAATAATAAAGGGATTAAAATCGAAGCCAGCAAGGATGTTGATAAGATATCTGGTGACCCTCATACTTGGATTAGTCCAAAGCAAGCAATTATTGAAGTTAATACCATTGCCTCTGAGCTTGGGAAAAAATTCCCAGATGATAAAGCAACTTTTGAAAAAAATGCAGCGAGTTATGTTGCTAAATTGAAAAAGCTAGACAGTGAATTTGATACTTTGAAAGACGCTAAACAAAAAACATTTATTACACAACATGAAGCTTTTGCTTATCTAAGTCGTGATTATGGTTTGAAAGAAATTGCGATTGCTGGATTGGATCCAGAAGTAGAACCTTCAGCATCAACGCTAGCTAATTTAAAAGTTGAAATGGAAAAAGCAGGACTAAAAAATGTTTATTTTGAAGGAAATGCTAACAGTAAAATTGCTGAGACTTTAGCAAAATCAGCAGGGGCGAACCTTATTGGTATCAATACTGTTGAAGGATTATCTGACGAGCAGAAAAAAAATGGTGACAATTATCTCACACTGATGCAAGATAATTTGACTGCTTTAAAGAAAACTATCAAGTGAGTTTAAGGAAAAATTAAGATGAAGGATTTATAATGAATTTCTTCCAAAAAATCTTTTCATAAAACTCCTTGAAACTCTCGTTCTCATGAACGGGAGTTTCGTGTTTTTGAAATAAAAATAGATTAGTAAGAAAAACACCGAAATAAGAATTACTATTAGAGATATAAAGAGAAAAAATGAGATATATCAATGTTGAAAACTTGACTTTCTATTATGATAGAGAGCCAGTTTTAGAAAATATCAGCTATCATGTTGATTCCGGTGAATTTGTCACATTAACAGGTGAGAATGGTGCTGCCAAATCAACTCTTATAAAAACAACTTTGGGAATTTTAAAACCTAAAAAAGGTAAAATAAAAATTTCTCCCAAAAATAACCGAGGAGAAAAATTAAGAATTGCTTATCTTCCTCAGCAAGTTGCAAGTTTTAATGCTGGTTTTCCAAGTTCGGTTCATGAATTTGTTATGAGCGGACGCTATCCGAGACAAGGTTGGTTTAAAAAAATGACAGCTCACGACTCAGAACACGTTAAGGCAGCCCTTGACTCAGTAGGAATGTGGGACTACAGAAATAAGCGTATTGGTGAACTCTCTGGAGGGCAAAAGCAAAGAATTGCTATTGCAAGAATGTTTGCTAGTGATCCTGACTTATTTATTCTTGATGAGCCAACAACAGGAATGGATGATGTATCAAGTAGTGACTTTTATGAATTGATGCACCATGCGGCTCATAAACATGGAAAATCTGTTTTAATGGTCACTCATGATCCAGAAGAAGTGAAAGATTATGCTGACCGAAATATCCATTTATTGAAAGATAAAAATGGGAAATTTGCTTGCTTTGATTTGCATACAGACCGCGATAGAGTAGCTCAAGAAAAGCAACAAGAATTAAAGGAGGAAACTGATGTTTGAATTATTTCAGTATGATTTTATGCGAAACGCTCTTTTAGCAGCAACCGCTATTTCAATATTTTCTCCCTTGCTTGGTGTATTTCTTGTACTACGTAGACAGAGTTTAATGTCAGATACATTATCACATGTTTCATTAGCCGGTGTCGCTTTTGGGGTTCTCTTAAGTTGGAATCCAACGATTACAACTTTAATTACAGTTGTAATTGCGGCTGTTTTTCTAGAGTATTTAAGAACAATTTATCATAACTATATGGAAATTGCGACGGCCATTTTGATGTCAGCAGGGCTTGCCATTGCCCTTTTGATTTTGAATTCCTCAAAAGGAGCAACAAGTGTTAGTTTGGAGCAATATTTATTTGGCTCAATTATCACAATTTCCTTATCGCAAGTGATTATGCTTTTTGTTTTAGCAGCAGTTGTTTTGCTTGGATTTATTCTCTTTTTACGTCCGCTTTACGTGATGACTTTTGATGAAGATACAGCTTTTGTTGATGGACTTCCTGTTCGATGGATTTCGATTGCATTTAATATTGTCACGGGGGTTGCTATTGCCCTGATGATTCCTGCAGCGGGGGCTTTACTTGTTTCGGCAATTATGGTTTTACCTGCTTCAATTGCGATGCGTCTAGGCAAATCTTTTAAAGCTGTGTTGTTTATCTCGGTTATTGTAAGTTTTATTGGTTTAAATGCTGGCTTGATTGCCTCTTACTATATGGATGCTCCAGCATCTGCCGCAATTACTTTAATTTTCATCGTCCTTTTCTTGGTAACTTCAAGTTTAAAACGATTGATTCGAGCCTAAGAAATAAATAAAAAGAAGTGGTAAAAAATCACTTCTTTTTATTTTGTTTTATTTAAAATGTCAAGGAAACTAGTACTAATTGCTGAAATTTCTAAAATTTTATTTTCAAACGGATGGGGAATAATAATTTTACCAGCATGAAGCATCATTCTCTCCTGTGATTTTTGACCATACAAAGCATCACCAATGATAGGATGATTTAATGAAGATAAATGGACACGTATTTGGTGAGTTCTTCCAGTATCTAAGGTACATTTAACAAGAGTTTTGTCAGTAAATTTTTTGATAATCTCAACATGAGTCACTGCTTTTTGACCCTTTGCGGAAAGGATTCGTTTATTTTTATCATGGCGATTCTGACCAATGGCTCGATCAATGGTAAATTGATTTTCTGGGAAATGACCTTTGACTAGTGCCAAGTATTCACGATGAATTTTATTTTCTTCAAACATTTTACCAAGAATAGGGAGAACAAATTGATTTTTTGCAAATAAAACAGCACCAGATGTTGCTTGGTCCAGGCGATGGACAACAAAAACTTCTTGGTTGATTGCCGCTGCAGCATGATTTTGTAAGGCTAATTCATCAGCCGTATTTCCGTGGGTCTTCATTCCTTCAGGTTTATTAACAACAATCAAATGTTCGTCTTCATAAAGGATGTCAGCTAAATTTGCTGAACCGAATTTTAGAGATAAATTAGAGAAATCCTCATTATCAAAAATAAGAGTGATTTTATCTCCAGAATGGACGAGCTGATTTTCGTTAATAATCTTGTTATTGACTAAGCAATGTTTTTTCATTCTTAGAAAGTGTCTTTGTTTACGGGGAATGAACCAAGTTTTTTCGAGTAAATCAGAGACAGGCTGTTCTATAAAATTTTCGGGTAAAATGAAGTTATATTCCATATTCACATTATACTATAAGTTTTTATTTGGCCCAAAAATATAAGAAACTGAAAGGGTGACAGCATCGGGATTATCAAGAGAATTACTTTTCAATTAACTCTAGGTTTGTTATAATCAAAGTATCTTCTTAAAAATACGTAATAAAGATAACTCAAAATGTAAAAAATAATAAATATTATGAGTGAATTATAGAAAGAGAAAGAAATGCTAACAAAAAAATTTAAAGAAACATTAAAATATGAAGGTTCAGTTTCCCTCACTTCATGGGGAGCAGAGGAAAGTCCTCATGTTACAGGAACATGGATTTCTTATTTACAGCTTACCAGTGATGAACGAATATTGGCACCAGCAGCAGGGATGCATTATTTAGAAGAGGATATTAAAGTGAATGATACAATTTATCTGATGCTTGGGGTTAGAGAAGTCGAAGGTAAAAATGGCTATCAAGGGATTGGCTTTAGGGTGAGTGCTAAAGCAAAACTTATTTCAAATGGTCCAGAATTTGAAATGATGAAAGAAAAGTATCCATTTTTGCGAGCAGTTCTTGAACTTACTCCGGTGGAAGTAGAACAACTATTATAAAGATAATATTTCATCTTAGAAGGTTTATTTATAAAATTAAATGAGGTTTGAATAATTATAAAATGATTTATTAATCATTTTTTTAATATAATAGTTATTAAGGGGTGAAAAATATGAAATTTTATGATATTGAATTTTTAAAATCGCAAGCTGGACTTAGTGATTATCTTCGATATATCTTTATTTTTGGGAGTCTTGTAGTTCTTGTTATTGTATTTGCTATATATATTAAGCATAGAATTAAAACGAAATATAGAGATCTTAGTATTATTTTATTATTATTTATTATTTTAGAGATTGGTATACAATATTCAAATTATCAAATTAATCAGTCTAAGCATACTCAATCTTCACAGATGGTTGGATTTATTGAAAGAGTCGCTAAAAACGAAAGAACGAATAAAAATAATATTTTTGTTAATTCCACGCAATTAGCTGATGGTGTGATTGTAAAGATAAAAGGTGATTATTATAAAGTTAACCTTAGTGCTGATCAACAGTCATACACCCTTACTAAAAGTTACTTGATTAATCCCGAAAAATAAAAAATTAGGAGTTAAAATGCAATTATACAGCCCAATAATACTAAAATTTGCTTTAGGTATTATTTGTTTAATTATTCAAATAAATTTAATGGGGAAAGGTAATCTTGCCCCCTCATCAGCAATGGATCAAGTTCAAAATTATGTTTTAGGGGGAATTATTGGTGGAGTCATCTATAATGATTCTATTACGGTTTTACAATTTGTCTTGGTTCTAATCATATGGACACTGTTAGTATTAATTTTAAAATTTGCAAAGGAGCACAATCGCTATGTAAAATTAATCGTTGATGGTAAACCATTGACTCTGATTCAAGATGGAAAAGTGAGAGTAAATGAATGTCTCAGAAATGGAATCTCAGCTAATGAATTAATGTTTAAATTACGTTCTAATGGTATCTATGAGATACATAATGTTAAAAGAGCTATTTTAGAACAAAATGGTCAATTGACATTGATTGAATTTGGTGGTGAAAATATTAAATATCCAATTATTGTTGATGGACAAGCTAATTTTGATGTTCTCGAATTAATTGATAAAGATGAAAATTGGCTTGAACAACAAATTAATCTGCAAGGATATAACCAAATTAAGGAAATATATTTAGGAGAATACCTATCAGGTGAACTTAAACTTTACGGATATACAAAATAATATTAGAAAGCGAATACTCTTGTTTTAATTTAGAGTTAGTTAGCTAAATTATAAATAGAAATTTGGTGTTAGAAGTGAAACAATTGAAAAATCTAGAGAAACCTTTATAATAAAACATAAATCCCTTTCGTTTTACAAACTTACATTGTAAGCCAAAGGGATTTTTGGTAAAATAATCAGAACTGAAAAAATGAAATCTAAATACCTTACAAAGATGTAAGGCAAAAAAAGCAGAAAAGTATTAAAATAAGGTATTGCTGTATTCATTTGAGTAAGTAAAGAAATAAAAAGCATCTGAGGAACGATATATGTCTGAAAATAATAATTTCAGTCGGCGTAATAAAAAGGAATCTAAAAAAAATAGTTTAAAAATTCCTAATTTACGCCCTAAAAAACAAAAAAAGCTTGAAGAAGAAATAGAAAAACCGGCTAAAACGAAGTTCGGTAAATTCATGAAACCAATTAAACGGTTCTGGAAACGTTATAATCTGACAAAAATCACAATTATTTTTGTCTTAGTAGCCATTGTTTCGACAGGTTCATATCTTTTTTACTTAGCTAAAACAGCTAATGTTAAAGTACTGCAAAGTTCTATTTCGGCACAAACAGTCATTTATGACAAAGATAATAATGAAGCTGGAAATCTTTATGGTCAAAAAGGAACACCGGTCAAGATTGACCAAATTTCCAAAAATATTACAAATGCTGTTGTGGCAACTGAAGATAGAACTTTCTATAAAAATCATGGTGTCAATTTGAAACGTTTTGCTCTAGCAGCCGTTACTCTTGGGCGTTTTGGTGGTGGTTCAACAATCACTCAGCAATTGGCCAAAAATGCTTATTTGACTCAAGAACAAACGATTGACCGTAAAGCCCGTGAGTTTTTCTTGGCACTTGAAATCAATAAACATTATAGTAAAGATGAGATTCTTGATATGTATCTGAATAATTCTTACTTTGGTAATGGTGTTTGGGGAATTCAGGATGCAGCTTTGAAATACTTTGGTGTTCCAGCAAGTGAAGTAACTGTTGATGAAGCAGCCAGTCTTGCGGGAATGTTAAAAGGGCCAGAAATTTATAATCCTCTTTACGAAAAAGGAAAATATGCGACTGACCGACGTAATACAGTTTTGCAAAATATGGTTAATGCTGGTTATTTGGAGCAGTCACAGGCAGATACTTTTATGAAAGTTGACTTACAAGCTCAATTGCAAGACAATTATCAATCTAAAAGTAGTCAATATAAATATCCAAGCTATTATAATGCTGTAATTTCTGAAGCGGAACGTAAGTATGGTCTGACATTACAAGAAATCATGAATAATGGTTACAAGATATATACGGGCATGGACCAAAATATGCAATCCGGCTTGCAAAAGACTTATTCTGACCCAAGTTTCTTCCCACAAGCATCTGATGGAACTTATGCCCAATCTGCTTCGGTTGCTATTGACCCTAAAACGGGAGCTGTCAATGCTCTTGTCGGAAATGTTAATACAGAAGGTTCAAATAGCTTTACTGATTATAACTATGCCACAATGTCTAAACGTTCTCCTGGTTCAGTTATCAAACCTCTTATTGTTTACGCTCCAGCAATTGAAGCGGGGTGGTCAATTGATAAAACGGTTGATGATTCACCAGCAGATTATAATGGCTGGAAACCAACCGATTTTGATAATCAATGGCGTGGACAAATCCCAATGTATACTGCTTTAGCAAATTCATATAATATTCCAGCTATTAATACATATCAAGCGATTGGACCAAAAGTCGGAAATGCTTTAGGGCGTGAGTTTGGTTTAGATTTAAGTAGTAAAAATGATGTTTTACCGACTGCACTCGGAGCTGGAGTTGAAACGAATCCATGGCAAATTGCTCAGGCTTATCAAGTTTTCGCAAATGGCGGAGTGATGAATGATGCGCATTTGATTACTAAAATTGAAAATGCTGCAGGACAAGTTGTAAAAACAGCAAAGGTAACCAAAAAACGGGTTATTAGTAAAGATACAGCTGACAAAATGACTCAAATGATGCTGGGGACTTATACTAATGGTTCTGCTTGGAAAGCTTCACCTAAGTCTTATACACTTGCTGGTAAGACAGGAACCAATGAAGACCAAGACCAATGGGTAGTAGGTTATACACCGGATGTGGTTATGGCTCTCTGGGTTGGTTATGCGGATGGGAAATATAAACTGACAGGTTCATCAGAAGGACAAACCTCAGTCATTTTCCGTCAGGAAGCTAGTTATATGTTGCCTTATACTAAAGGAACGGCATTTACAGTTGAAAATCCTTATGCGGAAGCAGGTGTTGCCGCACAAGAACCTTATTGGACTCAACAAAGACAATATCAAGATGATATTGTGGACCAAGAACAAGCAGAAGCTCACACGACTGGAAATACACCAGAAAGCTCTAGTTCTAGCTCTTCATCGTCTTCAGATTCTGGTGGTTTGGACCTTGGAAAAGTAGGTAAAGATATTGGAGATGCAGCTAAAAATGCTTGGGATAAAGTTAAAGGGATTTTTGGCAACTAAAACTGAAAAAAGAGGTAGAAATATGGTAGAATTAGAGGTAAAGCGTAGTAGTTTTAAGACAAGAAAATTTTAAAGAATAAAGATAGAAATCGAGAAGAAAAATGAAGCGTTACGTCACAGGTTTTAATGGATTACGGACGATTGGTGTTTTAACAGTTATTCTATATCACCTCTGGCCAAACCATGTTCAGGGTGGTTTTCTTGGTGTTGTTTTATTCTTTGTTCTCTCGGGCTATTTGGTGACGGATTCGCTCCTTCGCGAGTATGAAAAAAATAAGAAGATTAATATTTGGAAGTTTTGGGGAAGAAGATTAAAGCGTCTATATCCATTACTAGTTGCAATTTTTCTTCTTGTGACACCTTATATCATCATTTTTCAACCTAATTTGTGGGCGGGATTACGTTCTAATTTCCTTTCTGCTGTATTTTCGGTTCAAAACTGGTGGCAAATTTCGCAAGGAAGTTCATATTTTGCTGATATTGCGGGTGCTTCACCTTTCAAACATATTTATTATTTATCAATCGAGGGGCAATTCTTCATCCTTTGGCCTTTGCTGTTGATTGTTTTGCTAAAATTTGTTAAAAAAAGAGGTCGGATTTTTGTCATTGCTAATGTTTTGGCCTTGATTTCGGCAATTTGGATGGCAATTCTTTTCGTTCCCGGAGCAGACCCAACGCGGGTTTATTATGGAACGGATACGCGTTTCTTTAGCTTGATGATGGGGGCTAGTCTTGCTTTCATTTGGCCTTTGAATAAACTTTCACATAAGGTTAATAAACGAGCGGTTAAAATTGCTTGGCAGTTGACTATTGGATTATCTTTGCTTTTGCTGCTTGCTTATATCTTTATGCCTGCTCAAGGGACATTTACTTATTATGGCGGAATGTGGCTAGCAAGTTTGGCCAGTGTGATAATGGTTGCTTTGGTGGCACATCCAAGTCTTCCGACTAACAAGCTATTTTCAAACCCTGTTTTTGAATATATTGGCTCACGTTCTTACGGAATTTACTTGTGGCAACTTCCTGTTTTTGCTTTCGCTGAAGCTAAGGTACTTGCTCCTACCGCTTGGTATAATTTAATTTGGCAATTGGCGCTCATTCTTATTCTGACGGAACTTTCATATCGTTTGATTGAGCTACCAACGCAGCGCTTTGATTATAGTAATATTTTAGGAATCCTTCAAAATTTTGTTCGAGAAAAAGGTTGGAAACTTAAAAAGAATATTTTACCGATGCTCATTTCAGGGCTTGCTCTAATAAGCTTAGGTTTCATTATTTTTTCACCGCCTTCACCCCATGACCAACGAGTAATTGAAGAAAAAATAATGGCCCAACAGGTTGCACTACAAAAGAAACAACTGGCTGAGGCTAACAACAAAGTACCGATGTCCTTAAAGGCGGTAGCAGAAAAGTATAAGGTTCAACCTGTAGTTGCTGAAAAAGCTTCTCAAATGAATGTTCTAGCCCTTGGAGATTCGGTTATGGTTGCTGCTTCTACAAATCTTCAAGAAGTTTTTCCACATATGTATATTGATGCAGCAGTTGGAAGACAAGCAGAGTCACTGGCGACAGACTTAACGAATGCTAAATCAAAAATGCCTAATCCTGATGCTTACTTAATTGGTCTAGGAACAAATGGAACAATTAAAGAAGATGAAATTGATGCTGCGATGAAAGTGGCAGGTAATAAACCTGTTTATTGGATGAATGTCCACGCAGACCGTGTTTGGGCAAAACCTAATAATAATTTGCTGACGAAAATGGCAAAGAAATATAAAAATTTGAAAATTATTGATTGGAATAAAAAAGCATCTGGTCAAAGTTCATGGTTCTACAGTGATAATATTCATCCTAAAGGAACAGGGGCCGAAAAATACGCCGCTTTAGTAGCTAATAGTCTGACCAATGTGGAAAAATAGTTTGCGCTTCTAAATAATTTTTGATAGAATAAGAGATAATATGTTAAGAAAAGCTGGATTAGCGTGCACCATATGTGGTTCACGAAATTACACCCTCAATCTTTCGTCAGTTGCGAAAGAAAAACGAGTTGAAGTTAAAAAGTTTTGTCGTACTTGTGGCAAACACACATTACACAAAGAAACGCGTTAAATCGTATTTACTTTAATAGGGTTTAAACACGTCGAACTGACATTCTGTCAGTAAACTTTTATAAGAAATGGACTCTGTCAGTAAATTTGTGGCAGTGATAGGAAAAGATTATGTTTAAATTTATTGGTAGCATTATTGAAGAAATGAAATTAACCACTTGGCCAAGCAGAAAACAATCTGTTCGTGATTTTTTTATGGTCATTGAATATACAGCTTTCTTCTTGGTGTTCATCATAATTTTCGATTGGGTAACTCAACATGGAATTACATTTAGTGTTAACCATTTAATCCCATTTCTTAAATAATCTATAAATCTGTCAGTTTTGACAGATTTTTCTTTTCTAATTTTATTAAAAGTCCTTTTAATTCAAGATAAATATGATATAATAATATTATCTGATAAGGGCTTGGCCCTTTTTCTTGTACCCAAATTACTGACAGATTTCTGTCAGCTGGGATTTTAACTGATTAAGTAAAAAAAATAAATACAGAGGTATTTCAAATGGAAGATAATAATTTAGTAAGTTTTGACCAAGGTTGGTTCGTTATTCAAACCTATGCAGGGTATGAACGTAAAGTTAAAGAAGATTTGCTTGAGCGTGCTGAACTTTATAACATGGCTGACAAAATTTTGCGTGTCGAAATTCCAACTGAGACAATTCGTACAGAAGTTAATGGCAAAATGAAAGAAGTTGAAGAAAACTTATTCCCAGGCTATGTTTTGGTTGAAATGAATATGACTGATGAAGCCTGGTTTATTGTCCGTAATACACCAAATGTTACTGGATTCGTTGGTTCACACGGGAATAGGTCAAAACCTACACCACTTTTTGAACAAGAAATTCAAGATATTTTGGTTGGCATGGGCAAAGTTGTTCGTGAAATTGACTTTGATGTTTTTGTTGGAAAACGTGTTCGTATTGTTGATGGTGCCTTTTCAGGATTTGAAGCTCCAATCACAGAAATCAATGGCGACAAATTGACTCTGACTGTTGATATGTTTGGTCGTGCAACTCCAGTTGAATTGGACATGCACCAAATTGAAGATATTCAAGCCTAATTAAGTATTATAATAAAAAAAAGCCACGAGAATTCGTGGCTTTTTGCGAGTTTACAGAATATTTGTTATAATTATAAAAAATGTGATTGGGGAATAAATATCATGGTAACTTTTTATCAGTCAACACGTGATAAATCAAATAAAAAAACAGCGTCACAAGCTATTTTACAAGGTTTGGCAGAAGATGGTGGACTTTTTGTTCCCATTGACTTCCCGAAAGTTGATTTAGACTTTGAAAAATTAAAAAACGCTTCTTATCAAGAAATTGCTGAACTTGTTTTGAAAGCATTTTTTGATGATTTTTCTGCTGACGAAATTAAATCAATGGTGACAAAAGCATACGGAGAAAAATTCGATAGTCCGGAAATTGCACCGCTTAAAAGACTTGGGAATCACTATATTCTTGAACTTTTTCATGGTGAAACGATTGCTTTTAAAGACATGGCACTCTCTATCTTACCTCATTTAATGACCCAAGCGGCTAAGAAAAATGGTGTGACTAATGAAATTGTTATCTTGACTGCAACTTCTGGAGATACAGGGAAAGCCGCAATGGCCGGTTTTGCTGATGTGCCCCAAACAAAAATTATTGTTTTTTATCCCAAAGGTGGTGTCAGCCATATTCAAGAGCAACAAATGCTGACTCAAAAAGGGGAAAATGTTCATGTTGTTGGAATTGATGGAAACTTTGACCAAGCTCAAACAGCAGTAAAAGAAATGTTTAATAACAAAGTTTTACATGATCAACTTTTGAAAAATAATAAACAATTTTCGTCAGCAAATTCAATGAATATTGGACGTTTGATTCCCCAAGTTGCTTATTATATTTATGCTTACGCACAACTTGTCAAAACTGGTCAAATTACTGACGGAGAAGAAATTAATTTTTCAGTTCCAACAGGGAATTTTGGAAATATCTTAGCGGCTTATTATGCTAAAAAATTGGGCTTGCCCGTTCATCAGCTCATCTGTGCTTCAAATAAAAATAATGTACTGACAGACTTTTTCAAAACAGGACTTTATGATAAAAATCGTGAATTCTATGTAACAAGTTCACCTTCGATGGATATTTTGGTCTCTTCAAATCTTGAACGTTTAATTTTTGAATTAACTGACGAAAATGATAAAGTAACCTCAGATTTACTGACAGCCCTATCAGTAGAAGGGCATTATCAAATTTCTAAAGAAATGATTACTAAACTTCAGGGATTTGTGGCCGACTGGGCATCAGAAGATGAAATTTCAAAAGAAATTCAAGAAACTTTTGAAAATGAAAAATATGTTCTGGACCCTCATACAGCAGTAGCAAATTATGTCTATCATCAAATTCAACCCAAAGAAAAAACAGTTGTGGTCAGCACGGCAAGTCCTTATAAGTTTCCAAAAGTTGTTTTAGAAGGGCTTGAAAATGATAAAACAGAGCTGTCAGTAAATAGAGACGATTTTGCTGCTGTTAAATCACTTGAAAAATTGAGTGGGATTCCATTACCAAAAGCAGTCATCGGACTTGAAGAAGCAGAAGTTCTACATCATACCGTTATTCCAGCCGCTGAAATGCAAAAAGAAGTAGAAAAATATCTTGGCTTAAAATGAAAACAAATAGAGAAATATTAAAATTCGCATTTCCGGCGATTATTGAAAATTTCTTACAAATGCTTGTAGGGGTGAGTGACACAATGATTGTTGCTCACCTTAGTCTTTCTGCCGTAGCAGCTGTTTCTTTGGCTAATAATCTCATCACGGTCTATCAGGCGATTTTTATTGCTTTGGGAACAATTGTTTCAAGTTTATTTGCCAAAGTGCTTATTGCAAAGAAGGTAGAGGAAAACCCGAAAAGATTAATTAATTCTGCTACCAAACTGACTTTTTTAATTGGTCTTGCCTTGGGGATTGTTTCAGTTGTGGGAGCACGACCTATTCTCTATTTACTTGGTGCTCGTCAGCAGGTTTTAGAGCTTTCCATTATTTATCTTAGTTTAGTAGGTGGCTTGATTGTCCTTTTGGCTTTAATGACGACTTTTGGAGCCTTTCTACGGGCTGATGGAAATACAAAGACACCGATGTGGGCAAGTTTTTTTGCCAGTCTTCTAAATTTGATACTGTCAATTGTCTTTATTTTTGTTTTCCATTTAGGAGTGTTGGGGACAGCACTTGGAGCGGTTATTGCTAGATTTATTGGGACGCTTTTCCTCTATTATAAGTTAAAAGATAAGCGACCCGATCTTCAATTTTATAAAGAAAAATTGGACCATCAATTGATTAAATTAAGTTTACCAGCAACTGGAGAGCGTTTGTCAATGCGTTTGGGCGATTTGCTCATCATGATGATTATTGTCAGATTAGGCGAACGTGTATTTGCAGGAAATGCAATTGGTGAAAGCATTACACAATTTAATTATATGCCCGTTTTCGGAATGGCAACCGTAACAGTAATTTTGGTAGCACAAGCAGCAGCTGAAAATAGTATTGAAAATGTTAAAGCTTATATCAAAAAGACCTACTGGTTAGCGACGATTATGATGTTTGTGATTGGTTTGGCCCTTTTACTGACAGCCAATATTCTAAATCAATTTTTCACTACTGACAGAATTGCCATGAATGCAAGTACCACTGTTATTTTGTTTTCATTTTTAGCGACTTTTTTCGTCACAGGAGCAACAACTTATACAGCAGCTTTTCAGGGAATAGGAAACACAAAACTTCCTTTTTATGCCACAACGCTAGGGATGTTTGGCATTCGCTTGCTTTTAGGAGCATTTTTAGCCTTAGGATTAAAATTAGGGCTAGAGGGAGTTTGGTTAGCAGTTTTACTTGATAATCTCTTTAGATTTATTTTTCTCAAAATCAAGTTTAATCGAAGCCTCACAATCAAAATTTAAAATAAAAAAATACTGACAGCTTTTCTGTCAGTAATTTTTTTATTGTTTTTTCAATAAATCGCGAATTTCTTGGAGAGTTTCCAATTCTTCGTTTTTTTGTTCTTCGACAGTTTCTTCTTTTTTAGGGAAGAGTTTGTTGATGAATTTGATAAGAATGAAAATAACAAAGGCTGTAATGATGAAATTAATGACATCATTTAAGAAAGCACCGTAAGTGAATTTTGTTTTTCCAACAGTTACTGACAAATGAGCAAGAGCAGTACTTTGAACAAACATTCCGATTAACGGATTAATCAAGTTATCAACTAAAGATTTAACTAAAGCAGTAAAAGCTGCCCCGATGATAACCCCAACGGCTAAGTCCAATACGTTCCCACGTAAAATAAAGTTTTTAAATTCCTTTAACATAAATCCTCCTATATAATAGTTTATAAATCCTTCAAACAAATTATACCAAAAAGTTTAAAGATGACAAAGTAAGCTTTCTTGTCATTTCAAGTAAATTCCTTCATTCCCCAAAAAGATTTAGAAAGAATGAAAAAAAGTCTAAAAAGTCCTTGACAAGCCACATCTCCTTTGATAGAATAGACAAGTGCTGTTAAAAACAGTATGTAGCGACGAAACGAGAGGTTGCGACACACCCGAAGGTATTGCCATACCTAACGTGTCGGTTTTCCCGTGGAGCTAGCCTATTGAATACAATAGACGAGAGGAGAAAAAATGGCAACTAAAAAAATTCGCATTCGCTTAAAAGCATACGAACATCGTATCCTTGATGCAGCTGCAGAAAAAATCGTAGAAACTGCTAAACGTACAAACGCAGAAGTAAGTGGTCCAATTCCACTTCCAACTGACCGTAGCGTCTACACTGTTATCCGCGCGACTCACAAATACAAAGACTCACGCGAACAATTCGAAATGCGTACACACAAACGCTTGATCGACATCATCGAACCAACACAAAAAACTGTTGATTCACTTATGAAACTCGATTTGCCAAGTGGTGTAAACATCGAAATTAAACTCTAATTAAGAAAGGTAATTCTCATGTCAAAAGGAATCTTAGGGAAAAAAGTGGGAATGACTCAAATCTTCACAGAAAACGGTGAATTAATTCCTGTTACTGTGATCGAAGCGACTCCTAACACAGTTCTTCAAGTAAAATCTGTTGAAACAGATGGTTACGAAGCAACTCAAGTTGGTTTCGATACACTTCGTGAAGTTTTGACCAACAAACCTGCCAAAGGTCATGCTGCTAAAGCTAATACGACTCCTAAGCGCTTCGTTCGTGAATTCAAAGGACTCGAAGGCGCTGAAGTAGGAGCAGAAATCACTGTTGATACATTTGCAGCCGGAGATGTTGTTGATGTTACCGGAACTTCTAAAGGTAAAGGTTTCCAAGGCCCAATCAAACGTCATGGTCAATCACGTGGTCCTATGGCCCACGGTTCACGTTACCACCGTCGTCCTGGTTCAATGGGTCCTGTTGCAGCTAACAAAGTTCCAAAAGGTAAAAAACTTGCTGGACGTATGGGTAACAAACGCGTTACTGTACAAAACCTTGTTATCGCACAAGTGCTTCCTGAAAAGAACGTTATCCTTGTAAAAGGTAATGTCCCAGGTGCTAAGAAATCATTGATTGTTGTTAAATCAGCAATCAAAGCTAAATAAGAAGGAAAGGAGATAGAAATCTATAATGGCAAAAGTATCATTATTTAAACAAGATGGTTCACAAGCTGGTGAAGTTACACTTAACGACTCAGTATTTGGTATCGAACCAAACGAATCAGTCGTATTCGACGTTGTAATCTCACAACGCGCTAGCCTTCGCCAAGGAACACACGCACACAAAAATCGTTCTGCTGTGTCTGGTGGTGGTAAAAAACCATGGCGTCAAAAAGGTACAGGTCGTGCCCGTCAAGGTTCTACCCGCTCTCCACAATGGCGTGGTGGTGGTACTGTCTTCGGTCCAAACCCACGTAGCTACGCTTACAAACTTCCACAAAAAGTTCGTCAATTGGCGCTTAAATCAGTTTACTCAACAAAAGTTGCTGATGGTAAATTAATCGCTGTTGACACACTTGACTTTACAGCTCCTAAAACTGCTGAATTTGCAAAAGTAATCTCAGCACTTTCAATCGAACGTAAAGTTCTTGTGGTTCTTCCAAACGAAGGTAACGAATTTGCAGAACTCTCTGCACGTAATCTTGCAAACGTGAAAGTTACAACTGCTAATTCAGCATCTGTACTTGACATCGTTTCTGCTGACAAACTCCTTGTGGTTCAATCAGCATTGACACAAATTGAGGAGGTTCTTGCATAATGTCACTTTATGATATCATCCGTAAACCTATCATTACTGAAGCTTCTATGGCTGCAATGGATCAAAAGAAATATACTTTCGAGGTAGATTCACGTGCGCATAAACTTCTCATCAAACAAGCTGTTGAAGCTGTCTTTGGTGTAAAAGTTGCCTCAGTAAATACTATCAGCGTTAAACCAAAATCTAAACGAGTTGGTAAATACACTGGTACTAAATCAGGCTACAAAAAAGCTATCGTTACTTTGACTGAAGATTCTAAAACAATCGAAATCTTCGGCGAAGACGCAGAATAATAGAGGAGGAAAATCGTGGGAATTAAAGTTTACAAACCTACCACAAACGGTCGCCGTAACATGACTGGTAGCGACTTCGCTGAAATCACTACAAGTACTCCTGAAAAGAGCTTGCTTGTAAGCATGAGCAAAACAGCTGGTCGTAATAACACTGGTCGTATCACAGTTCGTCACCACGGTGGTGGTCACAAACGTAAATATCGTGTAATCGACTTCAAACGTACAACTGACAACGTTGTTGCTAAAGTTGCTACAATTGAATACGATCCAAACCGTACTGCAAACATCGCATTGATCGTTTACTCTAACGGTGTTAAATCATACATCTTGGCTCCTAAAGGCCTTGAAGTTGGAATGACAGTTGTATCTGGCCCTGAAGCCGACATCAAAGTTGGTAACGCATTGCCACTTGCTAACATTCCAGTTGGTACATTGATCCACAACATTGAATTGAAACCTGGTAAAGGCGGACAATTGGTTCGTTCAGCTGGTGCTTCAGCTCAAGTACTCGGTTCAGAAGGTAAATATACACTCGTTCGTCTTCAATCAGGCGAAGTTCGTATGATCCTTTCAACTTGCCGTGCTACAATCGGTGTTGTAGGTAATGAACAACAAAGCTTAATCAACCTTGGTAAAGCAGGACGTACACGTCACATGGGTATCCGCCCAACAGTACGTGGTTCTGTAATGAACCCTAACGATCACCCACACGGTGGTGGTGAAGGTCGTCAACCAGTTGGTCGCAAGTCTCCAATGACTCCATGGGGTAAACCAGCTCTTGGTCTCAAGACTCGCAACAAGAAAGCAAAATCAAGCAAACTTATCGTTCGTCGTATCAACGACTAATAAGTCGCTTTATTTTCACAAGAGCCTTCTCGGCGTCTTGTTAAATTTGATAAAACTTATTGTCAAATTTAATGAGATGTCGAAAGTGCATCTATAAATTCCGCCAACTCCGCCTTAGTAGCGGTAGTGGTACAAATATTTAAAGGAGAAACTCGCAAAATGGGTCGTAGTCTTAAAAAAGGACCTTTCGTCGATGAGCATTTGATGAAAAAAGTTGAAGCTCAAGTCAACGCCGAAAGAAAATCTGTGATCAAAACTTGGTCACGCCGTTCTACAATCTTCCCGAACTTTGTAGGACTTACAATTGCTGTTTACGATGGTCGCAAACACGTACCAGTTTACGTTCAAGAAGATATGGTTGGACACAAACTTGGTGAATTCGCACCAACTCGTACTTATCGTGGTCACGCTGCTGACGACAAGAAAACACGTCGCTAATAGGAGGAGAAAAAAATGGCAGAAATTACTTCAGCTAAAGCAACTGCAAAAACAGTTCGCGTTTCACCTCGTAAGACTCGTCTTGTTATCGATCTTATCCGCGGGAAACGTGTTGCAGATGCAATTGCAATCTTGAAATTTACACCGACTAAAGCTGCTGTAGAAGTTGAAAACGTACTTAATAGTGCTATCGCTAATGCAGAAAATAACTTTGGTCTTGAAAAAGCTAACTTGGTAGTAAGCGAAACATTTATTAATGAAGGTCCAACAATGAAACGTTTCCGTCCACGTGCCAAAGGTTCAGCTTCACCAATTAACAAACGCACAGCTCACATCACTGTAGTTGTAGCTGAGAAAGAATAAGGAGGTAAAAACGTGGGTCAAAAAGTACATCCAATAGGAATGCGTGTTGGCGTTATTCGCGATTGGGATGCCAAATGGTATGCTGAAAAAGAATATGCGGATTACCTTCACGAAGACTTGGCAATTCGTCAACTTATCCAAACTAAACTTGCTGATGCTTCAGTATCATTGATTGAAACTGAACGTGCAATTAACAAAGTTATCGTAACTTTGCACACTGCTAAACCAGGTATGGTTATCGGTAAATCAGGAGCTAACGTTGATGCACTCCGCGCAGAACTCAACAAACTTACTGGTAAACAAGTTCACATCAACATCGTTGAAATCAAAAAACCTGATTTGGACGCTCATCTTGTTGGTGAAGGAATTGCTAAACAACTTGAAGCACGTATTGCTTTCCGTCGTGCTCAAAAACAAGCAATCCAACGTGCAATGCGCGCTGGTGCAAAAGGGATCAAAACTCAAGTTTCTGGTCGTTTGAATGGTGCTGATATTGCCCGTGCTGAAGGATATTCAGAAGGTACAGTTCCACTCCACACACTCCGTGCGGACATCGACTACGCTTGGGAAGAAGCAGACACAACTTATGGTAAACTCGGCGTTAAAGTTTGGATCTACCGTGGTGAAGTTCTCCCTACTAAAAAATCTGTGAAAGGAGAAAAATAATCCATGTTAGTACCAAAACGTGTAAAACACCGTCGTGAATTCCGCGGTAAAATGCGTGGTTATGCTAAAGGTGGCGATACTATTTCTTTCGGTGAATATGGTCTTCAAGCGACTACATCTCACTGGATTACTAACCGCCAAATCGAAGCAGCTCGTATTGCTATGACTCGTTACATGAAACGTAACGGTCAAGTTTGGATTAAAATTTTCCCTCACAAATCATACACAGCCAAAGCTATTGGTGTGCGTATGGGTTCAGGGAAAGGTGCTCCTGAAGGTTGGGTTGCTCCAGTTAAACGTGGCGTTGTCATGTTTGAATTGGGCGGCGTTGATGAAGCAACTGCACGCGAAGCATTGCGTCTTGCTTCACACAAACTTCCTGTTAAAACTAAATTTGTGAAACGAGGTGAAGCGTAATGAAATTGAGCGAAACTAAATCACTTCTTAAAGATTTGCGCGCTTTGTCAGTTGAAGAATTGACAACTCGTGAAGCTGAATTGAAGAAAGAATTGTTTGATCTTCGTTTCCAAGCTGCTGCTGGTCGTCTCGAAAACACAGCTAAGCTTGATGAAGTCAAGAAAACTATTGCACGTGTAAAAACTGTGCAAGCTGAATTGAACAAATAATAGGTCAGGAGAAACTATAAATGGAACGCAAACAACGTAAAGTTTATCAAGGCCGCGTGGTTTCAGACAAAATGGATAAAACTATCACAGTTGTCGTAGAAACTAAGCGTAACCACCCTGTCTATGGTAAACGCATTAACTATTCTAAAAAATATAAAGCTCACGACGAAAACAACTCTGCAAAAACTGGCGACATCGTTCGTATCATGGAAACTCGTCCTTTGTCTAAAGACAAACATTTCCGTCTTGTAGAAATCGTTGAAGAAGCAGTTATTATCTAAGCAAAACTAGGAGGAATATAGCATGATTCAAACAGAATCTCGTTTGAAAGTTGCAGATAACTCAGGTGCTAAAGAACTTTTGACTATCCGTGTTCTCGGTGGTTCATCACGTAAGTTCGCTGGTATCGGTGATATCGTTGTAGCTACAGTTAAATCAGCTGCCCCTGGTGGAGCAGTTAAAAAAGGTGAAGTTGTGAAAGCAGTCATCGTTCGTACTAAATCTGGTGCGAAACGTCCTGACGGTTCATACATCAAATTTGATGAAAATGCAGCAGTGCTCATCCGTGACGATAAAACTCCTCGCGGAACACGTATCTTTGGCCCAGTTGCCCGCGAACTCCGCGAAGGTGGCTACATGAAGATCGTTTCACTTGCTCCAGAAGTACTCTAATCAAGCATTATAGAGATATGGTTTTGTCGGAAAAATTTTTTTGACAGAATCATATTTTACTGTTATTATTAACAGAATAGTCCCCTAGTAACAAAATATTAGGGTGCCCATCGGGCGTAAGAAAGGAATTAAACATGTTTGTAAAAACTGGTGATACAGTTAAAGTTATCGCAGGTAAAGACCGCGGTACTACTGGTAAAGTAATCAAAGCTTTGCCAAAAGTAAATAAAGTTGTCGTTGAAGGTGTTGCTATCATGAAGAAACACCAAAAACCAAACTCAGAAAACCCAAGTGGTGCTATTCTTGAAATCGAAGCTCCTATCCACGTTTCTAACGTACAAGTGCTCGACAAAAATGGTGTTGCTGGTCGTGTAGGTTACAAAGTTGTTGACGATAAAAAAGTTCGTTTCAACAAAAAATCTGGCGAAATTTTAGACTAAGGCGGAAAGGAGAAATAATATGACTAATCGTTTGAAAGAAAAATATACTAACGAAGTAGTACCAGCGTTGACTGAACAATTCAATTACACTTCAATCATGGCTGTACCAAAAGTTGATAAAATCGTTATCAACATGGGTGTTGGAGATGCTGTAAACAACTCTAAAAACCTTGATAAAGCTGTTGCTGAATTGGCTTTGATCTCTGGTCAAAAACCATTGATTACTAAAGCTAAAAAATCAGTTGCTGCTTTCCGTCTTCGTGAAGGTATGCCAATCGGTGCGAAAGTAACTCTTCGTGGCGAACGTATGTTCGAATTCTTGGACAAATTGGTTACTGTTTCACTCCCACGTGTACGTGACTTCCACGGTGTTTCAAACAAAGCGTTTGACGGTCGCGGTAACTACACACTTGGTGTGAAAGAACAATTGATTTTCCCAGAAATCAACTATGATGATGTTGATAAAGTTCGTGGTATGGATATTGTTATCGTAACAACTGCTAACACTGACGAAGAATCACGTGAATTGCTTGCTAAACTCGGCATGCCGTTCGCTAAATAAGATAGGGAGAATACATAAATGGCTAAGAAATCTATGGTTGTTAAAAACCAACGCCCTGCAAAATTCTCAACACAAGCTTATACTCGTTGCGAACGTTGCGGACGTCCACATTCAGTTTACCGCAAATTTAAACTTTGCCGTATCTGTCTTCGCGAATTGGCTTACAAAGGTCAATTGCCAGGCGTTAAAAAAGCTTCATGGTAATTTGTTAATTATCGTGTAACGAATAAAAATTACTGACAGAATTTCTGTCAGTAATTTTTTTTGTATCTTAGAATTCTATGAGATGGGAGCGTTTTCGAAAATAGTGAAATAAATGTAATAATTTGCTATAATAGCTAAAGAATAGGAGAAATTTATGGAAAAGATATTTGTTAAAATTAAAAGATATGCAACAGTTTCTGTAATTTTTTTAGGAGCTTTAGCGACTTTAACAGCTTGCGGTAGCGGAAGTAAAGAAAGTGAAAAAGCTGAGCATACTAGTTCGTCACAAAGTATAAAAAATAAGGAAAGTCTCCCAAGCAGTAGTTCACAATCTTCAAGTATAAGTACGAGTTCAAGTTCGGACATAAGTCCAAGTTCAACTAGTCAGTATGAGGCTGCTAATAGTTCACAAATTCTTGCAGGTGACTATTCTTCTTTAAACGGAACATGGCAAACTACTGACGGAGGTGGTAAAGCTGTTCTGAAAAATGGTACCATCATTTTTAGTTCAGAATATCAAAGAGTTATATCTGGACCACAATCAAAGAATGGGATTATTATGGCCGGTGCTGTGAATCTTGGGAAATACATGGGGTTCATGTTTGCTGCGGCTAACAGCTCGCCAACTTTTTCAAACTCTTCACAAACGGATAAAACAGATAGGACAAAAGATAGATTTGCAATAACTTCAAATGATGAGGGTATGGAAATATTTGATACTAACCCAACGTCATTTTTTTACAAGATAAGTAATGATACAACAAGTCCGAATTCGTAAGCCAGGATGAAAGTTGCTGACAGAAATTCTGTCAGTATTTTTTTATAGAAAAACCATGACACACCCGAAAACATTGTAAAGAAAAGTGTTGACATGGTGCGGAACTTCTGCTATACTAATTAAGTTCGGTCTTTTTATGAAAAAGACCTCATTAATTTGAAAGTGGGATTTGAACAAGCCCAAACTACAAATAAGGAGAAATTACACTATGGTAATGACTGACCCAATCGCAGATTTCTTGACTCGTATTCGTAATGGTAACATGCGTAAATTCGATGTTGTTGAAGCACCTGCATCAAAAATCAAACGTCAAATCGCTGAAATCCTCAAAGCTGAAGGTTACGTGAAAGACGTTGAATACGTTGAAGATAACAAACAAGGCGTAATCCGCGTTTTCCTTAAATACGGTAAAAACGGTGAAAAAGTTATCACTAACTTGAAACGTATTTCAAAACCAGGTCTTCGTGTTTACGTGAAATCTGATGATGTTCCTAAAGTTCTTAACGGACTTGGTACAGCAATCATCTCAACATCTACTGGTGTAGTAACTGATAAAGTTGCTCGTGAAACAAATGTTGGTGGTGAAGTAATTGCCTACATCTGGTAATTAGTTCGGAGAGACTTCATTGATGGAGTTGATCTAAATGTTTAATATCGACTTTTGATGATATTAAACTGACGAGCGAATTTTTCGTAAGTCAAAATTACTGACAGAAATATTTTTATGCCTGTCAGTAAAATAAAAGTTCTTTTAAATCAAATTTTGATTTAAAACCCGTGAAAACAGATTGAATTAAATCTGATAATTTAACAGGAGAAAAAAATGTCACGTATTGGTAACAAAGTCATCGTTATCCCTGCAGGCGTATCTGTAGAAGTAAACGGTGCAACTGTCACTGTCAAAGGACCTAAAGGTGAACTCGTTCGTTCATTCAACGAAAACATCACACTTGATATCGCTGAAAACGAAATCACTGTAAAACGTCCAAACGACACTAAAGAAATGAAAATGCTCCACGGAACTACTCGTGCCCTTCTTGCTAACATGGTAGAAGGTGTTTCAACTGGTTTCTCTAAAGCACTTGAAATGATCGGGGTTGGGTACCGTGCACAATTACAAGGAACTAAACTTGTATTGTCAGTTGGTAAATCTCACCAAGACGAAGTTGAAGCACCAGAAAACATCAAATTTGTTGTTGCAACTCCAACTTCTATCGTTGTTGAAGGTATCAGCAAAGAAGCCGTTGGTCAAACAGCAGCTTACATCCGTAGCCGTCGTTCTCCAGAACCTTATAAAGGTAAAGGGATCCGTTACGTTGGTGAATACGTTCGTCGTAAAGAAGGTAAAACTGGTAAATAATTTTTGTCAAAATAATGTTCACTTGAACATTTATTTAGCAAAAAATGTTATCCGTAATTGGTGGTTTGACTTGTCAAATTGCCAGTATTTTGTCAATGCTAACTTTGTTAGACAGACAAAAACTCCCCGCTTGCTGACAGCATTCTAGTAATACTGTCAGCAAGAAAATCGATGGCAAAAACTATCGAAATTTAAAATAATATAGAGGTAGAATTGTGATTTCTAAACCAGATAAAAACAAACTCCGCCAAAAACGTCACACACGTGTACGCGGTAAAATTTCAGGAACATCTGAAACTCCACGTTTGAACGTTTTCCGTTCAAACACAAACATTTATGCACAAGTCATTGATGACGTAACTGGTACAACACTTGCATCAGCTTCATCACTTAAATTGACTGGTACTAAAACTGAACAAGCCGCAGAAGTTGGTAAACTCGTTGCTGAAGCTGCAAAAGCTAAAGGCGTTGAAGAAGTTGTCTTCGACCGCGGTGGTTACCTCTATCACGGACGTGTTGCAGCACTCGCTACAGCAGCTCGTGAAGCTGGATTGAAATTCTAAGGAAAGGGGTAATTAAACATGGCAGAAAACAGAAGAAATGATCGCGAACAAAGCGAATTTGAAGAACGCGTAGTTTCAATTAACCGCGTTACTAAAGTTGTTAAAGGTGGACGTCGTCTTCGCTTTGCAGCACTTGTTGTTGTTGGTGACCGTAACGGTCGCGTAGGTTTCGGTACTGGTAAAGCTCAAGAAGTTCCTGAAGCTATCCGTAAAGCAATCGAAGCAGCTAAGAAAAACCTTATTACAGTTCCTATGGTAGGTACTACACTTCCTCACGAAGCACTTGGTGTCTTCGGTGGTGGCAAAATCCTCCTTAAACCAGCTGTAGAAGGTGCTGGAGTTGCCGCAGGTGGTGCCGTTCGTGCCGTCCTCGAACTCGCTGGTGTTGCTGACGTAACATCAAAATCACTTGGTTCAAACACACCAATCAACGTTGTTCGTGCAACTGTTGATGGATTGAATCAATTGAAACGTGCTGAAGAAGTTGCTGCATTACGCGGTAAATCTGTATCAGATTTCGCCTAAGGAGGAAAAAATGGCTCAAATTAAAATTACATTGGTAAACTCACCAATCGGCCGTATCCCTGCTCAACGCAAAACTGTTAAAGCACTCGGTCTTGGTAAACTCAACAGCTCAGTAGTAAAAGAAGGTTCACCTGCTATTCTTGGTATGGTAAACTCTATTTCTCACTTGGTAAAAGTTGAAGAAGCATAATTAATATTAAAAAAAACAATTCTGTCTTTACTGACAGGATTGTTTTTTTACTGACAGAAATCTAGAGTACTTTAAAAAAGATTATTTGCTATTTTTTAGAATAATAAAATATATTTGCAAACGACGAAATGGCTTGTAATTCCAATCGAAAAATAGTAAAATAATAGAAGTCTGATATCAGGCAAATAAATATATTAACGTATCGGCGAGTTTATTTTTCACGTTCCTTTCATGGAAAATAGGCGACAGCAAGGTACAAAATAAGGAGAAAAAAATGGAACTTCATTCATTGAAAGCTGCTGAAGGCAGTCGTAAAGTACGTAATCGCGTAGGTCGTGGTACATCATCAGGTAACGGTAAAACATCTGGACGTGGACAAAAAGGTCAAAAATCTCGTTCAGGTGGTGGAGTACGTCCTGGTTTTGAAGGTGGACAAACAGAATTGTTCCGTCGCATGCCAAAACGTGGTTTCTTGAATGTTAACCGTAAAGAATACGCTATTGTCAACCTTGAAACTTTGAACCGTCTTGAAGATGGAGCAACTGTTTCAGCTGAAACTCTTGTAGCTGCTAAAATCATCAAGGACGTTAAATCAGGTGTTAAAGTTCTTGCTAACGGTGAATTGACAGCTAAAAAACTTACAGTTAAAGTTGCTAAAGTATCTGCTGCTGCTAAAGCTGCAATCGAAGCTGCTGGTGGTTCTGTAGAAGAAGCTTAATTTTTACACTACAATTGGCGGTTGAATTTTCAACCGCTTATTGTCTATTTACAATTAAAACGCTTTAAGGAGATTTTATGTTTTTTAAGACGCTTAAGGAAGCCTTTAAGGTCAAGGACGTCCGAGCAAGAATTCTCTTTACGATTTTCATCCTTTTTGTTTTCCGCTTAGGTGCCCATATTACGGTACCTGGCGTCAACGTTCAAAACTTGACAGAAGTAAGTAATCTTCCTTTCTTGAACATGATGAACTTGGTTTCTGGTAATGCAATGCAAAACTATTCACTTTTTGCAATGGGGGTTTCGCCTTATATTACTGCTTCAATCATTGTTCAATTGTTGCAAATGGATATTTTACCAAAATTTGTTGAGTGGTCAAAACAAGGGGAAATTGGACGTCGTAAACTGAATCAAGCGACACGTTACATTACCTTAGTGCTTGCTATGGCACAATCTATCGGGATTACTGCTGGTTTCCAAGCCATGAGCTCGTTAAATATTGTGCAAAATCCAAATTGGCAAAGCTATTTGATGATTGGTGCAATTTTGACCACTGGTTCAATGGTTGTCACTTGGATGGGTGAACAAATTAATGAAAAAGGATTTGGTTCAGGTGTTTCAGTAATTATCTTTGCTGGGATTGTATCTAGTATCCCATCGGCGGTCAAATCTGTTTATGATGAAAAATTCTTAAACGTTCGACCTTCAGAAATTCCAATGTCTTGGTTATTTGTCATTGGTCTAGTATTGTCAGCAATTATCATTATTTATGTAACAACTTTTGTTCAACAAGCAGAACGTAAAGTACCTATTCAATATACTAAATTGACTCAAGGTGCACCAACAAGTTCTTATTTGCCACTTCGTGTCAATCCAGCTGGGGTTATCCCAGTTATCTTTGCTGGTTCAATTACAACTGCTCCAGCTACGATTTTGCAATTCTTGCAACGTTCGCAAGGAAGTAATGTAGGTTGGTTGTCAACTTTACAAGACGCCTTGTCATATACGACTTGGACAGGAATGCTCTTCTACGCATTATTGATTGTGCTCTTTACATTCTTCTACTCATTCGTTCAGGTCAATCCTGAAAAGATGGCTGAAAACCTTCAAAAACAAGGCTCTTACATTCCATCTGTTCGTCCGGGTAAAGGAACCGAAAAGTATGTATCACGTCTCTTAATGCGTCTTGCAACGGTAGGTGCGCTCTTCCTTGGTTTGATTTCAATCATTCCAATTGCCGCCCAAAACGTTTGGGGACTTCCAAAAATTGTCGCTCTTGGAGGAACATCACTCTTAATCTTGATTCAAGTTGCTATACAAGCAGTGAAACAACTTGAAGGATATTTACTCAAACGTAAATATGCAGGATTTATGGATAATCCACTTGAAACAAAATAAAATCTTGTCATTAGACAAGGTTTTTCTTTATTTTTTAGCAAAAATACGCTAAAATAGTGTAGGTAAAATCACAGAGAACATCTGCAATTTACTGACAGTTCTGTCAGTAATTTATAAATTAAAATCAGGAGAAAACAAAATGAATTTATTAATCATGGGACTTCCAGGAGCTGGTAAAGGAACTCAAGCTGAGTTCATCGTTAAAAATTATGGAGTAAATCACATTTCAACAGGTGACATGTTCCGTGCCGCAATGAAAAACGAAACTGAAATGGGTAAACTTGCTAAATCTTTCATCGATAAAGGTGAACTCGTACCTGATGAAGTAACGAACGGAATTGTTAAAGAACGTTTAGCACAAGATGATATCAAAGCTTCAGGCTTCTTGCTTGATGGATATCCACGTACGATTGACCAAGCTCATGCACTTGATACAATGCTTGAAGAACTCGGAATTAAACTTGATGCCGTTGTAAATATCGTTGTTAACCCAGATATTTTGGTTGACCGTTTAAGTGGCCGTTACATCTGCCGTAACTGTGGAGCAACTTATCATAAAATCTTCAATCCAACTAAAGTTGAAGGTGTTTGTGACGTTTGTGGTAGTCATGACCTTTATCAACGTGCGGATGATGTTCCAGAAACAGTTAAAAATCGTTTGGATGTCAATATTAAAGAATCAGCTCCAATTATTGAACACTACACTGAACTTGGACTTGTTAAAAACATTGAAGGTGAACAAGAAATTAGCCAAGTAACAGAAGATATTAAAAAAGTTTTAGGATAATAAAAATAAAAACCTCTGTCAGAGGTTTTTTTAGTAAAATAGCAAGATTAGAATACAAAATTTTACTGACAAGCTCTCTGTCAGTAAAATTATAAAAAATGAAACACCCGAAAACATTGCCATGAACAGCTTTGAAAGCGAGTAATAAATTAAACATGTACTCAAGCTAGAAAAATAAAGGCTTTTCTGAAAGAAAGACTTGCATTTGTTGCTGAAAAATGCTAAAATACATAAGTCCGACTTTTTAGATATATATAGTATATATCTTTCGGGAAATTTCTAAGGAGGTACTTTTGCTTGGCAAAAGATGATGTAATTGAAGTAGACGGCAAAGTCGTTGACACCATGCCGAATGCGATGTTCACGGTTGAACTCGAAAATGGTCACCAAGTCTTGGCGACGATTTCAGGAAAAATTCGAAAGAATTATATCCGTATCTTGC
Source organism: Lactococcus sp. S64 (assembly GCF_016516525.1). Classification (NCBI taxonomy): domain Bacteria; kingdom Bacillati; phylum Bacillota; class Bacilli; order Lactobacillales; family Streptococcaceae; genus Lactococcus; species Lactococcus sp. S64. Next base: position 158,924 of record NZ_JACVUQ010000005.1, on the reverse strand, counting down.
CTGGAGACAAGGTTCAAGTTGAACTCTCACCATACGATTTGACACGCGGACGAATTACTTACCGATTTAAGTAATCCGGACATTCATTGAGTGCATGATGCACAGTAACCATAGAAAGGAAGACACAATGAAAGTAAGACCATCAGTTAAACCAATCTGCGAATACTGTAAAGTTATTCGTCGTAACGGTCGTGTAATGGTAATTTGCCCTGCCAATCCAAAACACAAACAACGTCAGGGATAGAAAGGAAATAGAAAAATATGGCTCGTTTTGCTGGAGTTGATATTCCAAACGAAAAACGCATTGTTATTTCATTAACATACGTATTCGGTGTTGGACTTCAAACATCTAAAAAAGTACTTGCAGCTGCAGGTGTCTCAGAAGATATCCGTACAAAAGATTTGACATCAGATCAAGAAGATGCAATCCGTCGTGAACTCGATGGCTTGAAACTCGAAGGAGACCTTCGTCGTGAAGTGTCACTTAACATCAAACGTTTGATGGAAATCGGTTCTTACCGTGGTATGCGTCACCGTCGTGGACTTCCTACACGTGGACAAAACACTAAGAACAACGCTCGTACACGTAAAGGTCCTGCTAAATCAATCGCAGGTAAGAAAAAATAATTAAATAGAAAGGAGTTAAAATGGCAAAAATTACACGTAAACGTCGTGTTAAAAAGAATATTGAATCTGGAATTGTTCATATCCAATCAACATTCAACAACACAATCGTTATGATCACAGACGTTCATGGTAACGCCCTTGCTTGGTCATCAGCTGGTGCACTTGGATTTAAAGGTTCTAAAAAATCTACACCTTTCGCCGCTCAAATGGCTTCAGAAGCTGCTGCTAAAGCTGCTCAAGAGCAAGGTTTGAAAACTGTATCTGTTACAGTTAAAGGTCCTGGTTCAGGTCGCGAATCAGCTATCCGCGCACTCGCTGCAGCTGGTCTTAATGTAACATCTATCAGTGATGTGACTCCTGTACCTCACAATGGTGCACGTCCTCCAAAACGTCGTCGTGTATAATTAGTTGCTCTTGTCACTAATCACTTTTCGCTTAGAGGAGAACATACATGATTGAGTTTGAAAAACCAAAAATTACTAAATTTGACGAATCAGAAAATTACGGTAAATTCGTTGTTGAACCACTTGAACGTGGTTATGGTACAACTTTAGGTAACTCTCTGCGTCGCGTCCTTTTGTCATCACTTCCTGGTGCTGCTGTGACTTCAATTCAAATTGAAGGTGTTCAACACGAATTCGCAACAATCCCTGGCGTACGTGAAGATGTCATCCAAATCGTTCTTGCGGTTAAAGGAATTGCCATCAAATCATACGTAGAGTCTGAAAAACAAATCGAACTTGACGTAACTGGTCCTATGGATGTTACTGCTGGTGATATCTTAACTGATAGCGACATTGAAATTGTCAACAAAGACCATTACTTGTTCTCTATTGCTGAAGGTCACTCAATGCGTGCTGTAATGACTGTTAAAAAAGGATACGGCTATGTTCCGGCTGACGAAAATAAAGTCGATGGAGCGCCAATTGGCACAATTGCTGTAGACTCAATTTACACACCAGTAAGTAAAGTAAATTATCAAGTAGAACCTGCCCGTGTTGGTGGAGATTCTAGCTATGATAAATTAACACTTGAAATTACTACAAACGGTACTATCGTTTCTGACGAAGCTTTGTCACTCTCAGCTAAAATCTTGACAGACCACTTGAACTTGTTCGTTGATCTTTCAGAAGTTGCAGCTGAAGCCGAAACACTTGTTGTTAAAGATGAAGTTAAAACAGAACGTGTGCTCGATAAAATTATTGAAGAAATGGACTTCTCAGTTCGTGCTTACAATGGTTTGAAACGCGCAGGTATTAACACTGTTGCTGATATTGTTGAAATGAGCGAAGCTGACATGATTAAAGTCAAAAACCTCGGTCACAAATCAGTAGAAGAAGTCAAAGTTAAATTGACTGAATTGGGACTTTCCCTTAAAAAAAGAAAATAATAATATAGGAGGAAACAAATGAGCAATCGTAAACTCGGACGTACATCTTCACAACGTAAAGCTATGCTTCGTGATTTGACTACAGATTTGATCATCAACGAAACTATCGTTACAACTGAAGCTCGCGCTAAAGAAGTTCGTCGTACAGTAGAAAAAATGATTACGCTTGGTAAAAAAGGTGACCTTTCAGCTCGTCGTGCAGCAGCTGCTTACGTACGTAATGAAATCGCAATTAAAGATTTCAACGAAGAAACTGAAACTTTCCCAACTGCCCTTCAAAAATTATTCAACGACCTTGCTAAACGCTACGAAGGACGTAACGGTGGTTACACTCGTATCCTTAAAGTAGAACCACGTCGTGGTGATGCTGCGCCTATGGCAATCATTGAATTGGTTTAATTGTATTAAATCTTGAAGTAATAATAAAATACTAAATTGAGTGTTATGATGTTGGCGGGGGTTTCTGTGGGTGCATGTGTTGAGTTGTGATTGACTCTCTTTCGCATCAGCCTTGCTTATAGTCTAGCTCTGTCTGATTAGATTAAATTTCTAATCTAGTCAGGCCACTCAATTTATTTATTTTAGCCGTTGTAGCTCAGTCGGTAGAGCAGCACCATGGTAAGGTGAAGGTCGACAGTTCGATTCTGTTCAATGGCATATTTTTTACAGTAGATATATTTAAATATGAGAAGTCTTATTTTATAAATAAGACTTTTTATTTACTTTAAAAGCTTTAAAAAGCGAATAATGTCCACGGTTAAATACATTTGTTTTACAAAAACGGCTCCTAATAAAATGAGTGATGATAATATGCACGCACCTATTAATGATATGCAAATTGCTGAGGATATTCATCTTACTTTCAATCACATGATGATGTCAATTTTTCATAGAATAGTTGTGAACAAAAAATGAGAAAAGCAATTTTCGTTGCCTTTGATGGAACAATTAATATTCGTAAGACAAAAAGTACTTTCAAAATTTGAATATTGGTAAAAAGTGGCAGACTTTTTTTACTTTGCAAGCCATTTTCCTTATATTACTGGCTTGTCCAACCATTTCTACAGAATGTTAAGAAGAAATTAAATGCTGATGAAAACTATTTTGGACAAAAATAATAATATTTTCTTGATGTAAATCAATGTTTTATAGTCTTTTTAAAATTATACTAAGACTATAAATATTGATGCATAATTGCAGGAGGAAAGTATAAATGTCAAAAATAGTAATGAAATTAGATGAATTGAGCTGTCCATCATGTATGGCTAAGATTGAAGGAGCTTTGAATACAACAAATGGAGTAGAAATGGCAAAGGTGCTGTTCAACGCTTCAAAAGTCAAGGCAGAATTTGATGACAATCAGGTAACTGCTACTGACTTAGTTAGTAAAGTTGAGGGACTTGGCTATGTTGTCCAAAAGAGTAAAGTTACGGAAATTTAAAGCTATGATGTGCTAACTATTTTTTATCTAAGATTCGTGTCAGACACTCTGAAATATGATAAAATGGTAAAAGAATAAAATCCTTAATCAAATAAAACAGCGGATTATCCGCTGTTTTGTTACATTTTAATAAATTTTACGTATGAATAAGTGGAGGGAAAATGGCGAAGAAAAAATCATCATTTGTTTGTCAAAATTGTGGCTATAAGTCTGCAAAATACTTAGGACGTTGTCCAAACTGTGGCGAATGGTCTTCTTTTGTTGAAGAAGTTGAAGTCCAAGAAGTTAAAAATCAACGTGTTTCAATGACTGGCGAACGTTCAAAACCAATGAAGCTAGATGAAGTTGAATTATTTGATACTCCTCGGATTGAAACGGACCTAGATGAATTTAATCGTGTATTAGGAGGGGGTGTCGTTCCTGGTTCATTAGTTCTGATTGGGGGAGACCCTGGGATAGGTAAATCAACCTTACTTTTACAGGTTTCTACTCAATTGGCTTCTAGAGGGCGTGTGCTGTATGTGAGTGGTGAAGAATCAGCCCAACAAATTAAACTAAGAGCTGAGCGTTTAGGAGATATTGACCGTGACTTTTATCTCTATGCTGAAACAAATATGCAGTCGATTCGTGCAGAAGTTGAGCGTTTAAAACCTAACTTCTTAATTATTGATTCCATTCAAACAATCATGACACCAGAAATTCAATCAACTCAAGGCTCTGTAAGTCAAGTTCGTGAAGTGACTGGAGAATTGATGCAAATTGCTAAAACGAATGATATTGCGACTTTTATTGTTGGTCATGTGACTAAAGAAGGACAGCTGGCTGGGCCAAGGATGTTGGAGCACATGGTTGATACGGTGCTGTATTTTGAAGGAGAACGAAATAATACATTTAGAATTCTTCGTGCTGTAAAAAACCGTTTTGGTTCAACTAATGAAATTGGAATTTTTGAGATGCAGGGTCATGGCTTGGTCGAAGTGACTAATCCCTCAGAGGTCTTTTTAGAAGAACGCTTAGAGGGCTCAACTGGATCTGCAATTGTTTGTGCACTTGAGGGAACACGGCCTATACTAGTTGAAATACAAGCACTGACGACACCGACAATGTTTGGAAATGCTAAAAGGACGACCTCAGGCCTAGATTTTAACCGTGTAAGTTTAATTATGGCGGTGCTTGAAAAGAGAACGGGGCTCTTGATGCAAAATCAAGATGCCTACCTCAAATCTGCGGGGGGAGTAAAATTGGATGAGCCAGCCATTGACCTCGCGGTTGCGGTTGCTGTGGCTTCAAGTTATAAAGAACTTCCAACAGATGCGCGTGAATGTTTTATTGGTGAAATTGGTTTAACGGGTGAAATTCGTCGGGTGACCCGAATTGAACAAAGATTAAATGAAGCTGCAAAACTAGGTTTTAAAAAAGTATATGCTCCTAAAAATTCAATTGTAGGGATTGATATTCCTGAACAGATTCAAGTGATTGGAGTAACAACTTTAACTGAATGTTTAAAACTAGTCTTTGGCTAATATAAAAATAAGGCTATTTCATTAATGAAATAGCCTTTGCTTTTTATGAATGACTTATCTTATAAGAATAATAAGCTAATAGAATTAATAGACTAGAGCCGATTAATGTAAAATCACCTAACCATAAACTTAAAAGAGAAGAAATAAAGGCTCCCACAACAAATGATAAAGCAAGAGATAAGAAGATGAGTGAATTTTTTAAGTCCTTAGTGTTTTTAGAAACTAAATATTGACCTAGATTTGTTCCAAAAGCTTTGATATTACCTGTGGACATGATATTAGCATAAGGAAGTCCTCTGACTCGAGTAAAGGTATCACCTTGAATAACCATAAAAAAGGAGAGAATTCCAACAAAAAGTGAGGCTGATAAATGTAAAAAAGTAGCGAAGGCGAGAGAAATGAGTAAAATACCAATCATTTGTATGAAGAGAAGGGATTCAATTTCACTTTGATTATTTTGGGTTTTATATTTGGTGAATAAGGTCTTGAAAAGTGCACCTAGTGCAAAAAATAAAATTGGAATAATAAATTGAAAAGCTTTCTCCAAATTTCCATGGGCTAAATTAATTCCAGTCTGAATCAAATTCCCAGTTTGGAGACTAGCGAAACGGCCGTCAAAATGAAAAAAGGTAAAGGCATCAACAAAGCCTGTATTCATGGCAAGTAATAGAGCAACAAGTAAACTTTCTTTAGAATGGACTGCGGATTTAAGCATAATTTTTTCCTTCATAATCTGTAAAAGATAAGGTCATTATAGCACAATGATAATCTAATGTACTCTATTTAAAATAAAAAATTAAATGATCGCTAATAAGGGATATAAGTTATAAAATAATAAATATAGCATGAGAAATTAAATAGATTTCTTGTGTTTGGATAAGCAATATTAAAGGAGCGTGTGGTATAATTGACACAGGGCTTTCTTGTAAGCCTATCCATTTTCTAAAAGGAGGAAAAGATATGCGTCGTTGGATTATTCATCTTGTTATGACTGTCATCGGAGCATCGCTAGGTGTTGCTGTTGTACCATCAATTTTAAAGGTATTTGGTTGGGACACAGGGATTTTGCAGAACGAAGCTGTTGACGGTGTGATTGGTGCAATTATTTTTATTATTCTTTCATTTATATTTGCCGGTTCAATGCTTAATGGGTTGAAAAAAATAGATTCTAGAATTTCCAAAATGAATATGTCAAAAATGGTCTTCAATATTATTGGGATTGTTCTTGGTCTTCTCGTTGGGGTTATTGGAAGTATTCCATTAAGATTTTTAAATGTTCCTATTTTAAGTAATATCATTTCATTCATACTTGTTTTGGTGATGATTTATTTGGGATATGTTTTGTTTGATCGACGAGGAGACGAAATTGCTAGAGTGCTTTTTCGTAAACGCCGTGAAGCAATGGCAACTGAACCAGCAGAAGTTGCTGAGGAAGTTGTCAGTGAATCTAAGAGTAATAATAGTATTTTATTGGATACAAGTTCAATCATTGATGGTCGGATTTTAGATGTAATTAAAACAGGGTTCATTTCAGATAAAATTATTGTTCCTAATTTTGTGATTTTAGAATTACAATTAATTTCTGATAGTTCAGACCCACTGAAAAGGGCTAAAGGACGTCGGGGCTTGGATTTGGTTAATGAATTGACTAAATTTGATCAAGTTGAAATTTCTCAAGTTGATTTTCCAGATGTTCGAGAAGTTGATACTAAACTTCTTAAATATGCAAGTTCTACTGGCTCAAAATTAGTGACGAATGATTTTAATCTTAATAAAGTTGCTGAAATTCAGGGTGTTCGAGTTCTTAACATTAATGACCTTGCTAATGCTGTGAAAACACAACTTGTTGTGGGCGAACATATTAACGTACAAATTATTCGTGCTGGTTCTGAACGTCAACAAGGCGTGGCTTATTTGCCAGATGGAACAATGATTGTCATCGAAGATACTGCAAAATTGATTGATAAAACAGTTACTGTTGAAGTTGCTAAGGTGCTACAAACAAGTGCTGGTCGAATGATTTTTGCTGATTTAGTAAAAAAATAAAGAAGAAAACCGATAAATTATCGGTTTTTATCTTAAATGAATTTTGAGTATTTAGGAGTTTAATATGTATTTAAAACGTTTTATTCAATTGTTTGTAGTTTTTTTAATTTCTTTAGCTGTTTTTGCTTTGATATTAGAAATGAATTTTGGAAATTATTGGTTAAGATTTGTTTTAGGACTTATCATTGCTTATGTTTTTCTTACTTTACCACTTGTTCTCTTAACAATTTTTAAAACTAATAAAAAGGCTAATGTTGTTGGTACGAATGCTGTAGAAAATGAACTTGCTTATCTTTTAAAAGACTTTCCAGGCTACCTTGCTTTAAGTGTGACTGATGAAAATTCAAAGAGTTCAACAACGATTATGAGTTTTATTCAAGCTCAAAAAACGGAAAATATTTTCTACATGGTTGCGGATAAAAAAGCTTCAAAGATTAGTGATATAAAAAGAAATTCACAAGTGAGTTTTACGACTTGGTTTGATAAGTTGGAAAAAGGAGGGCGTTTGACTTCAAATCGGGTTCATGCAGAAATCTTAGAAGAGGCTAAAGCTCAAGAAATTGTGAAAAAAGAAGGATTAATCCTATCTCTTCATGAAAATGCGGAGAATATGTCAATTATTGCTTTAAGGATTGAATCGGCCCTTTATGAAAATTTTAAAGGTCAAACTAAAGTTATTAATTTTGAAAAATAATTTATTAAAACTGCTTTTTAGCAGTTTTTTTATTTTAATAAAAGTGGGAAATATTGATATTTTAGCTATATTGTATTACTATATAGATGTAGTTAGTATTACTAAATAGCGGAGGAAAAAATGAATCAAATTACAGAAATGTTGAAAGGAGTTCTTGAGGGTTGTGTTTTAGAAATCATTGGTCAAGGGGAAACCTATGGTTATGAAATTACTCAAAAACTGCGAGAACTTGGTTTTGAAGATGTTGTAGAAGGAACGGTATATACGATTACGATGCGTCTTGAAAAGAAAGGGTATGTTGAGATTAGAAAAAAGCCTTCAAAACTTGGCCCCGCTCGAAAATGGTATCGTTTAAATGAGGCAGGGCAAATTGAGCGCGGAAATTTTTGGAAAAAATGGGCTTTTATTTCAGAAAAATTGGAATTTTTACGTCATCAAAATTTATTGAGTGAGCAGAAGGGAGAAAATCATGGCGGAGCATAGAAATATTGTTGATAGAATGATTGGTCTTGAAGAAAAAAGAGAATTTCGCGAATTTGAAAATCGTGCTCAGAAACTTGGAGAGAATTATTATGAAGATTATAAGGAATTAAAAAAATATATATAGCACTCTGGGGTAACGAAATGGGCAGATTTCAAATTTATTTTTGGACAAGTCCTTGATTTACTTGAAGAAGCTAAAATCCAAGACAAAGAATTGACTGATTTAATTGGTCCAGATGTTGCGACGTTTATTGATGAGATGATGGATGATAATAGTTGGGGAAAAAAGCAAAAAAATAAACTTAATAAGGAGCTGAAAAATGGTTTTATATAAAATTAGTGACCTTCTTGCTGAAAAAAAGACTGGCAAGAAACGCAAAATCGAGCTAAAAAATTACCTAAAGATTTTTATCAGGCTTATCGTTCAATTCAAAAATATATGTTCAAAATGGGGGCAACAGATTGGCATATTTTTAATGATATTATTGAATTATTTGAACTGGCAGTAGTTGATGGGCGAAGCCCAGCAGAGGTTCTGGGCGATGATTTTGCAACTTTTGCTGATGAATTATTAAGTGATAATAAAGAGGATTGGCGAAATAAATATCGTCAAGCTTTGAATGATTATTTTGCTCAAAAGTAATAAATAGATTTTACTGATAAGTCTGTCAGTAAAATTGAAAATTTATCAATAAAAAAAGTTACTGACAGGTTTGTTAGTAACTTTTGTTTTTTTTAAAATTCCATGACCATATTGTACCAAGTTTCTCCACCGAATTTTGACTCGGAAAGTCCTTCGTCAGTAAAGCCGTGTTTTTCATAATAGGGAACTAAATAATCATGGCAAGTAAGACTAATTCCCAAACGTTTTTTCGATTTGGCTTCTTTTTCAAGTAAAAGGAGTAAGTTTGTCGCAATTCCTAAGCCTTGATAATCAGGGTCAACGGTTAAACTGATGATTTTTTGGAAACCACCTGTTTTGGGATTGGCTTCGGTACGTTCAAAAGATTCATCATCCAAGTAACGACCTTCTGTAACAGGACCAGAAACGTAACCTACGACAGTTCCTTCACTATTTCTTGCTGCGATAAAGCTATCAGGAATTAAGTTAATTCTTTCGATCATTGACTCTACAGAGAGGGCTTCATTTTCTGAGAAAGTAGCTCTTTCAATACGGATGACATCATCTATATCATTTGGCATAATTTGAGTATAAGTAATTTCATTCATACAATTAATTCTAACATAGACTGTTCAGAAAGGAAATCAATAATCATCCTTAGTAATTAAAAGAATAAATAGTTTGTCATTTAAAGGATATGAAGTGGTTTAAAAATCTAAAATCTTTAATAAAATAAAGTTTAACTAAATGTTTACTTAAGATTTACAAAAAATTTACATTGAGTTTTGGAGAATGGGATAAAATGAAAGGGTAGTAATCAAACCAATGGAGGTTTTATGAACACAAGCGGAAAAAAATTCCTAGGAATTTTAATTGGAATTTCAGCTCTTTTATTAATTATTGCGTCTTTGGGGGATTTGCAAATTTCTAAAATGGTTATGGATCAAAATTCAATTTTTGGTAATCTTTTTCAGATATTTGGAATGTTTCCGTCAGCGCTTATCCCTTTTATTTCAGCGGAAATTATCTTCATTTATGGTCTAAGACAAGATAATCAACTGACAAAATGGATTTTAGCGATTTCTGGACTTGGCTTTGCTTATTGGTCAGCATGGGGCTGGGTTGATGGTTGGATGTTTTACGGTGTGACCACACTTAATAACATCAAAAATCATCAGCCACTGGGTGCGGCAAATAACAGCATTGGAGCCACAGCGACTTATTCTTTCAGACTTGAAGCACTTTTTACATTTATTATCCTGGTCATCGGGACATTTTTGATTTATAGATGGCTGAGCAAGAAAACTTACGAAGAATTAAGTCAATTGATTATTGTGGCGATTGCTGGGATTGCTGTCGTTTATGCCAGCAACTCAATTGTCAATATGATGAAAGTTAACTGGGGGCGTTTTCGCCCTTATGAGGTTAAGGAAATTGTTTCCTCTACCAAAGGAACGTTCACTAATTGGTGGCATTTGAACGGTCAAACAGGTCATCAATCATTCCCGTCAGGTCATACAATCGCAGCGGCTGCAGCACTCTTTTTACCATTTTTTGCTGACAGAAAAAATCTTAAAGGCCAAAAGATTTTGGCTTACAGCGGATTTGTTTTCACACTTTTAATGATGGCTGCTCGGGTCCGAATTGGTGCACATTTCTTATCGGATACCACGATGTCATTAATTATCGCGTCTTTAGTTACTTTTGTTGCCACAAAGGCAATTGGTTATTCATTTATTGAGGAAGAGTCTCTCAACTAGAAAATTATAAAAGATTACTACAAAAATAACATTCTTTGGGGTGTTATTTTGATTTTGGTTGTAAATTCTTTGTTTTCTGGAGAGATTGTCTTATACTAATGCTAAGAAAATCAATTTTTGAAAGGAATAAAAAGATGAAAACAAGTGATGCTTTGATTGTAATTGATATGCAAAATGAGGTATGTGCGGGGATTTATCGGCGAGAAGAATTAATTGAGCAAATTAATCAACGAATTATTACTTATCGAAAGGCTAAAAAACCGATTATTTTTATCCAGCATAATGATGATGAACTGATAAAAGAAAGTTTTGGTTGGCAAATGATTCCAGAATTGCTGACAGCATCTACTGACAAGTATGTTGAAAAAACGCATGCCAATGGTTTCTATCAAACGGAACTGCAAAAATTACTGACAGACTTGTCAGTAAAATTGATTGAATTTTGCGGTGCTCAAACTGAATTTTGTGTTAACACGACGCTTGTTTTTGCTCATGGTCTGGGCTATCAAAATTGGATGCAAAGGGGGGCAAGTTCAACTTTTGATAGTAAATGGCTGTCAGCAAAAGAAATCGTTGATTTTTATGAAAACCATCTTTGGGATGAACGATTTCTTCAATTCTTAGATTAAATTTGTCAATGATAGATTACAAATGAATTTTAGGTCGGCATGCTTTCTTAATTTGTGGTAAAATAGAGGTGATTGTTAGAGTAGTTTAGGCTATTTAAAACCAAGAACGATTCATTTCTTACAGAAAAGAAGTGAACGAATTTATGAGGAGAATTGGATTAATATGAATAAAAAAATCCGCGTCCGTTACGCACCATCACCAACAGGACTTTTGCATATCGGGAATGCTCGTACAGCCCTTTTTAACTATCTTTTTGCCCGTCATCACGGGGGAGATTTTATCATCCGTATTGAAGATACAGACCGTGAACGTCACGTAGAAGATGGTGAGCGTTCACAACTTGAAAACCTTCGTTGGTTGGGAATGGATTGGGATGAAAGTCCTGAAACACATGAAAACTACCGTCAATCAGAACGTTTGCCTTTATATCAAAAATATATTGACCAATTGTTGACTGAAGGAAAAGCTTATTATTCTTATAAAACGCCAGAAGAACTTGAAGCTGACCATGCGAAACAAGAAGCGGCAGGAATTGCTCCACACTATATTAACGAATATGCTGGCATGAGTGATGATGAAAAAGCAGCTTATATCGCGGAGCGCAAAGCGCAAAATATTGAACCGGTTGTTCGTATCTCTGTTGATGAAAAAGCAATTTATAAATGGAATGATATTGTTAAAGGCGACATTGAATTTGAAGGTAAAAACATCGGTGGAGATTGGGTAATCCAAAAACGTGATGGTTACCCAACTTACAATTTTGCTGTTGTTGTTGATGACCATGATATGCAAATCTCACATGTTATCCGTGGAGATGACCATATTGCCAATACGCCAAAACAATTAGTTGTTTACGATGCTTTGGGTTGGGAAGCACCACAATTTGGTCACATGACTTTGATTATTAATTCTGAAACTGGGAAAAAATTATCAAAACGTGACACAAATACACTTCAGTTTATTGAAGACTACCGTAAAAAAGGTTACATGTCTGATGCCATTTTCAACTTTATTGCACTTTTGGGCTGGAATCCTGGCGGAGAAAAAGAAATTTTCTCTCGTGAAGAATTAATTGAACTTTTTGATGAACATCGTTTGTCTAAATCACCAGCAGCCTTTGACCAAAAGAAATTGGACTGGTTGGATAATGAATACATCAAAAATGCTGATTTTGCTAAAGTATTTGAATTGACAAAACCATTCCTTGTTGCTGCTAATCGCTTTGATGAACGTGCTGAGGAACTGGTTAAACTTTATCAACCACAAATGAAATCAGCAGATGAAATTGTTGAATTAACAGACCTTTTCTATGGAGATTTCCCAGAATTGACTGATGAAGCTCGTGAAATGTTGGCTGCTGAAACAACACCATTAGCTTTGAGTACTTTCCGTGCAAAATTGGCTGAGCTTCCTGAAAATGATTTTACAGTGGAAAATATTTTCCCACTCTTTAAAGCGACTCAAAAAGAAACTGGCGTAAAAGGTAAAATGCTTTGGATGCCAATTCGTATTGCAGCTTCAGGTTCAATGCATGGTCCAGAATTACCAGAAACAATTGCACTTCTTGGAAAAGAAAAAGTATTGGCTCATTTGGACGCTGCTTTAAATAAATAATATAATAAAAAGACGCCGTGTGGCGTCTTTTTATTAAACCAAAATAGAACACTCAGACATTCAAATGGTATAAAATAAGGAGATAAACTAACGAAAAGAGAGACTTATGGAAACAAGACATTTCAAAAATATTATTATTGGATTCGGTAAGGCTGGTCGAGCTTTGGCAAAAACATTGTCGCAGCACGGAGAAGAAGCTCTGATTATTGAACGTGACCAGGCGATGTACGGCGGAACTTGTCCCAACGTTGGCTGTGCACCTTCTAAAACTCTAATTGTTGCCGGACAAAAAAATATGAACTTTTCAGAAGCAATGGCTACTAAATACAAGGTTCGTGAAATTTTACACAATGGAGCCTATCACGGGGCAGCTGACGAACCATTGGTTTATGTCATGGATGGAATTGCGCGTTTTATTAATCAAGAAACCCTTGAGGTCGTTAATGGTGACAAGATAAGCAAAGTGATTGGAGAACGCATTTTCATCAATACGGGAGCAACTCCAGTGATTCCCGAAATTTCAGGAATTCAAGAATCCAAAAATGTAATTACATCTGAAGGAGCGATGGAACTTTCTGAACTTCCAAAGAAATTAGTTATCATCGGCGCGGGCTATATTGGTTTAGAATTTGCCGGAATGTTTAATAAATTTGGGTCTAAGGTCACAATTTTAGAACCTCATTCAACATTTTTACCCAAAGAAGACGACGATATTTCAAGGGAAATTTTTAAAGATTTAAAGGCTTCAGGAGTTGAAATTCATCTTGGGGTTAAAGTTGAAAAAATTACTGACAGCGAAGTTTTGGCAGGAGGTCAGACCTATTCAGCTGACAAGATATTAGTGGCAACAGGTCGCAGGCCTAATATTACTGACTTAAATTTGGAAAAAGCTGGTGTTGAACTTTCAGAAAGTGGTTATATTAAAGTTGATGATGATTTAAAAACAAGTACAGAAAATATCTGGGCACTTGGTGACGTTCGGGGAGGTGGACAATTCTACTATCTGTCAACAGATGATTTTCGGATTGTCAATAATCAATTGTTTGGTGATCACTCGCGTAAATTAAGTGACAGAACACTCGTGCCCTATTCTGTTTTTATTAGTCCAACCTTATCTCGAATTGGCTTGGATGAAAAACAAGCGAAAAAAGCTGGGGTTAATTATCGTTTATTTAAGATGGCTGCGGCACCAATTGTTAAGTCTAAAGTTGTTCAAGATACTCGCGGAATTCTTAAAGCTCTTGTTGACCCAAAAACAGATGAAATTCTCGGTGCAACTTTATATCATGAAGATTCTCATGAGGTCATCAATCTTGTAAGTTTGGCTATGAAAATGCATACGCCCTATCAAATTTTACGCGACCAAATTTTCACTCATCCAACAATGGGCGAAGGTCTGAATGATTTATTTCAAAATGAAGTGAAATAAAAGTTACTGACAGCTTTCTTTTATGAGTGAGTATCGCACAAAAAATTTCTGTCAGTAAAAAAACTCGTCATTGACGAGTTTTTTTAATTATTTGAATTGATCAGCAGCTGGAATATGGCTGTCATGGAAATATTGTTCTGATAGTTTTTTAAGTGTGCCGTTATCATAAAGTTTTTTGAGTTCAACATTCAAATCTTTTTGCAACTTGCTTTGGCTGTTATCAAGAATAAAGTAATCATAAGTCTTAAATTCTGGTTGTTTATCCAAGTCTGTTGGAACAGTATCCACTAAACCTGTGATTGCATGTTCTTTAATCAAATTTTCTGCGGGTGCTTTAGAAGCAAATAAGAAATCAATTTGTCCACTAGAAACAGCAGATAAACGGTCGGCTAAAGGACGTTGGCTGTATTTTACATTGATTTTTTTGTCTGGATGATTTTTGTTCCAGCTTTCAAACATATCACCATAGTTGGTTCCAGCAGGAATTTCTGTCGTTTTACCAGCAAGTTGAGAGATTTTTGTAATATTTTCTTTAGATGTTGAGAAAATCGCATCAATTCCTTGGCGAACAGGATAGCTAAAGAGATATTTTTCAGAACGTGCTTTTGTCTTACCAAAATTATTTGCCGCAATTTGTGCACGACCACCGTCTAAAGCAGCTAAAATCGCACTATCTTCATAGACTTTAAAGTTGAATTTATAATCCTTCATGTCTTTGTCAGCAGCTTTTAAAATATCATATTCAAAACCAGTCATTTTGCCATTTTCGCTGTATTCATAAGGGACAGAAGCGGCAGAAGTTGCAACAGTTACGGTTGTTACTTTATCTGTTGATTTAGAAGATGAATTATCTTTTGACGAGCAAGCAGCAAGTAAGCCAATTGAGGCAATTCCAACTGTTGCAAGAGTCAACAATTTTATTTTTTTCATATCAATTTCTCCTCAGAAATTTCGTCAGCTCAGTTTTTATTTTAAATTTGGAAGTTGGTTACGAGTGAGCTGACTTTTAATATAGACATAATATTAACATAATCTTAAAAAAACCACCATAAAAAAGATTTATGACGGTTTTTTAACTTTTATATGGTTCCGTTAGCGAAAATTTCAAAAATTTTCTTATCAAAATGCTCAGTTTCCCAAGTACATTCTGGGTGCCATTGGACAGCAAGCACATGTTTTTCTTTATTTTCAATCGCTTCAACTAAGCCATCGTTTCCATGAGCAATGGCCGTCAAGCCTTGGCCCAAATCTTTAATGACTTGATGATGGAAAGAATTAACCATATAATTTTCAGGCAAGAAGCCCAAGGCACTTTCTTTTTCAACACTAATATGATGAGTTGGAATTTCTTGTGGTGTTGGACTTTGGAGATGTTTTATCTGACTTGAAGTTTGACTCAAGTCTTGATAAAGACTTCCGCCAAAATAAACATTGAGTAACTGTAGGCCACGACAAATGCCCAAAATAGGTTTATTTGCTTCTAGAGCAGCTTTGATTGTGGCAAGCTCAAAACGGTCACGAATCGGATCAGTTGTTCCTAATTTAGCATTAGGCTCCTCACCATATAGATAAGGACTGACATCTGCCCCACCAGTCAGTACAATTTTATCTACCAGTGTCAGGTAATTTTTTATATTTTCGGTTTTGTCAACAGGAAGAATAATCACAGTATGACCTAAATCCTGAAAAACATCAATAAATGATTGACGAGTATAGCTTACTTTGTTCCACCAAAAGGGGGATTGTTCAACTGTATTGTAAGGAGTTCCAAGAATTCCAATAATTGCCATCTTATTTTTTCACACTTTCAATAGGAATAATGAGTTTGGATTGAGATAAATCAATCTCGTAAGTCACTTTACGATTATCACGAACCGTATGTTCAAAGTCAGTACTATAGAGTATGACCCGAAGTTTATCCGCTTTTTCTAAATGATAAATCGTTGGTTGTAGTTCAAATTTGAGCGTAAACCATTCGTCAGCTTTTAAATCACTGACCGTCAGTAAATCTTTGTTTTGGAGATTGGTAAATCCTTTAGTGACCAACTGATAAGGACTTTCGACAAGAGGAAGTTCAACCAAATCATCTAACATGAAGTTTCGGCCACGGTCAAGAACTTTAAAATCTTTTACTCTTGCTTTATCTTCCAGCCGTTTTTTGGGACCAAAATCAAGAATTTGAGCAGATAAGAGCCCTTTACTATCATTTAATTTTAGTCTGATTTCTAGTTCAATTGGACCATTAATTGTTAACTCAGAAGGAAGTTCTAAATCAATGACAGCTTCGTTAGCTTTATTTTCAAATAAATCTTTTTTAAAGACATTGAAATCTTTAGAATACTTTTTGAAGCTTTCATCATCATAGTGGTTATCAAATTGAGCAAAAGAAACCGCCGTTTTCCCAAGAGGGAGTTTGAGCTGGTCATCGCCCCCAAATTTACTGACAGCTGACCAAACTTGTTCTTTAGAATTTTCCTGTAAAATAACGGGTGGAAGATTTAAATTTAAATCTCTATCTAATAATTTGGCAGAGAAATAAGCATTGATTGTCTCAGAAAAATCAATGGATTGCCAAGAATTCATATAAATATGAGCCCCACGATGTAAAAAGGCATGCTTGGCATGACCTTCTGGCAGAGCCTGCCAAAAATTATAAGCTTGTTCGGGTGTAACATTCCAGTCTTGTAAGCCGTGAACAATTAGGACGTCAGCTTTAACTTGGTCAGAATTGATTAAATAATTTCGGTCATGCCAAAATTGATTGTAATCACCAGACTTACGGTCTAAAGCAGTGGTCATTTCTGCTAAACGTTTTTCGTATTCAGCATTTCCGTTTAAATAATCAGCACCATCAAGATTTCGTGAGTAAGTCAGTGCAGCAAGCACATCTAAATCTTCACCAGGAAAGCCACCAGGAGAACGGACAAGACCATTTTCACGATAGTAATTATACCAAGAAGAAATTCCAGCTTCAGCTAAAATGACTTCAAGTCCATCGACTCCAGTAGTAGCAGCACCATAAGCCATCGTTCCTAAATATGACTTTCCAGTCATGGCTACTTTTCCGTTTGCCCAAGTGGCCTTAATTTCATGCGTCTTTTTACGAGAAGTATAGGCACGAGTTCGGCCATTTAACCAATCAATGACAGCAGTCATACTATAAATTTGCTGATAATCGCCTGAAGTTTGGAAGCCATTTGAGCCACGCGTTCCAACACCAGCCACATAAATAGAAGCAAAACCACGCGTCAAAAAGTAGTCATTTAAAGAATAAGTCCAACCATGAGTAAAGCGATAAGGTGCTTTATCTACAATAGGAAGTTCTTTGGTTTCAGACGGACGTTTTTGTGGAAGCTTTCCTTGGACATGAATTTTGTGACTGTCCTTTTTTTCCAAATCAACATTCATTTCATGAAGCGCTAAATCATTTGCTTTCTCATTGATTCCCAAATGATAAGGACTTGCGGTCATCACAACCGGAAGCTTTTCTGTACTTTTTGGACGGATAATTTGAATTTTAATTAAGTCATTTTTTCCTTTTTGCTCAGTATCAACTGGACTTTCAACCCAAATGACCTCACGTTCAAGGAGCGAAGAATCAAAAGTTGCCAATGATTTGTCATTGAAAAAGTGATAGTGATTATCCAAAGGAAGAAGACCTTCTGAAACCCAATGTTCAACAAGAATCATCCCGCTTTTACGACGGCTACAAAGTAAATAGTAAAAAGCAGAGATGATAGTTTCAGTTGTCATTTCAACATCCCTTTGAGGAAGATTAAGTTTTTTAGCAAATTCAGTTGCTTTTCCTATTTCAAAATCAAAATTTGGAACAAAGTCAAGAAGTTGCAAAGCAATATTCCAGAAAATTTCCCAATCTAATTCAATAGAGGATTTTAAGAATTCAATGACATCTAGCTCAGTATTTGCTTGTAAAACAGTCATATCAGTAGGACTTTGAATGAGAAAATCTTTTAAAATTTTCTTTTCATCCCAAAAAACAGACCAACGAAACCCAAGCTGATCAAGTTCTGCTAGTTGTTCATCAAAGTTTTTATCAACAATTGAAAAATGATTAAAGCGCATCTTAAGTCCTCCATAAAAAGCATGATAATTCTTTTAATTATAGCAAATTTTCAGTAAATAATCAGACTAAAAGGGTCTAATTTCCAATGAATATTTGAAGCAAGCGCGCTTTTCTGATATAATAGCTGAGGTTATTATATTAAAATCAAATTTTGGAGGGTTCCATAAAAAATGGATGTTACATGGACAGTGAAATATATCACTGAATTTGTCGGAACTGCGCTACTCATCATCATGGGTAATGGTGCGGTTGCCAACGTTGAACTTAAAGGTACAAAAGCTCACGCACAATCTTGGATGATTATTGGTTGGGGTTATGGACTTGGTGTAATGCTACCAGCAGTTGCTTTCGGTAATATTACTTCACAAATTAATCCAGCTTTCACACTTGGACTTGCAGCCTCAGGACTTTTCCCTTGGGCACATGTTGCTCAATATATTATTGCGCAAGTTTTAGGTGCGATGTTTGGACAATTATTGATTGTTATGGTTTATCGCCCATACTATCTTAAAACACAAAATCCAAATGCTATTCTTGGAACTTTCTCAACAATCGATAATGTTGATGACAATGATGAAAAAACTCGTTTGGGAGCCACAATTAATGGTTTCTTGAATGAATTTGTTGGATCATTCGTCTTGTTCTTCGGAGCAGTTGCTGCGACAAATATCTTCTTTGGTAGTCAATCAATTACTTGGATGACAAACTACTTGAAAGGTCAAGGAGCAGATGTTTCTTCATCAGACATTATGAATCAGATTTGGGTTCAAGCCTCAGGAGCTTCAGCTTCTAAAATGGTTGCTCACTTATTCTTAGGATTCCTTGTTATGGGACTTGTAGTCGCTCTTGGCGGTCCTACAGGACCTGGTTTGAATCCAGCGCGTGACTTTGGTCCACGTTTGGTTCACAGTCTCTTACCAAAATCAGTTTTGGGTGAAGCAAAAGGTTCTTCTAAATGGTGGTATGCATGGGTTCCAGTTTTGGCACCAATTCTTGCATCACTTGCAGCCGTAGCTCTATTTAAAATGATTTATCTTTAAAAAATAAAAAAAATACTGACAGAATTTCTGTCAGTATTTTTTTTATTTAAGCACAAGCGCAATTACTAACCCAAAGAGATTCCAAAGAAGATGGACGCTCATATTAAGATAAAAATTGCGATATTTAGCATAAAGGCTGGTAAGCACGAGACTCATTAAACCGTAAGTTAACCAGCTGTAGAGGTCAGTAGGACCATGCATGTAAGCAAAAAGGAGCAATGCCGTTAAAAAAGCAAAATATTTTTGATTTTTGAAAATGACTTCAAAAATTCCTACCCGATAAACAAGTTCCTCTAAAAAACCAGCAGCAAGTGTTTGGGTCGCAAAGACAGCAATTGGAATCACTTTTTGTAATTCGTTTAGTGAATCTTGATTACTGGTTGTTGGACTTTGATTGATAATTTGAGCAAAAATTCCTGTCAGAATAGAGACCAGAAAAAGCAAAGCAAAACCAATTATTATTTTTAAAGGAGGAAAATATTTCCAGCTTATTTTAGGGATGAGTTCAGCTTTACGAGCAATCAGATAAGAAGAAATAATCGTAAGTAAAAAGATAATGAAAAAGATGACGGTATCTAAGGTTGTGAAATGGTGCTGATAAGCAAAAATGGTTGTCGCAAGCATTGGTAAGTTAGATAAAATAAAGAGCACCAACCAAACTGATTTGTGATAAGCAAAAATTAATCCAACAATCGATAATACGAGAGCTGTCATTAAAAATGGCAAATGAAAAATACTGACAGATAGGGCTGAAAAAAGTAGCGCCAAAATAATTACAATTACCCAACGATATTTGGCTAATGATTGAAGTTTTTCTATATTAAACATGTCAATATTATAGCATAGTAATAGCTGTCAGCAGAAGAAAATATTTCATTTTTGTTGATAACTTTTGTTAATCTGAACTTGAATAAATTGTAGTAAAATAGAGCTACCTCAAAAATGTGCATATCTGGCAACCACACTAAAAGGTCAGTCTAACTTTGTTCGTACCTAGATATGTACTTAAAACTATCCTTAAAAATGCCCATGGTTAACGACTATGAGTTTTTTTATTGAGATTTTAAAATTACACATTTAATGTAGAAAGAAAAACTAAAAGATATAAATCGTTGATAATTTCCTTGAAATTTGCGAAAATAAGAGATAGTTATTTGTAAATGTAATCAATGGAGGCTAAAATGAGCGAGATTATAAATCATATTACCGCTTTTCAACCAGTCTATCGTGTGCTTAATCGTGAAGAAAATTTAGATTTCTACCGTGAAGTGCTTGGCTTTAAGGTCTTGGTAGAAGAAGGCGCAATGGTATGGCTTGGTGGGCATGAAGCGAAAAAAGATCGGTTTCAATTAGAAGAATCACCAGGTTTTCGTCCTGTTGAAGGATTGAAAAAACACGGGCAAACGGTGATCAAAGCTAATTCATCTGAGATTGAGCAATTAATTGTTCGTAACTTGGACAAGATTTCTAAGGTCTATAAAGGAAAAAACGGCTTTGCTTTTTCAGCACTTTCGCCTGAAGCAGAACTTTTTTTGGTAACATCAGATTTACTGACAGATTTATCATCACTGACAGAAATTGATAAATCAGAAATTGAGCTTGAGGAAGATAAAACTTTTAAAGGTTTGTCAGATTTTGAAATTATAGCAATGGATTTGAATGTTGCTGACCAATCAATTATTGAATTTTATGAATCAGTTTTTGGTCTTAAAGCAATCAATAACCAAATTGAATTTCCTTTTGTAACTTTGACTTTTAGTGTTGAAGAAAGCGAAGATTTAGCTGCAGGAACCGATGAAGTACTTGACCTTGAGTTTTTAGTGTTCATGATTGATAAAGATTTTGATTTGAAAGATTTTGCTCATCAATTTTCTGATGTGGACGGAACATATTTGGATGGCTCAGCTAAAACTTTTTCATTAGAAGTTCCTGACCATGTAGAACTTTGGTTTGTAAAATAATAATTTTAAAAAAACTTGTTAATTTTTGACAAGTTTTTTTACTCAAAATAAATCAGAAACGAAGGTTGAAACATGAAAAATCAACAAGAATTTTTAAAAATAATCGAAGATTATATTGAGCGTGACGTTTTCCCAGGTGTCAATTTCGCAATTATTGAAGGAGAAAAAGTTAATGAGTATCTTTTAGGAAATTCAGCAATTTATCCTAAAACAATCAAGCTCACTCAGGGAAAAAAATGGGATTTAGCTTCTTTGACAAAAGTAGTGGGCACCGGAACAGCCGTCATTAATCTTGTCCTAGCAGGAAAGTTAGAAATTGATGCCCCTCTTCAAAAATATTATTCTAAATTTACTGACAGAAGCGTCAGCTTGCGGCAATTACTGACACACACTTCTGGTATTGATCCTTTCATAAAAAATAGAGATAAGCTAAACGCAAAAGAACTGACAGAAGCAATTAATCAGATTAAAATTACTGACAATAAGACCTTCAAATATACAGATATTAATTTTATTTTACTAGGTTTTTTATTAGAAGAATATTATGGAGAAAGTCTGGATGAAATCTTTTACAAACAAGTATTTGAAGACTGGAAAATGACTGACACAAGTTTTGGACCAGTAGAAAATGCAGTCCCAACAAGTCAAAATATCCCAGTAGGAACAGTTCATGACCCTAAAGCTCAAGTTTTAAAAAATCATTGTGGCTCAGCCGGCTTATTTTCAACGATGTCTGATTTAATTTTATTCAGTCAAGCTTATTTTCAAGAAGAAAAATATTTAAAGCTGACAAAAAATTATGCTGACGGAGATAAAAAAAGAAGTTTGGCTTGGGACTTACTCGGGCCAAATGATGATTGGTTGCTTCATACTGGTTATACCGGAACTTTTCTGTTAATTAACCCTCACATCAAAAAAGCAGTCGTTTTCTTATCAAATCGTGTCCATTTAAAAGATAATCGAGAAAAATGGATTGAAGAACGTGACTTCTTGATAAAATTTTTAATCAGCCATTTGACCTTAGATTAAGACTTAAATAAAAAGAACTGTACTGTTTAGTTTACAGTTCTTTTTTAGTTATTGCTGACAGACTAAAAAAATAAATGGCTGGACTCAAATAGTTTACATTTAGATTTTTTTGACCTATAATTTACTTGAAAAGTAATTTATTTACTTACGGCGAAAGGAGAAATTAGTATATAAAGTAGTTTCAAAGTAGTTAGTAGTTGATAGATTTAAGGTCAAGGAGAATATCATGACAAAAATAAATGCATCAGATGCAATGTTAAAAGTTATTGAAGATTGGGGTGTCAAAAATATTTACGGTTTACCCGGTGGGTCAATTGATTCGACAATGAACGCATTATATAACCGAAGAGACACATTAAATTACATTCAAGTTCGTCACGAAGAAGTGGGTGCTTTAGCAGCCGTTGGGGAAGCAAAAGTAACCGGAGAAATCGGAGTAACCTTTGGTTCAGCAGGACCAGGAGCCGTTCACTTGTTAAATGGATTATATGATGCTCAATATGACCATGTTCCAGTACTTGCCTTGGTTGGTCAAGTTCCAACGAGTGCAATGAACACTAATTATTTCCAAGAATTAAATGAAAATCCAATGTTTGCTGACGTTAGTGTCTATAACAGAACAGTAATGACCGCAGAACAAATGCCAGCAGTAGTTGATGAAGCGATTCGTCAAGCCTATGCCAAACGTGGTGTTGCTGTCATTACCATTCCCAAAGATTTAGGTTGGCAAGAAATTGAAGATAATTATGTTTCTAGCGCTAATCTATATCAAAAGCCTTTGCCACTAGAACCTGCGGCTGAAAAAATCCAAGAAGCTTGGAAAATATTAAAAGAAGCAAAACGCCCTTTGATTTATATTGGTCAAGGAACAAGAGGAGCCCGCAAGGAAATCTTAGAACTTTCTAAAATGCTTCATGCTCCAATTTTGAGTTCTGCCTTAGGAAAAGGAATTATTCCTGACAATGCCCCTGCTTACATGGGGTCAGCTGGTCGAGTGGCCTCTAAACCTGGGGTAGAAATTGCGTCTAACACAGATGCTGTTTTGTTCTTAGGTTCAGATATGCCATTTCAAAGTTTCTTTATTCCTAAAGATGCTAAATACATACAAGTTGATATTGACGGAACTAAATTTGGCCGTCGTCATCAAGTAGATTTAGCTATTTTGGCAGATGCCAAACTGACAATTAAAAAATTAATGGAAGTGGGAGAACAACTTCCAGAAACAAATTGGTATCGCGCAGCACTAGCAGACAAAGAAAATTGGGTAGAGTGGCTTGAAAAACGTTCAGTTATTGACAGCTCACCTTTGGAAGTAGAACCTGTCTTTAAAGCCATTAATGACATGGCCACTGATGACGCCATTTTCCAAGTTGATGTAGGAAATGTCACAATTGATGGAATGAGACTTCTCGATACAAGTAAGGATCAAAAATTCACAACAAGTGGCTGGTATGCGACAATGGGTTATGCTCTACCTGCAGCAATTGGTGCGAAAGCGCAATATCCAGACCGTCAAGTTTGGTCAATTTCTGGTGACGGAGCTTGGGCAATGGTGATGCCTGATATTCTTACTCAGGTCAAATATAACTTACCAATTATCAATGTTGTTTTGACCAATAAGAGCCTTGGATTTATCGAAGCAGAACAAGATGATGCCAAACAACCACACTCAGGAATTGATTTGATAGGTGCTAATTTTGGCGCTTCTGCAGCGGCTTTGGGAGCTTTAGGTTTTGATGTTAATAATTTGTCAGAATTAAAAGAAGCTTTTGCAAAAGCTAAAGAAGCGAATCGTCCAACGGTCATCAATGTCAACATCTTTGACCATCGTCCATTACCTGTTGAACAATTGCAACTTGATTCTGCTGAATTTGAAAAAGAATATCAAACTCAAGGATTGATTCCATTTAGCAAATTGATTCAAGAATAAAAATAAATAATATTAGAATAAAAAGACATTAGAAGAGAGCTCTAATGTCTTTTTTAGATAGATTAAAATAAAAGAATAAATTAGAATAAAATTAGTTTTTGTTAGATAGGGATTATAAAAAAATAAAGTCAAATCATAGTATTATTAGTCACTATATATGAATTTGTAGGCGTTATTCATTGTCTTAGCGAATGTATTTTTATAAATACTAAAGCAAAACAATGTATTTCAATTTGGGAAATAAGAACAATATGAGATAATAATTATGTAAAATGAGTTTATGGTTGTGAAAATAATAAAATTATAAATCAAAAAGATTTAATCTAAAACTCAAATATGAAGCATGGATAAAAAATAGAAAGGAGTAGAATTCTACCAAAATAATTTCGATAAATATGAAATTCGCAAGAAAGGAATGATAGATGATAAAAAAATGGACGGTTTGTTTAAGTATAATAATCTTAGTTCTAAACTTTGTTCCAAACTTACTGCAAGGTCATCAAGTATTTGCAGAAAATCAAAAAAATTATAAAGATAAAGTTGAGCTTATTAATGATGAATCATTCAATATCTCATATAGTATGCGAGCTTTAGAAAATCAATACGAATGGGAAATTGATTATAGAATAAATAAAACAGAAAATGATAAAGAATTAAAGTTAAAGTTTTCTTTTGAAGGGAATCAGCCTATTGAAATAGAGGAAAATGAAAGCTGGACACTTAAAGAAAAAAATACAATAATTTCAGATTTTGAAAAAGAGAATGAAGGAAAGATTGTACTTAGAGCTAACAACTCTATTTCATTGTTAAACTTAGAAATTCAGGCAGATGCTAAACGTATTGAAAACGATCAAGAAGTCATCAGTGAAGATATTTTAGCGAAGAATGAATCAACAATTTTTAGCTTATATATTCCAGAAAATAATAAAGCAGATTCAAAAGAGAAGGATAATAAAAATACAGAAGAAGTATTAAATAACGAGTCAAGTCAAGAAGAAACTGTTAGTCAATTAAAAAAAGATTCACAATTAGCATTTTCTTACCCTTCAAACTTTGGGATAAAGGCTAGTTTTAATGATTTAGCGCAAAATTATGAAAATATTTCTCCTGAATATAGACAAGATGAGACAGGAATTTCTCCAAGTCATTCTTGGATACCTACGGGAAATACAACAGTGGTCAATCATCAAGGCTGGAATTCTTTTTCTTCACAGTGGGATGGAGTCAATAGTTGGAATGGAGAAGCAACAAATTTAGAAAATTCGTATATTGAATACGCTGGAGTTAATAATCCGGTCGATTTTGCCTTAAGAAAATATGCAAAAGAAACAGAAACACCAGGCTTATACGATGTTTATTTAAATGTTCGAGGAAATGTTCAAAACCCAATAAAACCAGTTGATATTGTTTTGGTAATTGATATGTCAGGCTCGATGCAAGGGGCAAAAGAAACTGCTGTTCGGCAAGGAGTGAGCGATTTTTTATCAACGATTCAAAACACTGCTTATGCAGACTATGTCAATGTTGGAATTGTTGGATATTCTAGTCCCGGGAATTATGTAACGGGAGCTAGTGGATATATCACTGTACCGATAGATAAAGTATCATCAGAAAGCCATGTTAAATCAATTAATCAAGCATTAGCACCACAATTTTCAGGTGGAACTTTTACTCAATTGGGACTTCGTAAGGGAACTGAGATGCTTGAACAGGACTCCAGTGATAATCAAAAAATGATGATTTTGATGACTGATGGTGTTCCGACGTTTAGTTACAAAGTAAATTCTGCCTCAAAAGTTGATAATGTCATTTATGGTCAAAGCTTTGCTGAAAGCCGAGATGAACCAGGAAACACTTCTAAGATTCAAAGCCCATATTCTGTTAAAGATATAAATGGTGGAAGTAATATCGAAATTCGGGACACTTGGGCCGCAACATTAGGAGAGGCAGAAATTTCTAAACAAAAGATATCAGAAATTCATACACTTGGAATTCAACTTGGGAATGATGGAAGCTATCTGAGTCAAGAAGAAGTCAAAAGTCGGACCAGTCTAATAGCTACGACAGGATTATACCAAGATGCAAATAGTGCAAATGATATTACTGATTATTTAAAAAATCAAGCAAATGTCGTTCTAAGTCGATTTAACACAATTACAAATGGATTGATTCTCGACCCACTAGGTGCTCAGTTTGAATATAAGGATACAAAGTTTGAAATTACTAGTGTCGGAGAAGACTCAATTGATAATTTACCAACAGGTAAGATAAACGAAAAAGGATTAGAAATTTCAAATCTTAATATTGGGAAAAATCAAGAAGTTCAAATTCATTATCAGGTTCGATTAAATACTGAAAACGATGATTTTAAAACTAATTATTGGTATCAAATGAATGGAGAAACGACGTTGACTCCAAACGGTAGTAACCCAGATAATAAAGTAAATTTTGGAGTACCATCAGCAAAATCATCAGGAATAAATCTTACCCTTGAAAAACAATGGTTAGCTAATTCAGAAAATATACCTGAGAATGTTGAGCTGCTTATAGGCCGAAGAAGTGCTCAAATATCATCTGATTGGACCAAGACTGTTACGCTTAAAGAGGATGATGAATGGCGGAGTCAGTTAGAAAATTTACCTAAGTATTCTATTTTGGGCGAAGAATTCATTTATGAAATAAAAGATGAGATTGTTCTTAATAGCGAAATATATGATTGGATAACAATTGGGGAAGACAAAACTACAATTGCTAACATAGAGAAGTTTAGATTACAGCTAATCAAAACATCTAACCATGATAATGAACCATTGTCAGAGGTGGAATTTGTACTTAAAAATAGTCAAGGAGAAGAAATTGACAAGGCAGTAACGAACGAAAAAGGTGAAATTTTATTTGATAAGACCCGTTTAAATTACGGAGAAGAATATCAACTCCACGAAATAAAATCGCCCGGTCACTCACTGGAAGGACCATGGAAAATAAAAACTGAACTTGAAAATGGGCAGCCTATAATAAAAGTTGATGGAGAGCAAATCGCTTTAGATGAACACTATAATAAATTCATGATTAGTCTCAATATCACTAATGATATAAATGTAGAGGAATTTAGAAACTCTGTTACAATTGATAAAAGAGCGGTTGATTCAGAAGAAAAACTTGATGGAGCAGTTTTTAATTTATATCAGATAGAATCAGTAGATGATGAATTGACCCAACTTAAGCCCCTTGAAATCACAAATAATCTATTACCCGGTCTTTACGCCTTGCAAGAAAGTGTTAGCCCAAATGGATATTACAGAGATGATGAAGTTCACTTTTTCCGAGTCAAATTTAATGGAAGCATTGTTGCTATTGGTAGTGAGGGTATAGATATTCCATTTTTAGATGAAAATGAAAGTGGAAAAAATGGATTAGTATTGAATGAAGAAGAAAATGGTGATTTGCATCTCACACTAATTTTTTATAATCAGGCCGTTCCGCCCTTGCAGTTAGAAGTTGATAAGATAGATGATGACTTTACCTCCCCTTTAGCTGGAGTAAGTTTTGAATTGACTCGCTTAGGTAGGAATTCTACTGATTCGGATTCCGTAAAAAGAATCAATAATTTTGATAGAATACTAAAAACATTTAATAATGACTTTACAGGAGAAACAATAGCCTTAAAATCTAATTCAGATGGCAAGCTAACTGTTATTGACAATGAAAATAATGGTCAAGAAAGTACATCTCCAATTAGTTTAGAGTATGATACTCAATATAAATTGGTTAAAAAAAGTTCGATTGGATTATTTCCAAATTTTGGAGAAACCTCCCAATGGATAATCACAACACCAAATATGGATGAACTTAAAGAACATGAAGAAGATAATAACATTGAAATTGATGGTGGAGATTTACTTGAAACCCCAGATGAATCAATACTAGAAAGTATCAATCAAACGCCAAGTACACTCGGTGTCGTTTCGCTTATTAAAACAAAGAATCCAGAATTCAAAGCATTAGAGAGTACTGATTCTCAGGTCGAAAAAGTAAAAAGTGACTCATCTTTCCAAGAAAAAATCTCAGAATATTTAATTTCTTTTGAGATTCATTCTAATATTACTCATAGTTTTACAATAAAAAAAGTTGATGGAGAAAGTAATAGACCAATGGACACCCAATTTGCTTTAAGGTGGGTTGAGAAGTTTGAACCGACTCAAGATTTTGACAGCCTTGAGCGTTTAAATCTTGACACTTTGGACTTGTCAGGAAATGATATTTCAACGAGTAGTAAGACTTCTATTGATGCCAAAGCAGGAGCCACTCTTTCTACTGAAAAGGGTTCTAGAACCTTAGACCATATGGCTAGAGGTAATCTTTATATCATAAGTGAAGAGGAGGTGCCTGCAGGTTATCAAAAGACTAACACTGTTATTGTGGCATACATGGATAAGGCACAAGGATATGCAGATAAAGCTACCATTCATATTAGATTAGCCAAACGTTCGGCAACTCATCCAGAAATCCTAGAGTTTGGAAGTTTAGAAGACTTTAAAGAATATAAAGGTGATTTGGAAGATGAAATAGGGATAGTATTTGCAAATTACAAAATAGCTGAAGGAGGAAGTGAAGAAAAAGAGAAAGAAAAAGAAGAAAATAATGAGATGCAGAATAAGCAAGAAACAAATAAACCGAACATAGAACTCCCTGCTCTTGGAGCAATCGGTGTAGGAGGAGTTGGGTTACTACTTATCATCTCAGCTTACTTATTGAAAAAGTATCGTGGAAAGTAGAAAATATATTTGTAAATAATGATGATTAAAAAATACTGACAGCTAGTCGGTATTTTTAATATTTGTTATAATAAGATTATTAGTCAAAACCATGACACCGAATAAGTAGTAAAAAGAGGAGGATATTCTTTACTAAAACAGCTCTTATTGAAAAAATTGATAAGAAAGAGGAAAACTCTAGCAAAAAAATGGTAATTATGGTATAATATACGCAAAATTTTGAAATAATTGATTCGAGGAAAAATATAAAAATATGAGTAGAATGATGCCGGCACGAGTGCGAAGTGAGGGAATCGCCCTCTATGCGAAAGGCTTCTTAAATGACCCAATTGAAACTGATTTTAAACTAACAGCAGAAATTGATGGTGAAGAGGTAAGTTATGACCTAGATGGCGCGCAAGATAGTTGCACTTGTGCAGTCTTTCAACAAAACCACCGCTATTGCAAACACATTGCAGCGATAGAAGAGTATCTAAAAAATCAAGATAAAGGAAGTCAGGAAACAAAAGATAAAGAAATCAAAGGAGCTGAACGAGCGCTTTTTGGTGAAAATGTTGCTTTTTTAGATGCTGTAAATGGTGAGACACAATTAAATTTCAATACAGACCAATATTCTATCGAAGTTCAAATTGAGGATAATAGTCAGCTTTATGATTATTTTTCAATGGATTATTTTTTGTATTTTGATTTAAAATTAAGAAGTAAAAATTTGGGCCGCTCATACGTTATTAAAGATATTCCTTATTTTCTACGTGCTTTAAAAAATTATAGTCAGTATTCTTTGGGTTCTCTACACTATATTGACCTCTTTTTTGATAATTTTGATGAAGCAAGTCAAGAATTTTTAACTTTTCTTTTAAAAATTGATAGTAAATCCGATGAAGCACTTACCAAATCCTTATATATTAAAAATGGGCGTTATCTTAATATTCCATTTTTATTCCTTGAAGAAGCAATGGACTTAGTTTCAGCTTTAGAGAATTATCAACTTCAGATTACAGGTAGAACGGTCAATTATTTTACATTTATAGCCCTTGATAATGATTCGGAGATTTTTAAATTTAAGGTTGAAAGTCAGCAAGATTATATCGAGTTGAAACTCTACAGTGAGGATTATCATAATTTTTATGATTATTCACTTCTTTATGCCAATAATGTATTTTATAAACTCAATCAAGAACAACGGCGTCTGCTCCTTGTTTTAGATAAGCAATTTGCTAAAAAATCACAAATTAAATTTTCATATGCTGATAAGGATAAATTAGCTCAGGCTCTTCAACAATTATCAACTTTGGGAGAGATTGAAGCGCCAGACCATTTTGTTGTCAGACCTTTTGATGCTAAATTTACTTTTGATTTGTTGGAAGATCAGACCATTAGTTTGGCAATGACTTTTGATTATGGAAGTTTCTCAATAGATAGTTTCCACGATTTAGAAACCCTAGAATTTTCAAGAGATTTGCGTAAAGAGCAAAAGATTTTTGCACTGATGGAACGTTTGCAGTTTGCTAAGGCTTTTAATTCGTCATTAAATATTCCAGAAAATTTATCAGAGAATTTCTTTTTGAAAATCTTACCTGCTTTTCAAAAACTTGGTCAGATTGAACTATCGCCAACTTTAAGAAATATGAGAATGGATGAAGTTCCTGAAATTCATATTGATAGTCAGGGAGGACTCTTAGATATTTCCTTTGATATTCCTCAGGTTGAAGATGGTGAATTTGCAAATGTTATTGCAAAATTACAAGAAAATGCTGAATTTTATATCAGTGAAAGTGGGAAATTTTATCATTTTAATGAAAAATTTGACCGCTTGAAAGCTGCATTAAACGAACTTGACGACCAATTTGTTATTCAAGGAAGCAGTTTACATGTTAATATTAATCGAAGTTTCCAAATTTCTAAAATATTTGAAAATATTGGTGGAACTTCCTTCTCTGAAAAATTTAAATCACTCTATCAACACTTGACGCATCCTGAAGAGTTTCCTTACGAGAAACCAGAACATATTAAGGCTTCCTTGCGTTCTTATCAGGAAACGGGTGTTCGCTGGATGAGTATGCTCTCTCATTATAATTTGGGAGGAATTCTTGCTGATGACATGGGATTAGGTAAAACGGTTCAAGCGATTACTTTTATTCTTTCTAATCTGAAAAAAGATGAGAGTGTTCTAATTACCGCACCAGCTAGTCTTACTTATAACTGGGCAAGTGAATTTGAAAAATTTACTGATGAGATTGATTTTGCTGTTATTGACGGGACAAAAGCCGAGCGAAGTAAAGAAATTCAAGAAAAACATCAAATATATATCACAAGTTATGGTAGCTTCTTGAAAGATTTTGAAGACTATCAGGATAAAAAATTGAATTACTTACTTTTGGATGAAGCTCAAGTTGTCAAAAATTATAGTAGTAAAACCAATAAATCACTATCTGCTCTGAATGTTGAACATACCTTTGCCCTTTCAGGAACACCACTAGAAAATCGAATTGAAGAAATTTGGGCCATTTTCCAAGTGGTGATGCCAGGCTTTTTACCAAAACGTGAAAAATTCAATAAGATGGAACCATCTGTTATCTCAAGATTGATTCAACCTTTCATTATGCGTCGTAAAAAAGAAGATGTGCTTGAAGAACTTCCAGAAAAAATGGAAATTACGGTCTATAACCAATTAGCTGATGATCAAAAAGTAATCTATTTAGCACAACTCGAATTGATGCAAAAACAAGTTTTAGAAATGGATAGTGCGGCTTTATCACGTTCAAGAATTGAAATTCTGGCAGGAATTACACGACTTAGACAAATTTGTAATACACCAGCATTATTTATGGATGACTATAAAGGAAGTTCTGGGAAACTTGAACGTTTACGAGAATTATTGGCGCAAATTAAAGATTCAGGCCATCGTCCTTTGATTTTCTCTCAATTTACAAAAGTTTTTCCACATATTGAAAAATTGATGGAAGAACAAGAAATGACCGCTTATAAACTGACTGGTTCTACTCCAATTAAAGATCGACTTTCAATGGTTCAAGCCTTCAATGCTGGTAGTCGTGATGCTTTCTTAGTTTCACTAAAAGCTGGTGGGGTTGGGCTTAATTTAACCAGTGCTGATGTCGTCATTTTGGTTGATTTGTGGTGGAACCCAGCTGTTGAAGAACAGGCTATTGCGCGTGCCCATCGGATGGGACAAAAAAATACGGTAGAAGTCATTCGCTTGATTACCAAAGGTACAATTGAAGAAAAAATTATGGAAATCCAAGAGCGTAAAAAGGATTTAATTGCTAATGTTTTAGAAGGCGATACAGTGGATAAAGTCCTTAGTGAAGCAGAAATTCGTGAAATTCTTGGAGTATAGCTTTAAAAAACTTAGAAATTAAGCTATAATGGATATTGAAACGGTTATCTTAGAATCTAAATCTTGTTTTGATATTTTATCTAGTAGAAGAAAAATTCTATAAAAGCTAGGAAAGACAAGAGTTTTCAATGTTCTTTGATAAACTTTCATCATCTTCATAAAGAATTAAAGTGTAATTAATAGATTAAACAAACTATAAAAAAGTAGGGCAAAACATGGTAGAAAGAAGAGTGGTATTTCCAGTTATTGGTGATGACGAAGCACTTCAAAAAGATACTCGGGTAATTTTTACTAACCAGCAGTTGCTGACAAGAAATCCCAGCCTTCAGGATGAAGCTTCAATTGAAAATAATAAGCCAAAAACTGATGCCAAGAGACCTGAGAGTTTCAAACCTTATAAAGCTAAAACAAGCTTTAGCACACAGCATCGTCCGCTAAACTCTAATCATGACGGCGTAAGTTCCTATGATAAAATGCCTAAGAAAACTAGCGTTGACGAGTCAAAAGAACGGGCAAAACGGGCAGCAGCAACACTTCCAAAGCCTCCTAAACAATATGTTTCACCATTGGAGCGGGACAAGGAGGATATCACAGTTCGTCGTTCAACATCAGCAATTTTGAATAAGCGACCTTCAGCTAATGATAACCCAATTCGGGATATGAAAAATCAAGGAATGAACGTTTCTGATGCAGTCGCTAAAGGCGGAATGAAGAAGGCAGTTCCACATGGAGCCGCTGCTAATGACACACAAAAAGGAAGTTATTTTGAAAATAAGCGGAAAAATATCTTTGACCGTGGAATCGTTTAATTTTCAAATTTAAATGAAAAACTGACAGAGAAGTTAAATTTTATTATGGTAAAATTTACTTTGGAGATATCACTTGTCAGTTATTTTGTGTGTCTTTGAGCTCATAAAAATTTAAGTAAATAAAAAAATAATTGTAAGAAAAGAAGGGAAATTTCTGTCAGTGATTGATAAAGAAATAGAATTACTGACAGAAAATTTTATCATGGAAAAAACATATCATTTTACCGGTATTAAAGGTTCAGGCATGAGTGCACTTGCGCTAATGTTACATCAAATGGGAAAGAAAGTTCAAGGTTCGGACTCAACAGATTACTTTTTCACACAACGTGGTCTTGAACAAGCTAACGTACCACTTTTGCCTTTTGACGAAAAAAATATTAAGCCCGAATTTGAATTGATTGCTGGAAATGCTTTTCGCGATGATAACAATGTTGAAATTGCATTTGCCCATAAAAATGGATTTCCATTCAAACGTTATCATGAATTTTTGGGACATTTCATGGAAGATTTTACTAGCATTGGGGTTGCAGGTGCACATGGTAAAACTTCAACAACTGGAATGTTAGCTCACGTGATGTCTAATATCGTGGACACTTCTTACTTGATTGGTGACGGAACTGGTCGTGGGATTGAGGGAAGTGAATATTTTGTCTTTGAATCTGATGAATATGAACGTCATTTCATGCCTTATCATCCTGAATATACAATTATGACAAATATTGACTTTGACCATCCTGACTACTTTGAAGGAATTGAAGATGTCACCTCAGCTTTCCAAGATTATGCAAATAATATTAAAAAAGGTATTTTTGCTTACGGGGAAGATGTTAACTTACGTAAATTGACTGCCAAAGCACCTATTTACTATTATGGTTTTGAGGCTAATGACGATTATCGTGCCGAAAATTTGGTCAGAAGTACACGTGGCTCATCTTTTGATGCTTATTTCCGCGGTGAAAAAATTGGTCATTTTGTCGTTCCAGCTTATGGTAAACACAATGTATTGAATGCCTTGTCAGTTGTAGCCGTTTGTCATAATCTTGGGTTGGATATGACGGAAGTTGCAGACCACTTATTGACTTTCCGTGGAGTGAAACGTCGTTTCACTGAGAAAAAAGTAGGTGAGACAGTCATTATTGATGATTTTGCTCATCATCCAACTGAAATCGAAGCAACATTGGATGCTGCACGTCAAAAATATCCTGATCGTGAAATCGTTGCCGTTTTCCAACCTCATACTTTTACTAGAACAATTGCATTTGCTGACGAATTTGCAGAGGTGCTTGACCATGCGGATACCGTTTACCTTGCTCAAATTTACGGTTCAGCACGTGAAGTAGACCATCATGAAATTACGGCACAAGATTTAGCTGACAAAGTTCGTAAACCAGCCAAAGTAATTGATCTTGACAATGTTTCGCCATTGTTGGATCATGACCGTGGGGTTTACGTCTTTATGGGAGCAGGAAATATTCAAAAATATGAACTTGCTTTTGAAAAGTTACTTAGCCAAGTCTCAACTAACTTACAATAAAATAAAAAAGTACTGACAGCTTTTTGGTCAGTACTTTTTTTTGTTTTATTCAATTTTTGTTAGTAAAAAAAATTCAAGTCACGGGAGTGCGACTTGAATCAAAGGGGTTTATGAAGAAATTATTTAGGGAGTAATATGAGTATAAATGTAAACGCTTAAACGAACCTTAATTTGTTTAAAAATTATCCTAATAAAATATACTTTATTTCCGCAGTAAGAATATTTGCCGCTTTTTCGGACGCACAAATAACGAGCAGAGTATCTGCTCCGGCAATTGTACCTAAAATATCTGTCCGACTATCACGTTCGTCATCTAAAGCATTCGCCAACACATCGGCCTCACCCAATTTTGTCCGAATAACCACTAAAGCTCCGACAGATTTTGCTGAAATAACAAAATTATAAAAATACAACTGCAAATCAGAATTAATTTTGGAATTGCCAGAAGTCAAAAATGAGTAAAAACTCTCTCCTTTATCTCGTTTTTTTATAATATTTAATTTTCTGATATCTCTTGATAAAGTAGCTTGTGTTACCTCTACACCGCGTTCTAATAATAGAGATTGAAGCTCTTCTTGAGTCGATATTTTATTATTTGTCACAATTTCTTTAATAATTTCTAATCTTTTATCTCTTTTCATAGCATAATTATACCATATAATGGACTATATATTGACAAAATTAGTGTTTTTTCTGTATAATTAATGAATGGATGAAAAACAATTAGTAAGCCAAGCACTGTCTGCTGCAATCGATGGTGTTCTTGGAGTAGAACAAATCGCGGCTATTATCGAAAAACCTAAATCGTCAGATTTAGGAGATTTAGCATTCCCAGCTTTTCAATTGGCCAAAACTCTCCGAAAATCTCCACAAATCATTGCTGGAGAAATTGCTGAGAAGATAGATACAAAAGGCTTTGAGAAAGTTATCGCAGTAGGACCATATGTTAACTTTTTCCTTGATAAAAATGCAACTGCCTCAGAAGTAATTCGAGAAGTCTTGACTGAAGGTGAACATTACGGTGATGCAAATATTGGTCAAGGAGGAAATGTTCCGATTGACATGTCTGCGCCAAATATTGCTAAACCTTTTTCAATTGGGCATTTACGTTCAACTGTTATCGGGGATTCAATCGCCAAAATTTATGAAAAATTGGGTTATCAGCCAATCAAAATCAATCACTTGGGCGACTGGGGTAAACAATTTGGTCTTTTGATTACAGCTTACAAGAAATATGGTGATGAAGCTACAATTACAGCTAATCCGATTGATGAACTCTTGAAACTTTATGTCAAAATCAATGCTGAAGCTAAAGAAGATCCAGAAGTCGATGAAGAAGGACGTCAATGGTTCCTTAAAATGGAACAAGGCGATGAGGAAGCACTTCGCATTTGGAAATGGTTCTCAGATGTTTCTTTGATTGAATTTAACCGTATTTACGGAAAACTTGGTGTAAGTTTTGACCACTTCATGGGTGAAAGTTTCTATAGTGATAAAATGGACGCCATTGTTGAAGATTTAGAAAGTAAAAATCTTTTACACGAATCAAAAGGTGCTTTGATTGTTGACCTTGAAAAATATAACCTCAATCCAGCTTTGATTAAGAAAACAGATGGTGCAACACTCTATATTACACGTGACCTTGCAACAGCAGCTTACCGTAAAAAAACTTTCAATTTCGTGAAATCTCTTTATGTTGTTGGTGGCGAACAAACCAATCACTTTAAACAATTAAAAGCAGTTTTGAAAGAAGCTGGTTATGATTGGTCTGACGATATGGTGCACGTTCCATTTGGTATGGTAACTCAAGGTGGGAAAAAATTCTCAACTCGTAAAGGGCATGTCGTGAAATTGGAAATGGCACTTGACGAAGCAGTTGATCGTGCTGAAAAACAAATTGAAGCCAAAAATCCTAATTTGGAAAATAAAGAAGAAGTTGCCAAACAAGTTGGGGTTGGTGCTGTTAAATTTTATGACTTAAAAACTGATAGAAATAACGGTTATGACTTTGACTTGGACGAAATGGTTTCATTTGAAGGGGAAACAGGCCCTTATGTTCAATATGCACATGCTCGTATTCAATCAATTTTACGTAAAGCAAACCGTAAGGTAGATATTAATAATATTTCTCTCGCAGTTTCTGACGCTGAAGCTTGGGAAATTGTTAAAGCATTAAAAGAATTCCCAAATGTTGTTAAACGTGCTGCAGATAATTATGAACCATCTGTTATTGCTAAATATGCAATTTCGCTTGCGCAAGCTTTTAACAAATATTATGCTCATGTTCGCATTTTAGAAGATGATGCTCAATTGGATGGCCGTTTGGCTTTGATTAGCGCTACTTCAATCGTCTTGAAAGAAGCATTGCGTCTTCTTGGGGTTGCTGCACCTGAAAATATGTAAAAAATAAATTTTTCACTTAATCTCTTATCAAAAAGATTTAATTCTTTAGGATAAGAGATTTTTTTGTTGCCTTTTTAAAATACTTTTGTAAAATAAGCTTTTTTAATAAAAGCCTAAGAATCGCATGATAACAAAAGAAATGAATAAACGTGAAATTGTCAGAATATAAAAAAACATGTATAAATGAATAAACCTTTGTAAAGTGTAGCATAAGTGCTTGACAAAAAATATGCATAGATGTATAATTTCCTTGTAAACGATTCCAATAATACCGAATCGAAATCAGAAAGGATACTCCAAAATGAACAATGGAATTAATGTTAACTCAGAAATTGGGAAATTAAAATCAGTCCTCCTCCACCGCCCAGGTGCGGAAGTTGAAAATATTACCCCAGACACAATGAAACAACTTTTATTTGATGATATTCCATATCTCAAAATTGCTCAAAAAGAGCATGATTTCTTTGCTCAAACTTTGCGTGATAATGGTGCAGAAACTGTTTATATCGAAAATCTTGCAACAGAAGTTTTTGAAAAATCATCTGAAACAAAAGAAGAATTCTTAAGTCACTTATTACACGAAGCGGGTTACCGTCCAGGACGCACATATGATGGTTTGACTGAATATTTGACTTCAATGTCAACAAAAGATATGGTCGAAAAAATCTATGCTGGCGTTCGTAAAAATGAATTGGATATCAAACGTACAGCACTTAGCGATATGGCAGGATCTGATGCAGAAAATTATTTCTACCTCAATCCATTACCAAATGCCTACTTCACACGTGACCCACAAGCTTCAATGGGTGTCGGAATGACCATTAATAAAATGACCTTCCCAGCTCGTCAACCTGAAAGCTTGATTACAGAGTATGTTATGGCTAATCACCCACGTTTCAAAGATACTCCAATCTGGCGTGATCGTAACCATACCACTCGTATCGAAGGGGGTGATGAATTAATTCTTAACAAGACAACAGTAGCTATCGGGGTTTCAGAACGTACTTCATCTAAAACAATTCAAAATCTTGCTAAAGAGTTGTTTGCAAACCCTCTTTCAACATTTGACACTGTACTTGCGGTTGAAATTCCTCATAACCATGCAATGATGCATTTGGATACAGTATTTACAATGATTAACCATGATCAATTTACTGTCTTCCCAGGAATTATGGATGGTGCTGGTAATATCAATGTCTTCATTCTTCGCCCTGGTAAAGATGACGAAGTTGAAATTGAACATTTGACTGACCTTAAAGCAGCACTCAAGAAAGTCTTGAATCTTTCAGAACTTGACTTAATTGAATGTGGTGCAGGTGATCCAATTGCAGCTCCTCGCGAACAATGGAATGATGGTTCAAATACACTTGCTATCGCACCCGGCGAAATCGTTACTTACGACCGTAACTATGTAACTGTTGAGTTATTGAAAGAACATGGAATCAAAGTTCATGAAATTCTTTCAAGCGAACTTGGTCGTGGCCGTGGTGGTGCACGTTGTATGTCACAACCACTTTGGCGTGAAGATTTGTAATCTTAAAGATTTAAAAATATCTTCGTAAGTTCATTGATAGCTTAGGAAGAGAAACTTTAAACTTATAATTTCGTAGATTCGCTTGATAATTAAATTATTTAGGAAAGAGTGAATCACTAGCTTATTAATGTAATTTAAAAAATTCATTAAATATAATAAAAATAGAAAAAGGAAGAAAAAATAATGACATCACCACTTATTACAAAA
Source organism: Lactococcus sp. S64 (assembly GCF_016516525.1). Classification (NCBI taxonomy): domain Bacteria; kingdom Bacillati; phylum Bacillota; class Bacilli; order Lactobacillales; family Streptococcaceae; genus Lactococcus; species Lactococcus sp. S64. Next base: position 120,001 of record NZ_JACVUQ010000005.1, on the reverse strand, counting down.
GCAGAAGTAAACTCAGTATTCCAAGGTCGCAGCTTACTTGCTGAAAAAGATTTCACACCAGCTGAAATTAACTACCTTGTTGATTTTGGTCTTCATTTGAAAGCATTGAAACAACAAAATATTCCTCACCACTACCTTGAAGGTAAAAATATTGCCTTGCTCTTTGCAAAAACTTCAACTCGTACACGTGCTGCCTTTACGACTGCTGCAATTGACCTTGGGGCTCATCCAGAATACCTTGGAGCTAACGATATTCAATTGGGAATTAAAGAATCAACAGAAGATACAGCTCGCGTGCTTGGTTCAATGTTTGATGCTATCGAACGTCGTGGATTTTCTCAAAAAGAAGTTGAAGATTTGGCAAAATACTCTGGTGTTCCAGTTTGGAATGGTTTGACAGATGATTGGCATCCAACACAAATGATTGCAGACTTTATGACTGTTAAAGAAAACTTTGGACATCTTAAAGGTTTGACATTAGTCTACGTAGGCGATGGTCGTAACAACATGGCAAACTCACTTATCGTAACTGGTTCTATGCTTGGTGTGAATGTTCATATTGTTGCTCCAGATTCACTTCATCCTACTAAAGAAGTTATGGATATTGCAAATAAATTTGCTGAAAAATCAGGTGCTAAACCCCTTGCAACTTCAAATATTGAAGAAGGTGTTAAAGGCGCAAACATTATTTACTCAGACGTTTGGGTATCAATGGGAGAATCTAACTGGGAAGAACGTGTTAAACTTTTGACTCCATATCGTATCACAATGGATATGCTTAAAATGACTGGAAATGCTGACAATGGTCAATTGATCTTTATGCACTGCTTACCAGCATTCCATGATACTGAAACTGAATATGGTAAAGAAATCAAAGAAAAATATGGTTTGACAGAAATGGAAGTGACTGACGAAGTATTCCGTTCTAAATATGCTCGCCAATTTGAAGAAGCAGAAAATCGTATGCACTCTATCAAAGCAATCATGGCTGCAACTTTGGGTAATTTATTTATCCCAGCAGTTCCTGAAGATTTTAAATAATTAAAATAGATAATTTGTCAGTTTACTGACAGAGCTGTCAGTAAACTGATAGATTTTGATTTAAGTCGTTGAAAGCAGTCTAAGATAAAATTAGACTGTTTTGGCGGTTGAAATCACTGAAAGGATTGATATGGACGCAGAAAATAAAAAAGGAATTGGCCTTGCTGCTTTAGTTGCGATTATTGTTTCTGGAGCAATTGGTGGTGGGGTATTCAATCTCTCTAACGATTTAGCAACAAATGCATCACCTGGTGGTGTTATCATTTCATGGATCGTTATTGGTTTTGGTATTTTAATGTTGGTTTTATCACTAAATCATTTGGTGGTAAATAAACCTGAACTTTCAGGTGTATCAGATTATGCACGTGCTGGTTTTGGTAATATGGTTGGTTTCATCTCAGGCTGGGGTTATTGGTTATCTGCCTGGGCAGGTAACATTGCCTTTGCTGTTTTGATGATGACTTCCGTTGACTATTTCTTCCCCGGCGTATTTCAAGCTAAGAATGGTTCTTTGACCATTCTGTCAGTAATTGTTGTTTCAATTGTTTCGTGGGGATTGACCTTACTCGTTATGCGAGGTGTTGAAGGTGCTGCTGCTATTAATGCAATTGTCCTCGTTGCAAAATTGATTCCCTTGTTTGTTTTTGTAATTGCTGGAATAGTAACATTTAAAGCTGGAGTATTCAGCGCTCACTTCTGGCAAAATTTCGTTGCGAATACAAATGCTGATGGTGTCATCAAGAGTTTAACTTGGTCAAATATGACTGGCGGAGATTTATTCAGTCAAGTCAAAGGTTCACTTATGGTTATGATTTGGGTCTTTGTCGGTATTGAAGGTGCTGCTATGATGGGTGACCGTGCAAAACGTAAATCAGATGCCGGTAAAGCTTCAATTCTTGGTTTGATTGCCTTGTTAGTAATTTATATCTTGCTCTCATTATTACCATTTGGTTTTATGAGTCAACAAGAGTTAGCAAACACAGGACAACCTGGTTTAGTTCATATTTTGAACGCCATGGTTGGTGGTTGGGGTGGCTCACTAATGGCCATTGGTCTGGTGATTTCACTTCTTGGTGCTTGGTTATCATGGACAATGCTTCCAGTTGAGGCAACACAACAATTGTCAGAACAAAAATTACTTCCTAGTTGGTTTGGTAAACTTAATGACAAAGGTGCACCTAAAAACTCACTTTTGTTGACACAATTAATAGTTCAAATCTTCTTGATTGTTACTTATTTTGTAGCTGATGCTTACAATGTTTTTGTTTACCTTTGTACTGCTGTTATCATGATTTGTTACGCCTTAGTTGGTTTATACCTCTTTAAATTAGGGATTCAAGAAAAGAAAACAAGTAACATTATTATTGGTTTCATCGCAGCTGCTTTCCAAATTTTAGCATTGTACTATTCAGGTTGGCAATTTGTTTGGCTTTCATTAATTCTCTATGCTGTTGGTTTCATTCTTTATGCTTTGGGCAAAAAAGAATATGGCACTAAAATGTCCACAGCAGAATTAATTGCAACTTTTGTTTTAACAGTTTTAGGAATCCTTGCTGTTTTTGGAGTATATGGAAACTGGCTTGGCTTGCAAGATGCACTTGGAATTGATGGTAATACATTACTTGTTGCTGTTGTTCCACTGATTGTAGTGACATTTATTGTTTACTTTGTCGTTCGTAACGATATTAACAAAAAAGAAATAAAAAATTAAGCGAAGGGGTACAGAAATGGTAAAACGTATTGTTGTAGCCCTTGGTGGGAATGCTATTCTGTCGAAAGACCCATCAGCGAAGGCTCAAAAAGAAGCACTTGAAGTTACAGCTGAACAATTGATGCCATTAATTAAAGATAATGACCGGCAAATGGTTGTGACTCATGGAAATGGACCACAGGTTGGAAACTTACTTTTACAACAACTAGGTTCAGATAGTGAAAAAAATCCAGCTATGCCATTGGATACAGTTGGAGCAATGACCCAAGGTGAGATTGGTTTTTGGACCGTTCAAGCATTTACAAGAGCAATGGCAAATAATGGCTTGGAGCGTTATCCAGTTATTTCAGCAGTGACTCAAACATTGGTTGATGAAAATGATCCAGCTTTTAAAAATGCTAGTAAACCAATTGGTCCTTTTTACACAGAAGAACAATTGCCAGAAATTAAGAAGCAATTTCCTGATTGGGAATTAATGGAAGACGCTGGTCGCGGATATCGCCGAGTTGTTCCAAGTCCTAAACCACTTGAAATTATTGAAGCCAAAGCTTTTGGACCAATCTTAGAATCTGGTAGTCTATTGATTGCTTCTGGCGGTGGTGGAATTCCCGTCATTAAAGATGGTAATGGTTATCAAGGTGTTGAAGCCGTAATTGATAAAGATTTCTCTGCAGCTAAACTGGCTGAGATGGTTGGAGCAGACGAGCTTTTGATTTTAACAAGCGGTGGTGACGTATATTTGAACTATGGGAAAGAAAACCAAGTTCATTTGGAAACAGTCAAAGTTTCTGAAATGCGCAAATATGTTGACGAAGAACGCTTTGCAAAAGGTTCAATGGGACCAAAAGTCGAAGCAGCTGTTAGTTTTGTTGAACGAACAGGTAAGACTGCTACAATTACTAGCCTTGACAATGTTGAAAATTTTGTCAAATCTGGTAGTGGAACAAGAATTGTTCCTTAAATAAGAAAAAAAATAGAGGAGAAATAATTTCATGGTAAGACGTATGGTCGTAGCCCTAGGTGGTAACGCTATTTTAACAGATGACCCAACAGCAAAAGCGCAAGAAAAAGCACTTGAAACAACAGCAGAACAATTAATTCCTCTTATTAGAAATAATGATGTGGAAATGGTTGTCACTCATGGTAACGGACCACAAGTCGGAAATCTTTTATTGCAACAATTAGCGGCGGATAGTCCTAAAAATCCAGCTATGCCAATTGATACAGCTGTTGCAATGACTCAAGGACAAATTGGTTTCTGGATGGGGCAAGCTTTTACGAGAGCTTTGATAAAAAATAATATGGAACGTGTTCCAGTCATCTCTGTAGTGACTCGTACAGTTGTTGATAAAGATGACCAAGCCTTTGAAAAACCTACTAAACCAATTGGTCCATTCTACGATGAAAAAGGATTGGCAGAAATGAAAGCTCAATACCCCGACTGGGTATTTGTTGAAGATTCTGGCCGCGGCTATCGAAGAGTAGTTCCAAGTCCTAAACCAACACGTATCGTTGAAGCCGAAGCGATTAAGCCACTAATCTCATCAAGTGTTTTGGTGACTGTATCTGGTGGTGGTGGAATTCCTGTCATTGAAACTAAGGATGGTTATGAAGGGGTTGAAGCTGTTATTGATAAAGACTTTTCAGCAGCGAAAGTAGCTGAACTTGTTGAAGCAGATAACCTTTTGATTTTGACTGCGGTAGATAATGTTTTTGTTAATTTCAATAAACCTAATCAGAAAAAACTAGAAACAGTAACAATGGCAGAAATGAAAGCTTATATTGAAGAAGGTCAATTTGCTGCAGGTTCAATGCTTCCGAAAGTCGAAGCAGCAATGGAATTTGTTGCTCGTACCGGTCGTCCTGCAACAATTACTTCTTTGGAAAATCTTGAAGACTTCCTCAACAATGATTCAGGAACAAAGATTATTCCTTAAAGATAAAAATGCTACATTTTTGATGTAGCATTTTTTTATAAATGTAGTCTAAAAATCGATAAACTTTCCGATATTTTATCAATAATTATTGTACAATTAACATGTAAACGATTTATATTGATAAAGTTACTGACAAGATGTAAGTATCGGCGATAAATATTAAGGTAAATGATTACTAAATCTGTCAGTAAAAAAATAAAGAGAGGAAGACAAATTTAAATGATTTTTTTTAAAAAAATATTTAAATTTGCAAATAAAACTTATGGAACTTGTACAATTTGGTTGTGAAGACTGGCTCAATGTTTGGGAAAAATCTGCAACGATTGATATTGCTCAGTCAACCATTGATTCGTTATCTTTGGAAGAAGTTTTGGCCTTTGAAGAAGATAATGGCGAAGCTTTTATGTCACAGATGATGAAAGAAAAATTCAGTTATGGTTGGATTGAGGGTTCACCAGCCTTTAAATCAGAAGTGGCAAAACTTTATAAAAGAGTGCCAGAGGATAATATTTTATCTACAAATGGAGCTACCGGAGCAAATTTCCTTACAATTTTAGGATTAATTGGTCAAGGCGATCATGTGATTGCTCAATATCCTTCTTATCAACAACTGTATGATTGGCCTAAAACATTAGGTGCCCAAGTTGATTATTGGTATATCAAAGAAGAAAATAATTGGTTGCCACAAATTGAAGAATTACGTCGTTTAGTTAAAAGTAATACAAAACTTATTTGTTTAAACAATGCGGCCCAACCCACTGGAGCAATCATGAGTCCTAAATTTTTGTCAGAAGTGGTTGAAATTGCACGCAGTGTTGATGCTTATATTCTTTGTGATGAAGTTTATCTTCCACTAGATGAAGAAACGCCTTATTCACCTATTGCTGATTTATACGAAAAAGGAATATCAACTAACTCTATTTCTAAAACTTACTCTGTACCAGGAATTCGTGTGGGTTGGGTAGCCACTCAAGACCGTGACCTTTGTAATGAATTTAGAAAAATTCGGGATTATACCTTGATTTGTACCGGAGTATTTGATGACGCCGTAGCGGCTTTAGTATTGAAACATAAAGATAAAGTACTTGAACGAGCTCGTAAAATTGTCAAAGGTAATTTATCAATTTTGAAAGAATGGGTGGAAAATGAACCTTTAGTCTCAATGGTTTATCCCAATGCAGTCTCTGTAAGTTTTGTTAAATTTGAAGAACTTGATCCGACAAAAACTGAAGATTTTGCAATCCAACTTCTTCGTGAAAAAGGTGTCCTAATTATTCCTGGAAATCGTTTTGATTTACCAGGCTATGCTAGGATTGGGTATTGTACAGATGAAACAACCTTACGTCAAGGCCTTAAACTCTTATCTGAATTTTTGAGAGAATATCAGGTTTGATATATTCTTTATAAAATACATTTCTGTTTTACTAAAGTGTATAAAAAGTGTATAATAAAGAACTGATAGTATAATTATAATTGAAGAATATAAAATAGTCTCTATATTCAAGAGACTCTTTTATATTTATAAATGATATTATACAAATTTAATTATAGGAAATTTATGATTAAATAGTAGAAAGTGAGTAAATGGAAAACAAGAAAACAAAAGGGATTAGCCTTTTTGCACTATTAGCAATTATTATTTCTGGAGCAATTGGAGGTGGAGTCTTCAATCTTGCTAATGACCTCGCCAATGGTTCAACACCCGGTGGAGTCATGATTTCATGGCTCTTTATTGGTTTTGGGATTTTCATGCTTGTCTTGAGTTTTAATCGACTGATTACAATTAGACCCAAACTTTCGGGAGTCTCTGACTATGCTCGAGAAGGGTTTGGAGACTTTATCGGTTTTCTATCAGGATGGGGTTACTGGATTTCAGCTTGGACTGGAACAATTGGTTTTGCAGTTTTAATGATGACATCTGCTGACTATTTCTTCCCTGGCAAATTTGCTAATTCCAATGGTTCGTTGACTGTTTTATCAGTAATTATTGTTTCAATAATCTCATGGATATTAATGTTTCTAGTTGACCGAGGAGTAGAAACTGCCGCCCTTGTAAATGCGGTTGTTATGATTGCAAAGCTCATTCCTTTAGTTGTATTTTCAATCACAGGGATTATCCTATTTAAAGCTGATGTATTCACTCAACATTTTTGGCAAACTTTCACAAGCAATCTAGCTGCGGATGGGTCAGTCAAAAGCCTAGTTTGGCATGCGATGACTGCTGGTGGACTCCTTGATCAAATTAAAGGCTCGCTGATGGTCATGGTCTGGGTATTTGTCGGGATTGAAGGCGCAGCGATGATGGGAAATCGGGCAAAGAAAAAATCGGATACAGCTAAAGCGACAATTATTGGTCTAGCAGTTTTGCTTGTCATTTATGTCCTTTTATCATTACTTCCTTATGGTTATATGGACCAGGCAAGTTTGGCAAATGTTAAAGCACCAGGCTTAGTTTATATTCTTAACGAGATGGTCGGTGGCTGGGGCGGAAGTCTGATGGCAATTGGACTAATGATTTCCTTATTAGGAGCTTGGCTTTCGTGGACAATGTTACCAGTTGAGGCGACACAACAATTGGCAGAGCAAAAACTATTGCCAAGTTGGTTTGGTAAGCTGAATAAATATCATGCGCCAAGTAATTCTTTGCTTATTACTCAGCTGATGATTCAAATCTTTATTATCATTACATATTTTGTAGCCAATGCTTATAATGTCTTTATTTATATGGCAACAGCTGTAATTATGATTTGTTATGCTTTGGTTGGAGCTTATCTTCTTAAAATTGGGATTAAAGAAGGTTCAATTAAAAATATATTAATAGGATTTTTCACCTTTGCTTTTCAAGCTCTGGCCCTTTATCTTTCAGGTTGGCAATATGTTTGGTTGGCGATGATTCTTTATACGATTGGTTTCATTTTATTTATTAAAGCGAAAAAAGAAAGTCGACAAGCAATATCAGTCAAGGAATGGGCAGGAATGTTCATTGTGGCCTTACTAGGAGTTTTAGCAATTCTGGTCTTGATTTGTGGCGCAAAATCAGGAACAGCTTTAGATCTTCGGGGATTACTAGGCTACTAAACAAAATATAAAAATAAGTTGTCTTATATAAATTAATTTTATCGGTATTTTTCTAAAAGTGAATAAAGGAGAGAATTGATGAGAACTTTTTCAGAAGTTAAGGAATTATTAGCTGAGCTTGAAATTCCTTATAATATAGTAGAACATCCAGCAAGTCATTCAACTGAGGAGTCGGATAACTACATTAAAGATTATGAAGGTTGTCGTTCCAAAACTTTAATCTTAGCCAATAAAAAGTCTACCCAGTTCTATATGATAATTATGGATGATGCTAAACAGGTTGATATGAATCGCTTGGGAGAAATTATTGGAGTGAAGAGACTTCACTTTGTCTCGGAAGAACGACTAGAAGATATGCTTGGATTAAACTCCGGAATTGTTTCTCTTTTTGGACTTGTTGGTAAACATTATAATAATATGCATATTTATTTTGACCAACAAATGCTAGATGACTATCAAATTCAAACTTTTCATCCTAATGATAATACCAAAACTATTTTCTTTGCGATGGATGCTTGTTTTACAATTTTGAAGTCGCAGGGTTATGAATACCAAATTATTGATTTATAAATTAAAACTCTTACTTGTTAAGAGTTTTTTTGTAATCAATCTATTGAGTCTGAAAACTAATTCTTGTATAATAGCAATATGTTAACTTTCCCACTCATCAATGACACTTCGCGAAAAATCATTCATATTGATATGGATGCCTTTTTTGCTTCTGTTGAAGTGCGTGATAATCCGAGTTTAAAAGGTAAGCCGGTTGTTATTGCCAGAAATCCATTACAGACAGGTGGACGTGGCGTGGTTTCAACTTGTTCTTATGAAGCGCGTGCTTTTGGAATACATTCGGCAATGAGTGCTAAAGAAGCTTATGATCTTTGCCCACAAGCTATTTTTATTTCAGGAAACTATGAAAAATACACAAAAGTAAGTAAACAAGTTCGTGAAATCTTTAAACGTTATACCGATGATATTGAAGCAGCTTCAATTGATGAGGCCTATTTAGATGTAACAGAAAATAAAATCGGTGCTCAATCAGCAATTAAAATTGCTAAGTTGATTCAGCATGATATATTTGTTGAGTTAGGTTTAACCTGTTCTGCAGGAGTTTCTTATAATAAATTTTTAGCGAAAATTGCATCTGATTATGAAAAGCCCCATGGCTTAACCTTAATTATGCCAGAAGAAGCATTAGAATTTTTAGCAAAATTACCGGTGGAAAAATTTCATGGTGTTGGAAAAGCGACAGTTCCTAAATTGCACGCACTAGGTTTCTTTAATGGGGGAGATTTACAAAAAGCAGACCCAGTTGATTTAGCTGAAAGATTCGGAGTTTATGGTTGGGAGCTTTATCAAAAGGCCAATGGAATACATAACTCGAAAGTCAAAAATTACCGTGAGCGAAAGTCAGTTGGAAAAGAACGAACTTATGGTAAACTATTATATCTTCCGGATGATATTAAAGCAGAGTTGAGTAAAATTTCTGGCAAAGTTTCCGACTCATTAAAGAGTCATCAATTAAAAGGAAGTATTGTCATTTTAAAATTGAGATATTCTGATTTTACAACATTGACAAAAAGAAAATCTTTAGCAGAAAAGTTAGAAAGTCCAGAAGAAATTGCAGAAGTAGCACAAGAGATATTTGAAGAGCTTGAATATGATGAAAGTTTAGGAGTAAGGCTTTTAGGGGTTACGGTGACAGAATTTGGTGCCCAAAAAGCAACATTAGATATGCAATAGTTAGAAACGGGATGAAGGCAATTTCAACTCGTTTTTTTGTGATTAGATAATAAATGATACCAAGTGAACAAGCGATTTGAAGGAGCAGCATTTCGTTTAAGAAAGTTAGAGAAAATGAAGCGGTAAAAAACCATAAAAAATCACCGCTGCCAACTCTTAAATTGAATTTTTCAGCTAAGACGGCTAAAATAAGCCAAAAATAGAAAAGGGGAGAAAGAGGAAATATTAAAATAAAACTGAGTGCAAAAATAAACCAGATAACAAAAGGAAAACTGTGCTGACGATAATCAAAAGCAGATAAAATTAGTGAAAGAATAATCAGTAAAAATTGACTAGGTTTAAGATAATTTACCCAAGCTAAAACAAAAATTAAAGATGATGAGAACTCCAAAAAAACATATAAATATGGAATTTTACTTTTACAATAACGGCAATGTGAGCCAGAGCTTATTTGAGAAAAAATAGGAATTAGATCACGATAGGCTAAAAGTTGCTGACAAGAATCACAATGTGAGCGTCCAAAAATAATTGATTTTCTTAGTGGAATACGGTCAACTATTAAGCCAAAAAAGGAGCCAAAAATACTTCCAATTACAAATATAAATAAAATGTCCATACTAGTCTATACGAAATAAATGAAGAATTGTAACTTTAAATATAGCGAAAAAAGAAAATAAGTAAATCATTTGAGAAAAAAATCTCATTGGTTTATAATATATTTATAGAAAAGTTAATATTAAGTTCCTTTATGACATTTAATATTTAAAAAATGGAGGTTAGTTATGTCAAATGAACACACACAAGAAGTTTTAAATCAAACAGTTGCTGATTTATCAAAAGCATCAGCACTTGTTCATCAAATCCACTGGTATTTGCGTGGTCCGGGTTTTCTTTACCTACACCCAAAAATGGATGAATTGAAAGATCAATTGGATGAACATTTGGACGAATTTGCAGAACGTCTAATCACTATTGGTGGTTCTCCAGTTTCAACTTTAGCAGAATTTGATAAAAATTCTAAAATTGAAATGACTCCCGCCATTTGGGGAAAATCTAATTCAGAACGTGTGAAAGAATTGATTGTTGCTTACAAATATTTGACTCAACTCTTCAAAGATGGCATTAAAATTGCTGGTGATGATGGTGATGATGTGACAGTTGACTTATATACGACTGCTCTTGGAGATATTGAAAAAACACTTTGGATGATTGAAGCTGAAGTAGGTTAATTACTTTATAAATAAAAAACTCTCTGTCAGTTAATGATAGAGAGTTTTTTTATTTGAAATTTACTAATAAGACGATTAGTAATTAGATACCAGATTTAGTTTTACCATTCCAAGAATTCAAACCACTTTTAAGGATATAAACTTCAGGAATGCCAGCTTTTTTTAGTTTTTTAGCAACTTTTGCTCCGCCAACAGGACGACCATTTTCATAAATGAGTACAGGTTTATGTTTACTTAAGGCATTTAAACTTTGGTCAATTTGTCCAGCAGGAAGATTACGTGCACCAAGAATATGTTTAATACGAAAATCTTTTGCTTCACGAATATCAATTAATTGAGAAGTAGGCATTAAACGAGCAAACTCAGCTTCTTCAACAAGTTTAGCATTACGACGAAGATTCCAACGAGGATAGACAAACATTCCGATAATTACTAAAACAAGAATGATATCAATGATAATAATAACCAAAATTATTCTCCTTTAAATTTAAGAGCAAGACTTGCGGCACCGATAATTCCAGCGTCATTTCCAAGGACAGCAAGTTTGATTTTACTTGAGTTACGAACAGTTGAAAAGGCATATTTAGTGAAATATTTTTCAACTTTTTCACGTAAGAATTCTCCAGCAGCAGAAACACCACCACCGATGACGATTGAAGCAGGGTTCAAAGTAGAACCAAGGTTTGCACAAGCAAAACCGAGATAATAAGCAAATTTATCAACAACGGATAAGCTGAAGTGATCTCCTTCTTGAGCTGCAAAGAAGATGTCTTTAGAAGTCACTTCATCACCATTGTCAATAGCTGCTTTAATAGTAGAATCACCTTCGTATTCTTCAGCGAATTTACGAGCTAAACGAACGATACCTGTTGCAGAAGTTACTGTTTCCAAGCAACCGCGATTTCCACAAGTACATTCAAAACCATCAGGGTCAACACAAATGTGGCCAATTTCGCCACCAGCTCCGGCAACACCATGAACGAGCTCACCTGAAGCGATAATTCCGCCACCAACACCAGTTCCAAGAGTAATGAAAACAACATCAGGATTGTTTTCACCTGCCCCTACCCAACGTTCACCAAGAGCAGCAACATTAGCATCGTTATCCAAAATGAAAGGAAGACCAACACCTTCAGAGATTGGTTTACCTACTTCTTGAGTATCTGCCCAGTTTAAGTTAAAAGCAGCTTTTACGGTACTTTCAGAAATATTTACTGAACCTGGTGTTCCCATTCCAATTCCAAGAAATTCAGATTTGTCCAAGTTATAAAGGCTTAAACGGTGGTTGATTGATTCAATAATATCAGGAACGATATGTTTTCCATCTTCTAAAATATTTGTCGGGATAGACCATTTATCTTGAACCTCACCATCGAGTGTCAAAATTCCAAATTTAATTGAAGTTCCACCAAGGTCGATACCGATAATTTTACTTGCAGTCATGTTTTTTTCTCCAATCTGACAATAAAAAAAAGAATCATTTTTTATTGGTCGTAGATTTTTTCTTTTCAATTCTCTCTTCACGTGCTAAAATCAAGCGAGCAGTCAAATAGTCATGGTCGCTTTTTTGAAATATTCCTGATTCAAGCATTTTTCCTAATTCAATTTGCATAAAAGCAATCGCATCCAAACGATCTGGAAAAAGATTGATATATCCATATTTTTTCAGCATTTCTTGCACGTCATAGAGAGTTTTCATTACTACATTTTACCGTATTTGATAAAGGCTTTCAAGTCCAAGCTATATGTAAAAGAGAGAGAATAGTGCAGAATTTGCTTATAAAATGGTATAATACAATATAATTTGAAAACGTAACTAAAAAGATATTTAATGGTAATGATGCTTTTGGAATAAGATTATAGTTAAAATTTACTTGTTGAAGGTAAATAAATGAATAGAATTTTGATTGATGCGGACTTTTATGCAGTAAATCGCTTGGAGCGATTTGTTCTTGAAAATGAAAAAGAACTTGGGATAAAAGACGAGATCGATGCAACAATGGTATTCTATAATCATCAGCATGTCTATAAATTTCTTCAAATTTACCTTAATGAAGTTAAGACTTGTTTTATAAAAATTGTACAAAAAGAAGAGTTCGAAATACTGAAAAAAATACAGAAGTTAGAAAGTAAGGCATTTTTTCTTATTTATACTGATAATCCTGACTTAAAAGATGAATTATTGAACTTTACTACCTCTCCGTTATGGACTCAAATGACTGTGGCCAGTGACTCTGATACTGAAGTTAGAGAAATGATTAAGAAAGTGTTGCTCTACTGTTTTACAAATGAGCTAACTATTGTCGAAATCAGTGGTTATCCAATTTCGATAGATTCTCTTTTATATATTGAAGCGGACAAAACACATCGAAATTATCTTAGAGCCATCACAAAAGATAATGAATGTTTAGTTCGTGGTACGATTTCTGATGTAAAAAAGAAAATTCCCAATTTACTTGCACTTGGACGCGGTTTACTCGTTGATACAAATAAAATTCGTCGAATAGAAGAAGATGGATTGACGCTATGCTTTGTACAAAGTTTGAAAAAAATCAAGGCACCAAAGGTTTGCAAAAAAGAGTTAAAGGAACTCAAAAAACATTCAAAACGAATAAAATAATCACTCTTTTTTAGGGTGATTTTTGTTTTTACCTGATAAAAACTCAATTTCATCACAGAAAATGCGATTTCGTCACAAAAATGATGAAATTATGCAAAAAAAGATTTTAAGCAAAAGTGAAAAGGTTTACAATCGAAATATAGAAATTTAACATCAACTTAAAAATGTTAAACAAACGAATTCGACCAGAGGCTTGTACACCCTCAAAGTGAGGAAAGGAGGTACTAAAAATTTTGTTGTAGTAGAATTTTTAAAAAGTTCTACAAAAGATTAAAAATTTTTAGAAAGGAAGTAGAAAAATGCAAACTAAAAAATTACTTGTTTCAACACTTATCCTTGCGACTCTCGGTGTGACTATTCTTCAAGTCAGTCCCGTTTTCGCTATTAATCGTTCAACTTATTCTCAAGGTTCAACCAATGATAAGAAGTACGGTATGGGAGCTTATGCCGCTTATTGGAATAACTATGGAAATCATTGGGCTGAAGTAGCTTTTCGGACTAGATATGGAGGGACAATAGCAGGAGAAGCTCATGCCAATCAGCAAGCCTATGCCTGGTTGAATACTCGTTGGGGAGAAAGTGTGGTTTTCTACCATAGCAACGGTATAGTTAAAAGCAAACATTGGGGGCCACAATGAAAAAAATAAAATATATTTTTTTGGCTGTGGCTACAATTTTAGTCACAGTCTTTTATATTATTAATATAAAAGGAAAAGACCAGCAAATTATCGCAGAAAGATTGCCAAATGCCGTTCTTATTGCAAATAATGAGAAGCAAAATCCAGAAACTATTCCTAGTCCTCGTGAAGTTATCAAAGATGTGGATGACTATGCAAGAAAACATGATGTCTTTATCGTTATGGATGTTGTCACACCTAACGGTTCAGGAGATTTCAAGCCAACTTATATGACTTTTGGGAAAGGGAAACTTGCAAGTAATATGACTCTACTTCCAAAAGAGAAAAGAGAGGAGTACGACCCACTTGGTATGTTTGGGACTTACAACATTTTTTCTGGAAAGAAAGAATCTGAGGAGTTTAGTCAATATTTAAATCAAAAATTTCATGTAACAGCATCTTATATTCCAAACATGTCACTTCTTGGGGAATATTACAACATCTATGGTAATCCACAGGCTGTAACCTTATTGATAAGCGTTTTTCTGGCTTTTGTCGGCTTAGCTATTTTTGTAAGAATCTCAGAGTTACGAAAATCAGGAATAGAACTTTTGTCTGGAAAGAAACTGTTGAATACGGTATTTTCAGATAGTATTCGTGATATAAAGTTTATCTCAATTTTGACGATTATTGCTATGATAGGGACTTCTAGTTACTTGCTCATAACTGGTCTAAGCAACTTGTCACTTCACATTTTTGCTTTATTTTCTATCTTCTTTTCTTCTCTGATATTTGTGCTATTGTCATGCTTAGTAAGTGCAATAATCATGATTATCCTCTCTCGGAGTCAGCTTAATTCACTTATCAAAGGGAAACTACCGACAATCGCTTTGATGGTTCTTGTGGTTTTGATGCAATTTGCTGTGAGTCTTGTCCTTGTCACAAGTCTATCGGGAATTCACTATAATCAAATTGAATTAAAAAAACAGGAAGCCGACTTAGATAAATGGAAACAGCAAAAAGATTATTATACGTTTCCCTATGCCTCTATTAATTTGCAAGTGAGTAATCAAGAAGCAAAAGCATGGTGGAACTTTTATAATATTGAAGTAACGAAAGATGATGCGATATTCGTTAGACATGACCTATTTGCTGGACCAGAAGAAAGTAGCCAAGACCAACTTTTCGTTACACCAAGTTATCTGAAAGCACAACATATCAAGACTAAAGAAGACTTTTCTAATCTTAAACTTGGAGAATACGCTCTTTTGATACCGAAAAATCAAATGAAAAACCGTCAAAAACTTATCACTAAATATAATAAATCATTGACGGAAACCACACAAAACGGTAAAAAAGAGACTAAGATGAAGGCAAAATACGTTGAAGAAGTACTAAATGGTGAAAAACGTTTTATTTACAATGTGGCCGATGAGAAAATGACAACACAGCAAGAAATCTCTGACCCAATTATTATTGTGATAACACCGAAATCATCAGGAGAAGAAACTGGTCTATCGTGGGCAGGGGATAATGATTACTTTTTTGTGAAAGGTAAAGAACAAACGCTTAATAGGCTGAAAGAGTTGGGACTATACGATAAGGTTCATTATTTAGTTAATGCCTATGGACAGTATGAAGCACAGACAAATCTTGTAAAAGAGAGTTTAAGTATGGCAATCATATCAGCCATTATAACGATTATTGTCATTAGTTTTTTCTATATTTTACTCCATGTCCTTTACTTTACTCATTTCAGAAGAACAATTGTAATAAAATTTATTTCTGGAATGCCCAACTTGAGAATTCATCGTCGGTTCATTTTTGTAGAGTTAGGATTACTTTTGATTTTATTACCAACATTGACAATAATCAGCAATGAGTTTTTATATTCTCTTTTTGTTGTAAGTGCTTTGTGGTTTATTTCGCTCATTATCCTACTTGTTCAAATGAAGAATTTTGAAAATGGACAAATAAATAGTTTGAAAGGAGAATAGATGTTTGAATTAACTAATATTACTAAAGAATTTTTACATAGAAAGGTTTTTGATAACTTTAAATTAACCTTTGAAGCTGGGAAAGTTTATGCCATTATCGGTCAATCAGGTTCTGGTAAAACAACCTTACTGAATATGATTGCTAAACTTGAATCCTACGAGGGAAGTATTCTTTATGAGGGAAAAGAATTATCAAAAATCAAGAAACATTCCTATTTTCTAAATGATTTGTCTTATCTTTTTCAAAATTTTGGATTGATTGAAAATGAAACGATTGATAAAAATTTGGATTTGGGATTGATTAATCAAAAGTTATCCAAGAAAACTAAACAAGAAAAAAAGCTTGAAACTCTGGCACAAGTTAATGTAGCCTATTTAAAACTCAATCAAAAAATTTATGAATTGTCAGGTGGTGAGGCACAGCGTGTAGCACTTGCTAAAGCGATTTTGAAAGATTCACCGGTTATTTTGGCGGATGAACCAACAGCAGCACTAGATTCTGAGAATAGTGAAGAAGTGATGAAACTGCTTTTGAGTATGAAAAATGAAAATCGGATTATTATTATCGCTACGCATAATCCTGTTATTTGGGAAATGGCAGATGAGGTTGTTGAATTGTCCAGATGAGGTAATATATTGGGGGGATTTTTACTTTTTACAATGAAAATATCAATTTCATCACAAAAAAATTGATTTCGTCACAAAAATGATGAAATTGTGCAAAAAAATATTGTAAACGAAAATGAAAAGGCTTACGATTAAAGTATGAATAATGATAGAAATAAATCTTGAAAGAGAGGGAGGACCAATGGAAAATTAATAAAGTTCAATATCAACTCAAAGATATATCGTGCAAAAAGAAAGTGGGTAATTTTTTAATGAAAAATATAACATCAAGTAAGTTATAATTTAAAGACTAGCTCTTAGATTAGTAACTTACAGACTAAGAAAAGAGGATTTAGTTATGAATGCGAAAAAAATTATTATTGGCATACTTGTTGTCAGTGTATTATTTGCAACTGGATTTGCTGTAAAAGCAGATGGTGCATTAGCACCTAATGTTGATGTGTCTAAAAATGGGAAAGTTAATTTGAATATACCTAAAAAGGCAGATAAAATTATTATGAATACGAAAAAGCAAGTTAAATATGTTGTGAAGGGAGCCGTGAAGCTAGAGAGTACAAGTGGTGGTAATTTGACAGCGCCTGTAACGGTGGATAGTCAAGTAACTATTGATAATGGAGACAATACAAAAGGAGTGACAACTTATACTGCTGATTTATCTCAAGCTCAAGTTATTAGTAATGATAAAGCAAGTTCAGATAATAATTTGGCTATAAACATATTGGGGAATTTTTTTGGCACTAAGGTATCTGCTACAACTTATGATACTTCAACAACATCTAAATGGGATTCAACATATGGCGTAAAGATTAAAGAAGAAATTTACTGGACAGTAACGGGTTCACATAATGATAATAAGTTGAATATTTATAAAGTTACGGGCGGCTACACGATTGCTGATTCGTCAATTCAGGTAACCTCATCTAGTATAAGAGTACAACAAAAATATCATCCGTCGCAAGACCATACATGGGGAAAAGGCACCTCAGCGTCTTGGAGTGTATCAACAGGTTATACAGCTGTTTCGAATACTCCTGGTTCAAGAGGGGAAGTAGGTTATACAGTTAATCTAAAAAGAGGAACTCATTCTAAATGGTCAGTAACCCTTAATAATTTAGTATTTTCTTATTAATTTAGTTAGGAGATAGATATGAAAAAATATATAGTATTTACATTTATTTTAGGGTTGCTCAGCTTCTTTCTTCCTTTTTTTCCAGCGACTAATAATCACTTTGAGAATACTCAACTTTTGGGCTTTCAATATGTTGTTAAATATGGTTTGCGGCTCTATTTCGTTGTTTTGATTGTACTATTGGTTAATTATTTTACAATAAATGAGCGGTATGTAAGATATAAAAAAGTCATTCCGCTTTTAATCACAATTGCTATATTTGGAGCTTATGGTGGTCTCGCATTTAGTCAATTTTTGATTGGTGGAATACAAAGAGGACTGATGGTGCTAGGAGATTATAGTTTTGGCTATTTTATCAGTTTCGCTTTGTTTTTAATTTTTAATGTTTTGGTTTGTATTGATGCCTATAAAAAGGGAGATTAAAATGTGGGTAAGAAAAATAAAAATTTGGCAAGTATTTCTTGCATTCATCATTTGGATAGGAACCATGTTTCTTCCTGCAACGGTAAATCAGGCTAAATTGAATACGAATTTTGACTATAAAAAAAGTCGAGAAAATTTCTTTTATTTTCTTTTTCATCAAGTCCCTTTTTATAGTTTCATTTTGGGATTGGTGTTGCTTATATCACTTTTTCTCATTTATAGGAAAATAAATTTTAGTGTCTATTTTTCTTTTGCTAGTCTTATTTTTAAATTAGTTTCTTAGTTATAGCTTTTCCGTCTATGATTATTTTTAATCATAGTTTATCTGGGAATACTTTTGGGGCTGAACTTTCTATCTTTCTAACCTTTTATGGAGCTGGATATATTATTGCTGTTCTATTTGGTTTAGTTGCTTTTCTTTTACTCTTTCTCTACAGTTTAAGAATAAAAGAATATTAACAACATAATCATTTTTACTGATTTTATTAATTATAAAAAAATAAAGAACTCCTTAGAAATTTTTCTTTGGGGTTTTCATTTTGGAAGTAAAAAAATCTTTGTTAGGCTTGTAAACGTGTGCATTTACAGCTTTTAGAAAAGTGTGCTATAATGGGTTAGATATATACGAAAGTAAGGTATGATAAAATTGACTAAATTACGCGAAGATATTAGAAACGTCGCTATTATTGCCCACGTTGACCATGGTAAAACTACATTGGTTGACGAACTCTTAAAACAATCTCAAACGTTGGATGCTCGTAAAGAATTAGCTGAACGTGCGATGGACTCAAATGCACTTGAGCAAGAACGTGGGATTACTATCCTTGCCAAAAATACAGCAGTTGAATATAACGGAACTCGTATCAACATCTTGGACACACCAGGTCACGCGGACTTCGGTGGAGAAGTTGAACGTATTATGAAAATGGTTGACGGGGTTGTCCTCGTTGTCGATGCTTATGAAGGAACAATGCCTCAAACACGTTTTGTTTTGAAAAAAGCTTTGGAACAAAACTTGACTCCAATCGTTGTTGTTAATAAGATTGACAAACCATCTGCTCGTCCAGCTGAAGTTGTTGATGAAGTTCTTGAACTTTTCATCGAACTTGGTGCTGATGACGAACAATTGGATTTCCCAGTTGTTTATGCTTCAGCAATCAATGGTTCTTCATCAATGTCTGATAATCCAGCTGATCAAGAACACACAATGGCAAATATTTTTGATACAATCATCGACCATATCCCTGGACCAGTTGATAACTCTGATGAACCTTTGCAATTCCAAGTTTCACTTTTGGACTACAATGACTATGTTGGACGTATTGGTATTGGACGTGTTTTCCGTGGAACAATCAAAGTTGGGGACAGCGTTACTTTGTCTAAACTTGATGGTTCAACTAAAAACTTCCGCGTTACTAAACTTTTTGGTTTCTTCGGTCTTGACCGTCAAGAAATCCAAGAAGCAAAAGCTGGTGATTTGATTGCTTTGTCTGGTATGGAAGATATCTTCGTTGGGGAAACTGTTACACCTTCAGACCACGTTGAACCATTGCCAATCTTGCACATTGATGAACCTACTTTGCAAATGACTTTCCTTGCTAACAACTCACCTTTCGCTGGTCGCGAAGGAAAATGGGTAACATCACGTAAAGTTGAAGAACGTTTGGTTTCTGAATTGCAAACTGACGTTTCACTTCGTGTTGAAAACACTGAATCTCCTGATAAATGGGTTGTTTCTGGTCGTGGTGAATTGCACTTGTCAATTCTTATTGAAACAATGCGCCGTGAAGGATATGAACTTCAAGTTTCACGTCCTGAAGTTATCATCAAAGAAATTGATGGTGTTGCTTGCGAACCATTTGAACGTGTTCAAATCGACACTCCTGAAGAATACCAAGGTTCAATCATCCAAGCGCTCTCTGAACGTAAAGGTGATATGCTTGATATGCAAATCACTGGTAACGGTCAAGCGCGTTTGATTTTCCTTGTTCCTGCACGTGGTTTGATTGGATTCACAACAGAATTCATGTCAATGACTCGTGGATACGGAATTATGAACCATACTTTCGATCAATATCTTCCAGCTGTTAAGGGAGAAATCGGTGGACGTCACCGTGGTTCTTTGATTTCTATGGATTCAGGTCAAGTTACTTCTTACGCAATGGGTTACGTTCAAGAACGTGGACAACTTTTTGTTGATGCAGGTACTGAAGTTTATGGTGGGATGATTGTTGGTGAACACAGTCGTGATAATGATTTGACTGTAAATATCACTAAAATGAAACAACAAACAAACGTTCGTTCTTCAAATAAAGACTCTACATCTGTTTTGAACACACCAAAAATTCTTTCACTTGAAGAATCTTTGGAATTCCTTGGAGATGATGATTACTTGGAAGTAACTCCAGAATCAATCCGCTTGCGTAAACAAATTTTGGATAAAGCAATGCGTGAAAAATCAACTAAGAAGAAAAAATAAGTTTAATCAAATAGAGAAACTTGATTTTCAATTATTGAAAGTTTGATGATGAATAAATTAATTTTTCGTTAGTTCTTGTCATAACTTGGAAAGGAGAAAAATGTTCTATATTATCTTGTTGATTTTAGTTGCCTTTGCGTATATTTTCATGATGCCCAAAGACGTTCGGCGGAGTATGGACATTTTCTTCTTTGCTGGTGTTGGAGTTCTAGTTCTTGCTTTTGCTGTGGCCCAGGCGGTAAGCCATCGGTCATTACTTTTAGAAATTATCGGTATTGTGGCGATGCTTGTCGTAACGGTCAGAGCTTGGATGGAATTGGAAAAGTTGGACAGTCGAAAAAGAAAAAAATAAATGATTGATTGATTAATAATCAAGCAATGAATAAAACTGTCAAAGTTTGGCAGTTTTATTTTGATTTTGTAGAAATGGAGAAAAAACATGGATATGGAAAAAGTGGCTCAAGGTTTTGAGCTAGTTGTTGCAAATATTATGTTACTATCTGAGAAATTGGATACAGATTTTTATGATGCTTTTGTAGAACAAAATGCTGCTTTTTTAGATGATACTGACCAAGGAATTGTTGAATTGTCAGTAAATAATGACGAACTTCGTCAGTTAAATTTATCAAATAAGGAGTGGCAAAAACTTTTTCAATTTGTTTTGTTGAAAGGATCACAAGTCGCACCACTTCAGCCCAATCATGCAATGACTCCAGATGCAATTGGTTTAATTTTTAATTTCATTATTGAACATCTTAATAAAAATTCTGAACTTCGTTTAATTGAATTTGGGTCTGGTATGGGTAATCTTGCTGAAACGCTTTTAGTTAATCTTAATAAAAAGGTTGATTATGTAGGCTTTGAAGTTGATGATTTACTTTTAGATTTGTCTGCTTCAATGTCTGAAATTATGGGGAGTCAGGCTGAGTTCATGCAAATTGATGCAGTACAAAAGCGTTTGATGGAACCTGCAGACGTTGTTGTCAGTGATTTACCAATTGGTTTTTATCCAGATGATGAAGTTGCAAAGAATTTTGAAGTTGCGACTACTGACGGACATACTTTTGCTCATCATCTTTTGATTGAGCAATCATTTAATTATTTAAAAGAGGGTTCTTTTGCCATTTTCCTAGCTCCAGAAGATTTACTGACAAGTCCTCAAGGACCACTATTAAAGGAGTGGATTAGTAAACATGGAAGTGTGATGGCTGTCATCACTTTACCAAAATCACTTTTTAATGCTGATGCTAAGGCGATTTATGTTTTGAAAAAGGGGCCGGCTGCACATGCAACTTTTGCTCACCCTTTGTCTTCACTGACAGACAGAGAAAGTTTAGAAGTCTTTATGGAAGAATTTACAAAAATTGTAAAATTATAAGATTGAAATTACTGACAGGTTCTGTCAGTAATTTTTTTGGTTAGAGTGTATGAAAATAATTGAATTTGAAAAGGTTTTTATTTTAAAAACTACATCTTGAATTAAGCTCGTGAATCATGACCGAAAAACACAAAAGGAATTGTAATTGTGTTATAATTTAACCGTATTTCAAATTCAAGGAGGGTTTATTAAAAATGACCAAAACATTAGCAGTTAACGCTGGTTCATCATCTATGAAATGGCAAATGTATGAAATGCCAGAAGAAAAAGTTCTTGCCAAGGGATTAATCGAACGAATTGGTTTGAAAGATTCGATTGTGACCGTCAAATTTGGTGAGCAAAAAGAAGAACGCGTTTTTGACATTCCAAATCATACAGAAGCAGTAGAAGTTTTACTTGAAGATTTAAAACGATTGAAAATAGTAGAGGAATTTACTGAAATTACAGGTGTAGGACATCGTGTGGTTGCTGGAGGTGAAATTTTCCAAAAATCAACAGTTGTTACACCAGAAGTGTTGCAACAAGTTAAAGATTTGTCAGCTCTTGCTCCTTTGCATAATCCAGCAAATGCTGCAGGAATTGAAGCTTTTTTGAACTTACTGCCTGATGCAACTTCAGTAGTAGTTTTTGATACAGCTTTCCATACAACGATGCCTGAAAAAGCATTCCGTTATCCATTGCCTAAAAAATATTATACAGATTATGCTGTCCGTAAATATGGGGCTCATGGAACTTCACACATGTATGTTTCACAAGAAGCTGCAAAATTACTTGGAAAACCAATTGAAGAAACTAAAATTATCACTGCTCATATCGGGAATGGCGCATCACTGACAGCAGTAAAAGGTGGGAAATCAATTGATACTTCGATGGGATTCACACCACTTGCTGGAGTAATGATGGGAACACGTACAGGTGAAATGGACCCTTCTGTTTTTCCATACCTTATTGAAAATGACTCTGAGTTAAAAGATGCTCAAGGTGTTGTTGATATGATGAACAAAGAATCTGGTCTCTATGGTGTATCTGGTATTTCATCAGATATGCGTGATATCATTGCTGCTAAAGATACAGATACTGATGCAAAACTTGCATTTGAGATGTATGTTGACCGAATTCAAAAATTTATTGGTCAATATTTGGCCGTTTTGAATGGGGCAGATGCTCTTGTCTTCACCGCTGGTATTGGTGAAAATTCGGTTCCTGTTCGTGAAGCAATTCTTTCTGGATTGACTTGGTTTGGAATTGAAGTTGACCCTGAGAAAAATGTCTTTGGCGTCGAGGGAGAAATTTCAACACCTCATTCACGCGTAAAAGTTTTTGTGATTCCAACTGACGAAGAGCTTGTAATTGCTCGTGATGTTGAAGCACTTAAAAAATAATTAATTAAAAGATTTTGTTTTAGAACAAAATCTTTTTTATTTTTAAAATGACATAAAATGATAAGTTCTGGGAATCCTTGAGGGAGGAGAAATGAAATCAGACATAAAATATGATATAATTTTAAGAATAAAACGCATACATTAAGGAGAGTAAGTATGGAAAAAACGCTCGCTGTCAATGCAGGCTCCTCGTCATTAAAATGGCAACTTTACGAAATGCCGGAAGAAACCGTGATTGCTAAAGGAATTTTTGAACGTATTGGTTTGTCTGGCTCAATCTCAACAACTAAATTTAACAATGAAGAACACGTTAGAAAACAAGAAATTGTTGACCATCGTCAAGCCGTTTTGTTATTAATGGATGAATTAATTCACTTTAAATTAATTCATGAATTCCGCGAAATCACAGGAATTGGCCATCGTGTTGTTGCAGGTGGGGAATTTTTCAAAACTTCTACGGTTATTAGTCCTGAGGTTTTGGCTGAGATTAAAAATCTTTCAACTTTGGCTCCTTTGCATAATCCTGCTAATGTTTTAGGGATTGAAGCTTTTCAACGTTTATTACCAGATGCACTTGCAGTTGCTGTTTTCGACACTGCTTTTCACAGTACTTTGCCAGAAAAGGCTTATCGTTATCCTATTCCAACAAAATATTATGAAGATTATTCAATCAGAAAATATGGAGCACATGGAACGTCACACATGTATGTCGCCCAAGAAGCGGCAAAAGTTTTAGGAAAACCATTGGAAGATTTGAAGCTAATTACGGCTCATATCGGAAATGGAGCTTCAATTACAGCAATTGAAGCTGGAAAATCTGTTGATACTTCAATGGGATTTACACCACTTGCTGGTGTAATGATGGGAACACGTGCAGGTGAAATGGACGCCTCAGTCATTCCTTATATGTTAGAGAGCGACCCAAGCCTTAGAAATGCTCAAGATGTGATTGACATTCTCAATAAAGAATCTGGAGTTCTTGGGGTGTCAGAACTCTCAAGTGATATGCGTGATCTTTCAGAAGCTGTGGCTAAAGGAAATCCTAAAGCGATTCTTGCTTATGAAATGTATGTTGACCGTCTCAAGAAATTTATTGCCCAATATTTTGGAGTATTAAATGGGGCTGATGCTCTTATTTTCACGGCTGGTGTTGGTGAAAATGATACAGCTGTTCGGACTGATGTAGTTAATGGACTTTCTTGGTTTGGCATGGAAATTGATGAAAGTAAAAATGTTCGTGGAGCATTTGGTATCATTTCTAAACCAGAGTCTAAAGTGAAAGTACTTGTTGTGCCAACAAACGAAGAATTGGTTATTGCTCGTGATGTTGAAGCTGCTAAATAATTAGATAAAATTTACTGACAAATTTCTGTCAGTAAATTTTTTTACTTATGAAAAAGCTGTCAGTAAAGTTTTGACAAATGGTTTGTCTTCTATAAAAGAAAGCGCTATAATTAGGGTGAATGGAGGGAAGGTTGTGGAGGATTTACCAAAAGTTACAAAAGCTGAAATGTTGCCAGGAGTGCGTTTACGTTTAGAATTTGATAATGGACAAGTTCGATATTATCCTGTTCATGAGCAAATTGATTTGCTGATGAACCCTTTTGATGTGAGTAAGTTAAAAAAGACATATGGCGCAAATTTGTTTCTTGGGGGAATGGTTTCATGGATTGGAAATGAGATCAAGATTGAACCTAATGGAGATTTGATACTTAATAAATCGGTGATTCCTGCTGAAATTCTTTGGAAACACAGTCTTAAACATGTTGACAGTCTGGACCCGGAAAAATTGAAAGAGTTAGAAGAAATCAAGCACCCAATTTGGCAAGGTTTTAAAAGTCTTAATTTAATCTTTTGGATTGCGGGGATTCTTTTTGTGATTTATTTACTTATTCAGTTGTTGGGACATCTGGGTTTATTGACATCATGATAGTTTCTAAAAAGGCTTTGATTAGTCTTTTTTTCGTGAGCATTTTATGGTAAAATAGAGAAAATATAATAGAATAGGTGCAATATGGCTGAAATTAAATATAAACGCGTACTGTTAAAACTTTCGGGAGAGGCCCTCTCAGGCGAAAAAGGTTTCGGATTTGACCCTGAAACAGCAAAAGCTGTCGCTGAAGAACTCAAAGAAGTCCATGATTTGGGCGCAGAACTTGCGATTGTTTGCGGTGGTGGTAATGTTTGGCGTGGAATTACTGGTGAGAAAGCCGGAATGGAACGTGCTCAGGCAGATTACATGGGAATGCTTGCAACAATTCAAAATGGATTGTTCATTCAAAGTGCTCTTGAAAATATTGGGGTTGACACACGAGTGATGACAGCCATTGAGATGAAAGCTGTTGCTGAACCTTATATTCGTCGTCGTGCTGAACGCCATTTAGAAAAGGGACGTGTTGTCATTTTTGCTGGGGGAACTGGTTCGCCTTACTTCTCAACTGATACAACTTCTGCATTACGTGCTGCGGAAATTAATGCTGATGTCATTTTAATGGCTAAAAATGGTGTTGATGGTGTTTATAATGCTGACCCTAAATTAGTTGCTGATGCTATTAAATTTGAACATTTGACACATATGGATGTTATTACCAAAGGCTTGCAAGTAATGGACAGTACGGCTTCAACAATGTCAATGGATAATCATATTCCACTTGTTGTTTTCAACATGAATGAAGCTGGAAATATTACACGTGTCGTTCGTGGTGAAGAAATCGGAACAACGGTTGAATAAGATTTACTTACAAAAAAGTTGTCAGTAAATTTATTCAGTAAAAAATTACTGATGGAAATACTAGCATATTCGTAAACGCTGAAGCGTCAACGACTATCCTATGATGGAAATATTAGCATAACTGTAATCATTAAAATACTAACACTTATCTCTGACAAAATTTCTGTCAGTAAAATAAATAGAAGAATTAAAAGTAGAAAAAGGAAATAAAATGGCAAACGAAATTGTTACAACAGCTCAAGACCGGATGAAACAATCATTAGGAAGTTTACAACGTGATTTAGGACATATCCGAGCTGGTCGTGCCAACGCAAGTCTTCTTGACCGTGTTCAAGTTGTTTACTACGGCGCACCAACACCACTCAATCAATTAGCGTCCATCACAATTCCAGAAGCGCGCGTATTGATGGTTACTCCTTTTGATAAATCAATCTTGAAAGATATTGAAAAAGCATTGTATGAATCAGATCTTGGGATTACACCAGCAAATGATGGTTCTGTGATTCGTTTAGTTATCCCAATGTTGACAGAAGAACGCCGTCGCGAACTTGTCAAAGAAATGGGTAAATATATTGAATCAGCAAAAGTAGCAATCCGTAATATCCGTCGTGATGCAATGGACACTGCTAAGAAATCAGAAAAAGCAAAAGAAATCACTGAAGATGATCTTAAAGATCTTGAAAACAACATTCAAAAAGTGACTGATGACGCGGTTAAAGAAGCAGATCGTCTTGCATCAATTAAAGAAAAAGAATTGTTGGATATCTAAGTAGAACAATCTAACAAATAAAGTAATCTGTAAAAGCATTAACGGCTCCATTGAGCCGTTTTTACATCAAAAATCTGTCAGGATGGATAAATTTGAGAGAACTAATCAAACTTAGAGAGCAACCGTCTTATCTCAAAGAAGCAATTCGATTTTTTCAGGAAAAATGGGGAAATACGGACAGTAACCCTGTATATGATGACTGTTTGAAGCATAGTTTAGAGAGTAACAAAAAGATTCCTCAGTGGTATCTGATTGTTGATGAAGGAAAAATTATTGCGGGGTGTGGACTGATTAGCAATGATTTTATTAGTCGAATGGACTTATACCCTTGGCTTTGTGCACTTTATGTTGAAGAAAAATTTCGAAATCAAGGTCTTGCTGGTCTGTTGATTGAAGCAGTAAAAGAAGATTGCAGAACTTTTGATATTGATAAACTTTATCTTGCAACGGATTTTGCTGATTTCTATGAGCACTTTGATTTTCATTATCTAGCTGACGGCTATCATCCTTGGGGTGAAAAATCACGGATTTACGAAGGAAATATCAATTAAACAGAGACAAATAGTCTCTCAATCACATTTTATAAAGAGGTACAAATGAGTATTATTGGACAAACAATCTCCGCGATAATCGTGGAAGAAAGTGAACGTTTCTATTTTCTCCAAAAGGGAGAAGATTTATTACGTTTAGATAAAACAGAAGGTGAACATACAGTTGGCGATGTGGTAACTGGTTTTGTTTATGTGGATAAAGATGACCATCGTCGTTTGACGACTTTGGAACAAAAAGCAACAAATGAGCATTATGGTTGGGGAACGGTAACAGCTGTACGTAAGGACCTTGGTGCCTTTGTTGACACAGGTTTACCAGGAAAAGATGTGGTCGTCTCTCTTGATGATTTGCCACTCGAAAAAGACCAATGGCCAAAAGTTGGTGACCAACTTTATGTGAAATTAATTATTGACAGAAAAGAGCGAATTTGGGGTCATTTAGCATGGCATGAAGATTTCTGGAATCTTGCAGGTCCTGGTTATGACAACATGCAAAACCAAGATTTACGAGCAATTGTTTATCGAAATAAAGAATCAGGAACATTTGTTTATTTGCCTGACAACAATATGCTAGGATTTATTCATCCAAATGAACGTTTCTCAGTTCCACGTGTCGGTCAAGAACTTCAAGTTCGTGTTATTGGTTTTAGAAAAGAAGACCGTAGTCTAAATCTGTCAGCAAAACCACGTGCTTATGAAATGCTTGATGCTGATAGCCAAATGATTTTAGCTTATCTTCAATCAATGGGCGGGAAAATGGCATTTAATGACAAATCAAATCCAGATGAAATAAAAGCAACTTTTGGAATCTCAAAAGGACAATTCAAAAAAGCGCTTGGTGGTTTGATGAAAGCTAAAAAAATCAAACAAAGTCCAGAGGGAACAGAATTAATCGGAGAATAATTTACTGACAGCTTCTTTAGAAATACTAAGCTTAATTTAAAAGCATTTGTCAGTAAATTCTGTCAGTCTGATGACTTATAAAAATTTCTGTCAGTAAAAAAGTAGCTTAATTGGCTACTTTTTTTTGAGCTATGCTATAATATTTCACAAGACAAACAAAGTGAAGGAGAAATAATGGCAACAGAAAGAGCAATATTTGCAGGTGGATGTTTTTGGTGTATGGTTCAACCTTTTGAAGAACGAGAAGGGATTTTATCTGTGATAAGTGGCTATACAGGTGGAAATGTTGAAAATCCAACTTATGAACAAGTAAAAAAACACCTGACTGGTCATACAGAAGCAGTAGAAATTATTTTTGATAATAGTAAAATTACCTATCAAAGTCTTGTTGAACTTTATTGGACACTCACGGACCCAACAGATGCTTTTGGTCAGTTTGAAGACCGTGGGGATAACTATCGTCCAGTCATTTTTGTTGAAAACGAAGAACAAGAAAAAATTGCCAAAGAAAGCAAAGCGCAATTGCAAGCCAGCGGAAATTTTGATTCACCTATTGTGACAAGTATTGAAGCCGTTCAAAAATTCTGGCCAGCAGAAGACTACCATCAAGGATTTTACAAAAAAAATCCAGAAGATTATGCCCAATCAAGTAAAATTCGTCATGATTTTTTGGAAAAACAATGGGAAAAATAATTAATTTTCCGACTTAATGATAATAGAAAGAGAAAATGACTTTTTATAATTACCTTATGCGCCATCGTGCACCAGTAGAAAAAGATGATGCAACTCGTCTTGCAAATTTAGTTTTTCAAGACCCGCTTTTTCCAAAACAGTCTAAAGATTTCGATGAAATTTCGACTTATTTAGAAACCCAAGCCCCATTTTACTTTAATCTTACCCTGTTTGATAATATTTGGGAAAGTTATTTAGAAGCTTAGCGATTATCATAATTTTTTCTTAACAAAAAATAATAAAATGATATAATGGACCCAAAGGAGAGATTTATGCAAATTACAGTAGAAAAACTTAAATTCTCATATCAGTCTAGACAAATTTTGTCTATTAATGAAGGGGCGTTTGAATCGGGCCATATTTATGGAATTGTTGGCAATAATGGTGTTGGTAAAACAACCTTTTTCAAGACGTTGACCAATATTATTACAAACTATGAGGGGCGTATTCAACTTGATGGTCAAGAAATCAAAGAAAATCCAGGATTGCTTACAAAAGTTGGTATCATGCTAGATGATATGGAGCTTTATAAAAGTTACACAGGTTTATTTAATCTCCACTACTTTGGTGGTTTACGAGGAGAGTTTGATGAGGATAAAGCGCTCGATTTAGCTGAAAAATTAGATTTAACTCCTGAAATGTTATCAAAAAAAGTCGCCACTTATTCACTTGGAATGAAGAAAAAGTTAATTCTACTCATCTCGGTTATGAATGATGCGGAAATTTTGATTTTCGATGAGCCTTTTCGAGGAATTGATGCAAAATCTGTTGAGTGGTTTAGAGATTATTTGCTTACACTCAAAGAAAGAGGACGTTTGATTCTCATTTCAAGCCATGTTCAAGAAGATATTGAAACAATCTGCGATAAAGTTTATCTTCTGTCTAATGGAGATTTCACAGCTACTTTTGATTTGAAAAATCAACAAGAAGTCTTGACTTATACGGTTTCTGTGACTGATGTTCAAGTCTTAGAAAACTTTTTGACGAGGGCTGGTGTTCAAGTGGAAATTAAAGAAAATACAATAAAATTTGACAGCAGTCCCGAAGATTTCCAAATTGCATTTCGTCATGCTGTTGAAGAAGGTGTATACTTTGATAGCATTAAAAAAGAATCAAAATTTGCTGAATTTATCAAAAAAGGGAGTAACTGATGAACGCAAAAAACATTTTCAAAATGGAATTTTACCGAAATTTTCGAGATAAAAGCTGGCTGATTGTCATTGGAGTTATGGCTGTTTTAGCATTAATTGATTCAATTCTAATCATCAATCTCATTGGAAAAACAGTCTCTGGATACGGTCAGAATAGTGCCGGGGCAGCAGTCCTAGCGGCTTTAACTATTTTCGTCACTTTGGCTTTAGGGCTTGGAATTTGGGCCTTTCAAATCATTTATCCTTTCCATCTACTATCAGTTGATTATAGTAATAAAGCCTTAGGACTAATGATTGCTTCTGGGGTAAATCGAATGACTTACTATTTTATTAAATTAATTTCAACAATTCTTTCGACTTTACTAGCCTTATTTACAATTTTGATTATTCCTTTTTTCCTAATTTTAGGTGTCTATGCCCGGCAATTAAGTGAATTTTTGAGTATGGTCTCTCGCTCTCTTTCACTTAGTAGTGTTTGGATGGTTTTGCTTAATTCATTTGCTGGTGCCTTGGCTTCTATTGTTATCTTATTTTTCGTTGTGATTATGACAAGAGGCAAATTCTGGGGAATTTTTGTTTATTTAGGAATTACAATGGGAATTGGGATTGTCGTCACCATCTTTACCAGTTCAACAAACGTAGTGTTAACTCATGGTCAAAATATGATGTCAAATACCAGTTTAATTGGGATTATTTTTTCAATAGTTGAAATAGTTGCTTTTGGATTACTCGGACTGTCTCTCATCAGAAAACAAGATTTATAAAGCAAAGAGCGCTTGACAGAGCGCTTTTTTTTTGATAGAATACTCAGGTATGTGAATTTTCACATGCAAGGCGTGGAAGCTGTAAAATACAGCATCATACCACATCACGAAAACAAAATATAAGGAGAATTTATCGTGGCTAAACAAGTAGAAAAACTCGTTAAATTACAAATCCCTGCCGGTAAAGCAACACCAGCTCCACCAGTTGGACCAGCTTTGGGTCAAGCAGGTGTTAACATCATGGGATTCACAAAAGAATTCAACGCTCGTACAGCTGACCAAGCTGGTATGATCATTCCAGTTGTTATCTCAGTTTATGATGACAAATCATTTACATTCATCACAAAAACTCCTCCAGCAGCAGTTCTTTTGAAAAAAGCAGCAGGCGTTCAAAAAGGTTCTGGTGAACCTAACAAAACAAAAGTTGCTTCAGTTACAAAAGCACAAATCAAAGAAATTGCAGAACTTAAAATGCCTGACCTTAACGCGTCATCAGTTGAAACTGCAATGTCAATGATTGAAGGTACTGCAAAATCTATGGGATTCACTGTTACTGACTAAAAATTTAGACGAATTACTTCGTTGACAGAACCCTCACCTACTTAGGTAGGCTTCGGAACCTGTCGCCTCGTACTTCGACTAAATTTTCGAGATTTACATATTGTAAATTCAGAAAAAGTCACACATGCAATCCACACATTTAGTGGAAGGCTGTTACTCTTGTTGTTATAAAGTACTATTAGTTCATCTGAGCGGCACGGAGCGAGAAAATAGCTTCCTTTGAGCGCAATAGAGCGGACTTTTAAATGCAACAAGGAAGACAGACAACCGATATTACCACAAGGAGAAAATAGAAATGGCTAAAAAAAGTAAAGCATTGCGCGCAGCGATTGAAAAAATCGACGCAACTAAATTATACAGCGTAGAAGAAGCTGTAGCACTTGCAAAAGAAACTTCATTTGCAAAATTTGATGCAACTGTAGAAGTTGCTTACAACCTTAACATCGACGTTAAAAAATCTGACCAACAAATCCGTGGAGCAATGGTATTGCCAAACGGTACTGGTAAAACTGCTCGTGTTCTCGTTTTCGCTAAAGGTGCAAAAGCTGAAGAAGCTACAGCAGCTGGTGCAGACTTCGTTGGTTCTGATGAACTCGTTGCTAAAATCAACGGTGGATGGTTGGACTTCGACGTTGTTATCGCAACACCTGATATGATGGCTGTTGTTGGACGTCTTGGACGTGTCCTCGGACCACGTAACTTGATGCCAAACCCTAAAACTGGTACAGTTACTATGGATGTAACTAAAGCAGTTGAAGAATCAAAAGCTGGTAAAGTTAACTACCGTGCTGACAAAGCTGGTAACGTTCATGTTCCAATCGGTAAAGTTTCATTCGATACAGAAAAACTTGTTGAAAACTTTAAAGCTTTGAACTCTGTAATTGCAGCTGCTAAACCTGCTGCATCTAAGGGAGCTTACATCACAAACCTTTCTGTTACAACTACAATGGGTCCTGGTGTTAAAGTTGATTCTGCATCATTCTAATAACAATAAAAAAAGAGAAAAATATTTTTCTCTTTTTTTATTTATTGTAGAATATAAAAAAACATGCTAGAATGAGGTATGTTATTATTTCTATGGGCTTATACAACAATTATCTTTGCAATTGCCTATCTTTTTCAAGTTCTAAACCTGACGCTGATTGGATTAGAGGTCGTTACCATTCTCATTCTTTTTATCAGTTTTTGGGAAAGTACCAAAGGAAGACATTGGCGAATTATTGGAATGAATATTATTAATATTATATTCATAAGTATTCTATATTTTTCACAACATACCTTTACTTACATTCAACATCATGATGTCGAAAAAATGCTGGTCATAGTTGTTAGTTTTGTCTTGTCCCAATTATTGGGGATTTTCTGGGGGAGACAGTTTTATAAACATCAAGAAAAATCAAAAAAATAAAAGGGTTGAAATTATTCAACTCTTTTATTTATTTGATTAACAAGTTCATTAATTTTTTCAACTCTAGGTTGGATGGAAATTTGAAATTCATCTACTTTTTTTTGAATATCTTTTCCAACTTTTTCTGCTTTGATACCTTCTTCTTGAACACGTTCCACATTTACTTTCATCGTGTTGACTTCTTCTGACAACTCGCCAATGATATTTTTTAAGTCTTTAAATAATTCAATCATAGTAATGTCCTTTTATTGGCCATTGATTTCTTTAGCAATTTCAGCTAAATCATAATCATGAGCAGTGAATTTTCCAACGAAACCATCATTTTCATCAAAACGAGGAATAAGGTGAATATGAGTATGGAAAACAGTTTGACCAGCGATTTCTTCATTATTTTGTAAAATGTTCATCCCTTTAGCATGAAGATTATTAACAATTTTGTTGGCAATAAAAGGGACTTTGCTGAAAAGTTCAGCTGATTGTTCGCCTGTCATTGAAAGAATGTTGCGATAATGTTTTTTGGGAACCACTAATGTATGCCCTTTAGTTGTTTGAGTGATATCAAGGAAGGCAAGAACATCATCATCTTCATAAATTTTGGTGCTAGGAATTTCACCAGCGATAATTTTGCAAAAAATACAATCTTCCATTTGATAGGTCCTCCAGTAGTAATAATGACTCTTTACTCAAAGTCAAAACTTATAATATACTTAGATTATATTATAAATAAGCTAAAAATCCCAGTAATAATGCTGAAACTTACTAAATCGTAAGGGAATTGCCGAAAAAGGGAAATTCAAATATGTTATAATAAATAAAACTTTTATTTATTATAACTTAAATTTAAGCATTTTTTATTTTATAAATTTGATATAATGTAATGAAAATTATTCTTCTGTTTAGAGAAAGTATGGGGGAGTTTAGGAGTATGGTGAGAAAAAAAGCTAAGAAGAAAAAGAATGCTAATCGGCCACTTGGTTTGATTTTTAAATATTTGCGAGAGTTTTCTAAGTTTTGGTTTGAATATCTTTCGATTTTTGTTGGGGCAACTATAGTCATCACACTTGTTATTATTCCACTTTTAGAATCCATTTCTGAGCTTATTATGCGAGTTAGTGGAATTCCTTATGTTTCTTATAATAATCTTGGAAACTTGCTTCAGCAGCATTTCTTAGGAGTTTTGGGGCTCGTAGTTGTCTTATTTGTGCTCATCTTTTTGGTTTATCTGCAATTCATCGTTCAGTTTCAAGGAATTCGTTTGATTCAGGCGAGAACTTTTAGTTTAAAAAGTTTATTTAGGCAAGTTATTTCGGATCTTAAAAATGTCAGAATTCAACAATTAGTCTTTTTCGTATTTTATTTTCTATTAATTATTCCTTTTGGACGTTATGTCTTTAGTACGCCACTTTTGTCGAAAATTAAAATTCCTGTTTTTACATTTGAATTTTTCTTTAAAAGTTGGCAAAATATGCTAATTTTGTTCCTATTTTATGCTATAACATTTTGGATTAGTACCCGTTTAATTTTGACTCTTCCACTGATGATTTTAAAAGGTCAATCATTGAAAGTAGCAATAAAAGAAAGTTTAAAACGAACAAAAGGAGTTAGAAATTTTTTCAGACTATCTGTTTATTTTGGACTTATCGGTTTATTTAGTATAATAATGCAGGGGCTTCTTTTTATTGGCGGCTACTTTGCCCAAGATTATTTGGATAAAACTTCTTTTGCCCTTGTGGGAGCAGTGTCAATACTGGATTTGATTTGGTTGGGAAGCTCTATTATATCTACCTTGAGTTTGGTCATGCTTTTTAGTTACTTGATGAGAGAAGCTGACTTGGAAGCCTTTGAAATTTCAGAAGTAGTAAAAAAATCTCCGAAAGTTAGAAGAAAATATAAAATAATTTTTTCTACTTTAGCTGTTTTAATTTTTGCTTTAGTGAGCTGGACTTATGTTGAAGGATTTATGGATACTGTCCCTTTAACCATTTCACATCGGGGAGTTGATGAAGAAAATGGGGTGCAAAATACAATTCCAGCCATGGAAGCTACGGCTAAATCAAAACCAGATTATGTTGAAATGGATATTCAGGAAACAAAAGACCATCAATTTGTTGTTTTCCATGATCCAACTTTAAAAGATTTAGCTGGAATTGATATTCCGCCACAAAAACTTACCTTAGCAGAATTGACGAATACAGTTGTATCGGAAAATGGGAAAAAGGCTTTAATCCCAAGTTTTGATGATTATTTAGCGGCTGCTGAAAAAGTTAACCAAAAATTACTGGTTGAGATTAAAGTTTCTCCATTTGATTCTCCAAAGATGGTTGAAAATTTTAGTAAAAAATATGGTGCACGTCTTTTAAAAGATAAGGCTATGATCCATTCTTTAGATTATAATGCCCTTTTAATTGAACAAAAAATTAATCCTAAGATTAAAGTGAGTTTCATCCTTCCGTTCAACTTACTTTTCCCACAAACTAAGATGTCGGCCTATACCATGGAGGCCACAACACTCAATAGTAGTTTTGTGGATAAAGCTCAGGCAAGAAAGCAGATGGTTTTTGCTTGGACGGTCAATGACGAAACGGATATGAGAGAACAGATGTTCAATGGAGTAGATGGAATTATTACAGATAATCTTGATGACTTAAAAGAAGTTATCGCCGAGGATGATGATAATCCGAGCTATGCGCAACGTATTTTAAGAATGACTTCAATAATAAATATAGAATAAGATTGAAAAGAGGAATGTATGTTAAAAGTAACAAATCTAACAGGTGGCTATTTGGGGCATCCTGTCTTAAAAGACCTTAATTTTGAAATTAAAGAAGGTGAGTTAGTTGGACTCATTGGTTTAAATGGTGCAGGAAAATCGACGACAATTCAAGAAATTATTGGACTTTTGACTCCTTATTCTGGACAAATTGAATTAGACGGCTTAACTTTACAACAAGATTTAGAAGGCTATCGTAGAAAAATTGGTTTCATTCCAGAAACACCAAGTTTGTATGAAGAATTGACTTTGCGTGAACATATTGAGGTGACAGCTTTAGCTTACGGGATTTCTGTTGACTTGGCTTTTGAACGTGCTGAAAAATTATTAGAAACTTTCCGCTTGAGTGATAAATTAGATTGGTTCCCTGTGAATTTTTCAAAAGGGATGAAACAAAAAGTGATGATTATCTGCGCATTCTTAGTGGAACCTTCGCTCTATATTGTTGATGAACCTTTTATGGGACTTGATCCGCTTGCGATTCAGGATTTGATTGACTTGATGATTGACATGAAAAAATCAGGAAGTTCGATTTTAATGAGTACACATATCTTGTCCACAGCTGAAAAATTCTGTGATAAATTTATTGTTTTGCATGAAGGTCAAGTTGTTGCTTTTGGAACAGTAGAAGAATTACGGACTCAATTTAATCAGCCTAAGGCAAGTTTAGATGAAATTTATCTTGCCTTAACAAAAGGAAATATTCCAAACTCTAAAGAAGTTGTAGAGGCAGGAAAGTCAAATGAATGAAATTTTTAAAAAACGACGTAACCTTTGGTATAAGCAAAATATAAAATATCTTCGTTATGTTTTTAATGACCATTTTGTTTTGTTCCTGATGATTTTATTAGGAGCTTTGGTAGTTCAGTACATTAACTTTCTACAAATTCATCAGCTGAATTTATGGGGCAAAATTATTTTAGTTATTTTGATCAGTTTGGCTAGTCAAATTGTGGGACGTTTGGCAACATTTATTGAGAGTCCAGATAAAGTTTTTTTACTGACAAAAGAAATGGAAGTTCGGGCATATTTAGTAAAATGTTTAATCCGATCTTTGATTATTCCAGCAGTTGTGTCAGCACTTTTGGTTTTGATTGCTGCTCCATTATTAAGATTTAATCCTATTTTCTTAGTCCTTTGGTTCGTCTTACTTGTCGTAATCAAAGCGGCTTGGTTGGCTTACAAAATTTGGTCTTCTCAAAAAAGTGGACTTTTGGATTGGGCTTTCTTGATTGATTTAGAAGAAGGACGAAAAACAGGAACTTTAAGATTATTCTCACTGTTTACGAATGTTAAGGGACTTAAATCACACAGTCATCGTCGGAAATATCTTGATTTTCTACTGACGAAAACAAAAAGAACTTATGAGTATCTATTTACAAGAAGTTTTTTACGCTCAGGAGATTATCTTGGTTTAACGATTCGTTTACTTATTTTGTCAATTTTAGCGATGATTTTTATTAATAATGGAATTGTTGCCATTATTATGGTGGTTGTATTTAACTATTTGCTTATTTTTCAACTTTTATCATTACAAACGGCTTTTGATTATCAACTTTTAACAAGAATTTATCCACTGAAAAAAGCGGCTAAAACAGCTGGTTTACGGGTGCTTATTTTTAGAGTGATGATGTTTGTGACAATTGTTGAATTGATTCTGTCATTAATTTTTGTTCGACCATTTTTCTTGAGTTTGATTATATTACTTACAAACTTTTTACTGACAAAATTTTATGTTAGATTCCGACTTAAAAATAAATAAAAAAGTTACTGATAGAATGTCTGTCAGTAACTTTTTATTTATAATTTGATAATTTTTGTGCCATGAACATAATTTGTTCCGGTTAATTGAGCGAGGTTTTCAAAGTTTTCAGCATTGACACCCCCACCAATAATAATGTTAATTTTACCCTTAGCATAGTCAATGAGACTTTTAAGTTTGTCAGTATTTAAGGGTTGGTCAAGTGGCCCACCGTGCGTCAAAATTTTATCTACGCCAAATTCGACAAGTTGGTCAATTGCTTTTTCTTGATCAGTGACTTCATCAAAAGCCATGTGGAAAGTGATTGGGAGCCCTTGTGCGGCAATGCTCACTGTTTCAAGTGCGTCAGTATCTATTTCATTGTCAGGAGTAAGGGCACCAAATACAATGTTTTGGGCACCAGCTTCAACAGCTTTAAGGGTGTCAGTTTCAATAATTTTAAGTTCATGAGAATTATAAACAAAATTACCACCGCGAGGACGAATCATGACAGCAAGAGTTGTCTTACTTTCGGCAACATATTTGGCAGCTTCTTCAATGACACCATAAGAAGGAGTGGTTCCTCCAACGGCGAGGTTGTCACAAAGTTCAATTCTCTCAACGCCGGCTTGAAGCGCTTGAGGAATTTTGGTAAAATTTTCAAGGCAAAGTTCTCGGATAATCATAATTTCTTCCTTTCATCTACTAAAATTATTATAACATGATTATCTTGTTTAACTTAAAAAAATTACAAGAATTATTTTGAATAAAAAGAATGAAAGTGATTATGCTAGAATAGAACTATGTTAAAAAAAATTGAAAAAGCTTATTTACTTTTAGAAGAAAATGTGGAAATGTTGAGATGTCCAATTTGTCATGGTAAATTTCAATTGGCAGCCTATGCCTTAAAATGTGAAAATAATCATACTTATAATTTAAACAAGAAAGGTTATGTTAATTTTTTACAAACAAAAGCTGACACAGAGCATTATACGCGTAAAATGTTTGAACCACGTAGACGCCTAATTCAAGCAGGGATGTATCAAAATTTACTGACAGAAATTCAAAAATCATTTGTCAGTGGAAATTTACTTGATGTTGGAACAGGTGAAGGTTCATTTTTAGAACTCCTAGAGGGTGCGGGGGCGAAGTTTGCTTTTGATATTGCTAAAGATGGAATTGAAATGGCAACCGAATTAGATACGAAAAGTTTTCTGTCCTTAGCTGATTTAACTAATCTCCCTTTTGCTGACGAAAGTCTGTCAGTAATTTTGAATATTTTTACGCCTTCAAATTATGCAGAATTTCATCGAGTTCTGACAGAAAATGGCCGGGTCATTAAAATTATTCCTGACAGAAATTATTTACGTGAGTTGCGAGAAGTTTATCAATTTCCAGTTGATTATGATAATCAAGCAGTTATTGAGCGTTTTAAAGAAGAATTTCCTAAGAATACTCAACAAACAATTGATTATACTTTTGAAATTCCAGAAAATTTGCGTCAAGATTTCTTATTGATGAGTCCATTAGAATGGTCAGTTTCTGAGGAAAGAAAAAAATTTGCAAAGGAAAATCCGCCAAAAACAGCGAGAATTCATGTGCAAATTTTAATTGGAATAAAATAAAAAAACTGTCTATTAGACAGTTTTTATTTCATCATAAATTTAATCGCTTTAGCAATTCCTTTTTTCACGGAAATATAAAGAGCAAGCGAGAGAACAATAGAAACTGGAATAGCAATCCAGCTTGCCAATAAACTCACCAAAATGTAAGTAGTAAAAACAAGAAAAATTGAGAAAACAGCAATATTCGTGAAGAAGCTTAATTCTTCAATTCTTTTGTTGACTTGTCTTTGCTCAAAATTTTTACTTTCGTTATAATCGACATATTCTTGCTTCTCATAAAAATCTTTTAAATTCTTTAATTCCATAATTTTCTAGCACTTTCCTATATTATGTAATCAATTATAGTATAAAAAGCAAAGGTTTACGTTACTCGAAATTTAAATGCATTACTATTTAGTTTCGTTTGGGTTAAAATAAAATTAACCTATACTTTTTTATGAATAAATATCATTTTGAGTAGTAAATTTTAGTAAGAGGATGAATTAGAAAAAACGTGTAAGAGAACAATATGATATAATTATCACTATGATTACTATTACTTCTACGGCAGAAAGCCTAGAGCAAGCTAAAGCATTGCTCGAAGCTGGAGTCGACCGTTTATACATTGGTGAAAAAAATTATGGTTTACGCGTACCAACTGCCTTAACCAACGAAGAGATTCAAAAAATTACAGAACTTGCACATGATGCAGGAAAGACAGTGACTGTCGCGGTCAATGCTCTGATGCATACAGAGATGATGGCAAAAATAAAAGATTTTTTAGATTTCTTAGTTGAAATTAAAGCTGACCGAATTGCAGTAGGCGATGCGGGTGTGATTTTTGTTTTGCAACGTGATAAATATGAGTTACCATTTACTTATGATGCCTCAACCATGGTTGCTTCTGCCCGCCAAGTTAATTTTTGGGCCAAACAAGGGGCAATTGAAGCTGTTCTTGCACGTGAATTGCCAAAAGAAGAACTTGCTGATATGACCGATGAACTAGCTGTACCAGGCGAAATTTTAGTTTATGGTGCAACAGTGATTCATCATAGCAAACGTCCATTGGTGCAAAACTATTATAATTTCATCAAGACTGAAGAAACAGGCAAAGACAGAGAAAGAAATCTTTTTGTCTCTGAACCTAAGAAAGTTGATACACATTATTCAATCTTTGAAGATAATCACGGGACGCATATTTTTGCTAATGATGATTTAGATATGATGACAGAACTTTCAGATTTAGTAGCAATGGGTTATGACCATTGGAAATTGGATGGAATTTTTACTCGTGGTGAAGATTTTGTAGCGATAAGCAAACTTTTTGTAGAAGCTAAAAAGCTGATTGAAGCAGGCGAATTTACAGAACTTAAGGCTTTCCAACTAGATGAAGAAATACGAAAAATACATCCAGCAGGACGGACACTATCACACGGTTTCTATGATTTGGACAAAGATGCCATTAAATAAAAAAAGAAAAGAAGTTGTTCATTTACTGACAGCTTTTTTTTGATAAAAAACTATTGTCAAAGGTTCGTAAATCATTTATAATTAATTTTAAATAAAATTCATAAAAATTTAAATTAACTCTTTAAGAGAGAAAATAATGATTAAATTTCAAAAATATTTTTTTCCGTTGCTGATACTGATTGTCTGGCTCATTATTTTGTTCTTTGACCCAGGAACAAGAGAAAAAATAATTTTGACGCTCATATTGATTATTGGGGTACTTATTCTTTTCGTTATAAATGATATGAGAAAATCAGGAAAATAAAGTTGAAATAGAGGATTTACTGACAGAAATGTAAAAAGCTTTATCAATAATTCTGTCAGTAAAAATGAGAGATAAGCAACATAATGTCAAAGAACTTTGTCACATTTGAAGGTTTAAATTTGGCAAGAAATCCTGTAAAATAAAGAAACAAAGAAGTTTTGGCTCGCAAATTTACTGACAATAAATTTGACTAAGATTTTTCTTTTTGGAGCCTTTTCAAAATACTTACAATCTTGAAAATTGGAGAATTGAAACATGTCAATTACAAAAACACGTCCAGAGGTGCTTGCACCAGCAGGAACACTCGAAAAACTAAAAGTCGCTATTGATTATGGCGCAGACGCAGTATATATTGGTGGACAGGCCTATGGCTTACGTTCACGCGCAGGTAATTTTACCTTTGAAGAAATGGCTGAAGGGGTCGCTTATGCAAGTGCCCACAACGCTAAAGTTTATGTAGCAGCCAATATGGTGACACATGAAGGAAATGAAAAAGGGGCGGGCGAATGGTTCCGTACATTACGTGATTTAGGAATTTCAGCGGTTATCGTTTCTGACCCTGCTTTGATTGCCATCTGCGCTGCTGAAGCACCAGGTTTGGCCATTCACTTGTCAACACAAGCGTCTGCTACTAACTATGAAACCTTAGAATTCTGGAAAAATTTAGGACTTGAACGCGTAGTTTTAGCGCGTGAAGTTTCTGTAGAAGAGTTAAGAGAAATTCGTCAACATACTGATGTTGAAATTGAAGCATTTGTTCACGGAGCCATGTGTATTTCATACTCAGGACGTTGTGTCTTGTCAAATTATATGAGTATGCGTGATGCTAACCGTGGGGGATGTTCACAATCTTGCCGTTGGAAATATGATTTATACGATATGCCATTTGCTGGCGAGAGAAAATCGATTACTGGTGAAGTCACTGAAGAATTTTCAATGTCAGCCGTTGATATGTCAATGATTGAACATATTCCTGATATGATTGAAAATGGAGTTAATTCGCTTAAAATCGAAGGAAGAATGAAATCAATTCACTACGTTTCAACAGTTTCTAACGTTTATAAAGCAGCTATTGATGCCTATTTGGAATCACCAGAACGTTTTGAAGAAATAAAACCAGCCTTAGTTGATGAATTATGGAAAGTAGCTCAACGAGAATTAGACACTGGCTTTTATTATGGAACGCCTGATGAAAATAAACAACTCTTTGGGGCTCGTCGTAAAATTCCTGAGTACAAATTCGTCGGAGAAGTTGTTGCCTTTGATGCTGAAACAATGGTAGCTACAATTCGTCAAAGAAATGTTATTACAGAAGGTGACCAAATTGAATTTTATGGCCCAGGATTCCGCCACGTGGAAACAGTGGTCAAAAATCTTCGTTTGGCAGAAACAGATGAACATATTGACCGTGCACCAAACCCAATGACCCTTTTACATATTGATGTTCCTTTTGCGGTTAAAGCAGGGGATATGATTCGTAAAAATGGCTCAGGTTTGATTAATCTTTATGACAAAAAAACAGGTCTTGCTAAAACAGTACGAGCTTAATAAAAATAAAAAGAGAATTTTTGCTGAAATTCTCTTTTATATCATTTTAGGACTGATAATTTCAGAATTGTCAAACTTCTATTTTTTATAAAATTAAGGCAAAGTGCTATAATCAAAGAAAGAAGATAAAGAAAACAAGGCTTGACTTTATTCTCTTTAAGTAGTCTTTAAAATTCATTTTATACAAAGGAGCCCCAATGATAAAAGCAATTGCCTTAGAAAATGTTTGGTTAAATTTTTCAGATGAAACAAAAGCGGCTTTCAAGAAAAATAAAGCTTACCAGTTTCAATTTAAAAAAGAAGAAGAGCTGACAGAATCAGATTTTCTGGAAACAGAAGTATTAGTTGGTCTGCCAAAGCCTGATTTATTAGCAAAATATAAAAATTTAAAATGGCTCCAACTTTTATCAGCTGGAACCAATGGTTATACTCAAGGAGCAAATTTTCCTCAAGAGGTAGTTTTGACAAATGCAACAGGAACTTATGGACTTACGATTTCTGAGCATTTACTAACAATGGCTTTCGTTCTTCTAAGAAAATTTGACCTTTATCAAAAACAACAAGAAAAAGAAATCTGGGAAAATATTGGTCAGATTCAATCTATTTATGGCTCAACAGTATTGGTTCATGGTTTAGGTGATATTGGAAGTCACTTTGCACAAAAGATTCAAGCTTTGGGAGGTCATGTCATTGCAGTCAAACGAACTGTTTATGGTGATGAAAAATTTGCTGATGAAGTCTATGCCGAAACTGACCTAGACAAAGTTTTACCAAGAGCTGATATTATTGCTTCAAGTGTCCCTGGGACCCATGAAACTTATAAATTATTTAATCAAGAAAAATTTGATTTAATGAAAGAAAATGCTATTTTCCTAAATGTTGGTCGGGGAACAAATGTCGATTTAGAAGCCTTGTGTGATGCTCTTGAGTCTAAAAAAATTGCTGGGGCAGG
Source organism: Lactococcus sp. S64 (assembly GCF_016516525.1). Classification (NCBI taxonomy): domain Bacteria; kingdom Bacillati; phylum Bacillota; class Bacilli; order Lactobacillales; family Streptococcaceae; genus Lactococcus; species Lactococcus sp. S64. The sequence goes on along the minus strand of NZ_JACVUQ010000005.1, from coordinate 76,651 downwards.
AATTGACGTGACCGACCCAGAACCATTGCCTAAAGGTCACCGGGCTTGGCATACAGAAAGACTATTAATCACTCCTCATGCTTCTGGCGGTTATACTCTTCCTGAAACATGGCGTCGCTTTATGAAAATATTGGAAAAAAATCTCGATGCCTATGCAAATGGTAAGGAATTGACAAATATTGTTGATATGAAAACAGGATATAAACGAAATGCTCACAAATAATATTTCAAAATCAAAATTAAGTGGAAAAAATATCGGTATTTATTTTGGAACTTTTGCTCCTCTACATACGGGGCATCAGCAACAAATCTATAAATGTGCGAGTTTGAATGACGGGGTCTTGCTTGTCGTTTCTGGTTATGATAATGACCGTGGTGCTCAAATTGGCTTACCTCTTGAGAAACGATTTCGTTATTTGCGTGAAGCTTTTAATGATGAAGAAAATATTAAAGTTTCGATGCTTAATGAAAATGATTTACCAGAAATGCCTAATGGTTGGGACGAATGGGCAAATCGTTTATTTGAATTGATTCATCATAATACATTGGAGAGAGATTTATCAGTCACTTTTTATGTCGGCGAATTAGAATACGCAGCAGAATTGAAGAAACGATTTCCAGCTGACGGGAATCAATATGCTGTTGAAATTGCTGACAGACATGATATTTCACTATCAGCCACACAAATTAGAGAAAATCCGCAAGAACACTGGACTCACATTAATCGCGTCTTTAGAAGACATTTTTCGAAAATTGTAACCGTCATGGGTTCAGCTTCAACAGGTAAATCAACCCTTGTTCGCCGTTTGGCACGTTCCATTAATGCCCCGTTTTCAGAAGAATACGCTAGAGAATATGAAGAAGCTTTTAATATTGATGATGATGAGTTGAAAATGGATGACTATGCTCGAATGATTACAGGTCAATATGATGCAAATTCTCGCGAAGTCAATTCGCCTGCTAACCAAGGAATTGTCTTTTTAGATACTGATGCCATTGTGACCAGAGTGTACGCTAAATTATACTTACCTAGAGAAGATTTCGAGCAGCTTGAACCTCTATTCAAGAAAACAATTGCAGATGAACGAATGGATTTAATTTTAGTCATTCCACCAATTACAGAATATATTGATGATGGCTTTCGTCATATGGAATGGGAAGAATCACGTCATGAATTCCATGAAGAATTGATGCGTCAATTAGCTGAGTTTGGTTTAATGGATAAAGTTGTTATTTTAGATGACGAAGGAGACCATAGAGACCAAGAAGGTTATTTAACACGTTATCATCATGCAATTGATGCTGTTCACGAATATACTGGTGTAAAAATTGACCGATTGAGCTATTAATTTTACTGACAGCTTTATAAAGAATAAAAAAGTTACTGACAGATTTGTCAGTAACTTTTTTATTCTTTATAAGAGCTTTTCAATCTTAATTAATTCTTCGTCAGTAAATTTCAAATGTTCTAAAGCTGCCACATTTTCAATGATTTGTTGCGGACGGCTTGCGCCAATTAAAGCAGAAGTGATGCCTTGAACCCTGTTATCTCTTTCTCGTAAAACCCAGGCCAAGGCCATTTGAGCTAAAGATTGTCCACGACTTTGAGCCAAATCATTAAGCGCTTGGACTTGTTCCAATCTTTCTTTCGTAAGACTGTCATCATGCAAAGTTGCATAATGAGGGTCACGCATTCGCGAATCTTCAGGAATACCATGTAAATATTTTCCGGTTAAGAGTCCTTGGTACAAAGGTTTAAAGGCGATTGTTCCTATCTCCGCCTCCGTCAAAGTTTCTTGCAAATCATCTTCAATCCATCGATCTAGCATTGAATAACGAGGCTGATGAATCAAGAGTTTAAAGCCTAACTTTTCAGCCGCTAAGACCGCAGCTTCGGTTTCTTTGGCGGAATAATTGGACAAACCTACATAAAGTGCTTTTCCGCTATCCAGAGCGCTCTTTAAAGCCCCCATTGTTTCTTCAATCGGTGTATTTGGGTCAGGACGATGTGAATAAAAAATATCAACATAGTCAAGTCCCAAACGTTCCAAAGATTGATCAAGACTAGCCAGCAAACTTTTTTTACTGCCCCAGTTTCCATAGGGTCCAGGCCACATTAGATAACCAGCTTTAGTTGAGATAATTAACTCATCACGCATTTTTTGGAAATCTTCTTTCAAAATACGACCAAAATTACGTTCTGCCGAACCGGGTTCTGGCCCATAATTATTGGCCAAATCAAAATGAGTAATTCCTAAATCAAATGCCGTATGAATCATGTCCCTCGCATTTTCAAAATCATCTACCGAACCAAAATTATGCCAGAGTCCTAATGAAAGGGCAGGCAATAATAAACCAGAATTTCCAGCTGGGCGATAAATCATGTGATCATAACGAGTGGGATTGGGAATATAAGTCATTACTTTCTCCTTAAAAATAGAAATAAAAACGATTTCAGGGAATTATAGCAAATGTAAGCGTCAAATGTTATAATTTTAGGATAGAAAACATTTTTTGATAACAACAAGCGAATCAATGGAGTAAAAATATGTCCAATTTAACCAATGCTGAATCCTATACTTGGCAAATTATTCAAGAAAACTATGAGAAAATTCCACAATTATCAATTTCAGAATTGGCAGAATTGGCTCATGTTTCTCTCTCAACTGTCAATCGAACAGTAAGAAAAAAAGGTTTTGAAGGTTATGGTGAATTTAGATATTCAATTCGTGAGAAAAAACTTCCTGAAATCAATGGTTTTTCCAAAGAAGTCTTGGGGGCTATTGCTAAAAATCAAGAAGAACTTTTGAAAACAATAGAAAATATCTCTGCTGAAGAAATTGAAAAAGCTGTGGAGTTGATTCAAGAATCAGAGGAAATCTTAATTTTTTCACGAGGCTTATCAACAAACGTTGCTGACGAACTGATGAAAAAGTTGCAACTTTTCCGTAAGCCCGTCAGTTTGCATGATGATTCAAAATACATGGCTTACTATGCCCGTTTTGTTAATGAAAAAAGCCTAATCATCGTTTTATCACTTTCAGGAGAAACAGTAGAAATTTTAAATGCTCTAAATATTGCCAAAGGACAAAATCCCAAAATATTATCCTTAACTGTTAATGCTAATACCAGTCTGACCAATCTTTCGGATATAAGTTTGATTGGTTACAAGAGTAGTCTTGAGGTGAATTATTTTGATTTAGATGTTCATAGTAGACTCTCATTATCCATTTTATCAAGAGTTCTAATTGATGCTTACTCCATTTATACTTTAAAACAATAAAGCTTCGATATCAAGTCATATCGAGCTTTTTTTTATAAAAAGAGCAAAATAGAAAGGGTTTCCAAAAGATAAGCTGAAATTGGAAACCCTTTCTTAAATCAAAGTGTTATACTCTAAATGTGAGCGATTTCAAAATGAAATTGAAGACTGTTTCGCTTTTAAAAACTTATCCAAAATAAAAGTTTTCCCAACCAAGGATTACTCGTTTCAAAAGGCAAAACAGTAGCTTTGTAGATTTACTTATGAATTAAGTAGATTTAGTATAAAGGAGGATTCCCATGAAAGAGGGAAAAATGAAACAACGTTTATCGTACGCTTTTGGTGCATTAGGACATGATGTTTACTATTATTCAATTAGTACATTCTTCATCGCCTTTGTAACGGCACAAATGTTTGCTGGAACACCACATGAGGATGCGATGATTGCTTTAGTCACTAGTTTAGTCGTTATTATTCGTTTAATCGAAATTATTTTTGACCCAATCATTGGTTCAATTATTGATAATACCCACACAAGATGGGGAAAATTTAAACCTTGGTTGGTTGTTGGTGGGATTATGTCATCTTTGATGATTATGCTCATGTTTTCAGACTTCTTCGGACTAGCAAAAAGTGATAATCGTACATTATTTGCCATTGTCTTCATCATTGCCTTTATTATTCTTGATGCCTTTTATTCATTCAAAGACATTGCATTCTGGTCAATGATTCCAGCGCTATCAGAAAAAAATTCTGAACGTGAAACACTTGGAACTTTCGCCCGTTTTGGCTCAGCAATTGGTGCGCAAGGGGCAACTATTTTAGCGATTCCAATTACAATTTTCTTTACTAAAGGTGGACATGCTCAAGGAGCAAGAGGATTCTTTGCTTTTGGTGTTATTGCCGCTTTGGTCCAAGGAATTTCGGCTTTGGTAACCGCTTGGGGAACTAAAGAACAAAAATCAGTTATTCGTCAAGAAGGAACCAAAACAAATACATTGGATGTATTTAAAGCGCTCCTAAAAAATGACCAATTAATGTGGTTGTCACTTTCATATATTTTATTTGCCATTGCTTATGTGGCAACAACAGCAACTTTGATTTTGAACTTTACTTTTGTTATTGGAAATGCTAGTCTTTATTCAATTACAGGAATTGTCGGATTCATTGGTTCAATCATTCTCGTTCCAATGTTTCCGATTTTAGCTAAAAAATTTGGACGACGCAAAGTTTTGACTGGAGCAATCATTTCAATGCTTCTTGGTTATCTCTTGTTCGTTTTAGGAAGTTCAGTAGCAATGACTGTTGCTGGATTAATCTTCTTAACTGCCCCCTATCAACTTGTTTTCTTGTCAGTATTAATGACAATTACTGACTCGGTAGAATATGGTCAATGGAAAAATGGAGTACGTAATGAAGCCGTAACGCTTGCCATGCGTCCATTGCTTGACAAAATTGCCGGTGCTTTCTCAAATGGTATCTATGGATTTGTGGCAATTTCAGCAGGAATGACAGGTTCAAAATATATCGCTGGTCACACTTACGGTGTGGCAACATTTAAACTCTACTCATTTGTAGTTCCAGCCATTTTGATGATTATCGCTTTAGCAGTTTATTTATTCAAAGTTAAATTGACTGAAAAACGTCACGAAGAAATTGTTGCAGAACTCGAAGAACGTTTAAAATAGGTAAATAATTTACTGACAGCTTTTGTAAGATAGAAAATAAAAAGATGAAATTTGTTTAAACTGTCATCAGTAAATCTGTCAGTAGAATTTTTAAAATTTGATTAAAGGTCATTATAGTTAGGAAATATCATGGAAATTAAAATAAGAGATTTTGGCTTAGGAAGTGACTTAATTAGTCTAACCAATAAAGCAGGTGTCACAATTTCTTTTACAAATCTGGGCGCTCGGATTGTTGACTGGCAAAAAGATGGAAAGCATCTGATTCTAGGCTTTGATTCAGCTAAAGAATATTTAGAAAAAGATGCCTATCCTGGTGCAACAGTTGGACCTACAGCAGGAAGAATTAAGGATGGTTTGGTCAAAATTTCTGGGAAAGATTATATCTTAAATCAAAATGAAGGCCCTCAAACCTTACATGGTGGGGAAGAAAGTATTCATACTAAACTTTGGACATATGAAGTTACCGATTTAGGAGCTGAAGTTCAAGTCAAATTTTCCTTAGTTTCTAATGACGGAACAAATGGTTATCCTGGTAAAATAGAAATGTCAGTAACTCATTCTTTTGATGATGACAATAAGTGGAAAATTCATTATGAGGCCATTTCTGATAAAGACACTGTGTTTAATCCAACTGGGCATGTCTATTTTAATTTGAATGGTGATGCTAGTGAATCTGTTGAAAATCATGGACTTCGACTGGCCGCTTCAAGATTTGTTCCTTTAAAAGACCAAACAGAAATTGTTCGTGGTGATATCGTTGATATAAAAAATACAGACTTGGATTTCCGTCAGGAAAAACAATTATCAAATGCCTTCAATTCTAATATGGAACAAGTTCAATTAGTTAAAGGAATTGACCATCCTTTCTTGTTAGACCAGTTAGGACTTGATAAAGAACAAGCTCGTTTAACGCTTGATGATACTTCAATTTCAGTCTTTACCGACCAACCAAGTATTGTGATATTTACAGCAAATTTTGGTGATTTAGGAACTCTTTATCATGGGAACAAGCAAGTGCACCATGGTGGAATTACTTTTGAATGTCAAGTATCACCTGGATCTGAGCAAATTCCAGAGCTTGGAGATATCAGCCTAAAAGCGGGAGAAAAATATCAAGCAACCACAATTTACAGCTTGCATACAAAATAAAGAAATAAATTTAGAGGAGAGAAGAAATGTCTATAGTTGTAGAAAATAGTACTGTATTATCAGCATTAACAGAAAAATTTGCAGAAGTTTTTGGAGATACAAAAGAAGTTGAATACTTTTTTAGCCCAGGACGAATTAATTTGATTGGTGAACATACCGATTACAATGGGGGATATGTTTTCCCGGCATCAATCACAATTGGAACAACAGGACTAGCTCGTCTGAGAGAAGATAAAAAAGTCAAACTTTACTCAGAAAATTTTCCTAAATTAGGCGTCATTGAATTTGATTTAGATGAAGTTGAAAAGAAAGATGGTGAGCTTTGGTCTAATTATGTTAAGGGAATGATTGTCATGCTTAAAGGAGCAGGATATGAAATTGACAAAGGTTTTGAATTGTTGATAAAAGGAGAAATTCCTACAGCATCTGGCCTTTCATCATCAGCATCACTTGAGCTTTTAGTCGGCGTTGTTTTGGATGATTTATTTAACTTAAATGTTCCACGTCTTGAATTGGTTCAATTAGGACAAAAAACAGAAAATGATTATATTGGTGTTAATTCTGGAATTTTAGACCAATTCGCTATTGGTTTTGGTGAAGTCAAAAAAGCAATCCTATTGGACTGTAACACTCTAAAATATGAGATGGTTCCTGTTGAACTTCGTGATTATGATATTGTTATCATGAATACTAACAAACCGCGGGCTTTGACAGAATCAAAATACAACGAACGTTTTGCTGAAACACGTGAAGCGCTCAAAAGAATGCAAACGAGATTGGACATTCAATCACTTGGAGAATTATCAAATGAAGAATTTGATGCCAATACTAATTTGATTGGGGATGAAACATTAATTAAACGTGCACGTCATGCCGTTTATGAAAATAATCGAACTAAAATTGCTCAAAAAGCATTTGTTGCAGGTAATTTGACAAAATTTGGAGAACTTCTTAATGCTTCACATGCGTCTTTGAAAGATGATTATGAAGTCACAGGACTTGAACTTGATACCTTAGCAGAAACTGCTCAAAAACAAGCCGGTGTCTTGGGGGCCAGAATGACTGGAGCCGGATTTGGCGGTTGTGCAATCGCTCTTGTTGCTCATGACAATGTTTCAGCCTTTGAAAAAGCCGTCGGCCAAGTTTACGAAGAAGTTGTCGGTTATCCAGCAAGCTTTTACGTCGCTCAAATCGGTTCTGGTTCAACAAAGTTGGATGTTGAATAAATCAAATAATATTTAAAAAATTTTATGAGTGATTTAAGTGAGTTAACATTAAATTAGTGATAGCAAATTCAAGCACTCAAAAGTAAGTGCTTGAATTTTGTATTCATTTCCAAAACTCACTAATCAAGACAAAGCAAGAACTTTACTTACAGAAGTAAATTAGAAAGTATTTTATGTCAATTTATCAATCAATTCAAGATTTTATTAGTCTTGCTTTACAAAATGGAACGATTGAGCCACTTGATGAGCTCTATCATAGAAATCAACTTCTTCATTTTCTTGGTCTAAATGATTGGGCAGAAGTCGATAAAGAAGCTCACGAGAAAGATTCCTTGATTTTAATGGACCAACTTTTAGCGATTGCAAATGAAAATAATGTGATTGAAAAAGGACAAGATGAATTTTATGAAGCCGCTCTGATGAATTTTATTACACCACGCCCAAGTAAAATCAATCATGATTTCTGGGAAAAATATAAGACTTCTCCAGATGCAGCAACTCAATATTTTTATGAACTGGCACAGCAAGTGAACCAAGTAAAAACTCGAGATATTGCACGTAATATTGCCTTTAGTCATTTGACAAAATATGGAAAACTTGAAATAACGATTAATCTCTCAAAACCAGAAAAAGACCCCAAAGCCATTGCGGCAGCTAAATTAGTAAAGGCTTCCTCTTATCCAGCCTGTCAACTTTGTTTGGAAAACGAAGGATTTTATGGCATAGGAAATAAACCTGCTCGTTCTAATCATCGAATCATTCAATTTTCAATTAACGGCGAAGACTGGGGCTTCCAATATTCTCCTTATGCCTATTTTAATGAACACTCGATTTTACTAAATGCTAAACATCAACCAATGGAAATTAATAAACGTGCTTTTGATAATTTATTGGGATTTCTAGATCAATTTCCTGATTATATGATTGGTTCTAATGCAGATTTACCAATTGTTGGAGGGTCAATTTTGACTCATGACCATTATCAAGCTGGACGCTATGAATTTCCGATGGCAAAAGCTGAACTTCGAGAAGAAATTAAACTTCAACAATTTCCAGAAGTTTCTTGCGGAATTGTGAATTGGCCAATGTCTGTTCTAAGATTATCAAGTAAAAACCAAGTAGAACTTTCAAAAGCTGCAGATGAACTTTTAAAAAAATGGCAAGTTTATAGTGATGAAAGTCTTCAAATCAAAGCTAAAAGTGCTGACGGAAAGCTTCATCATACAATTACTCCGATTGCTCGAATTCGAGAGGGGAAATATGAATTAGATTTAGTTTTACGAGATAATAATACAAGTGAAATTTATCCAGATGGAATTTTTCATCCACATCCAGCCCTACACCATATTAAAAAAGAAAATATTGGATTGATTGAAGTGATGGGACTTGCAATTTTACCAGCCAGGTTAAAGACAGAACTTTTGGAAGTTGAAAAATATCTCTTGAATCAAGAAAATGAGATGTCAGAAATTCACAGACCATGGGCTGAAGAATTGAAAGAAACAGAATATTTTTCAAAAGAAACAGTTCATGAAACAGTTCAGGAAGCAGTTGGAGAAGTATTTGAACAGGTGTTAAAAGATGCCGGAGTATTCAAAGATAATCAAGAGGGACAAAAAGGTTTTTATGAATTTATAAATTTCGTAAATAATTAATTTTCATAAATCAAGAGAGTTTAAAAAAGGAGTTGATAAAATGCCTAAATTAGAAAGCTACAAACGAGTTCACACAGAAGAACTCTACTTTCCTAACGATCAAAAATTATGGAAAGAGCAACAAGAAGCTTTAGTTTTACTGGAAAAGTTTAATCAAACTTCAGTGACTCAGCCAGAGCAACAAATGGAACTTCTAAAAAAAATGTTTTCAGAAATTGGGGAAAATTGTTTTATTCAACCCCCTTTTTATGCTAATTTTGGCGGAAAAAATGTTCATTTTGGGACAGGGATTTACGCTAATTTTAATCTAACATTGGTTGACGATACAGATATTTTTGTAGGAAATCATGTCATGTTTGGACCAAATGTTACGATTGACACGGCGACACATCCTGTCTCGCCTGACTTACGTAAACGAGGGGCTCAATATAATAAAAAAGTTTATATTGAAGAAAATGTTTGGCTAGGTGCTGGTGTAATTGTGTTACCTGGTGTTAGAATTGGGAAAAATAGTGTGATTGGCGCAGGGAGTCTTGTAACTAAAGATATTCCAGATAATGTGGTTGCTTTTGGAACTCCTTGTATGGTTAAAAGAAAAATCAATGATTCTGACTTTAAAACTTATGATCATGGAAAAAAGATTGATTTAGATGAGTTCATCTGAAAGGAATGGCTATGATGACAATGATTGATGTACTAGAGCGTAAAGATTGGGAAAATCCAGTAGTTTCAAATTGGAATAGGTTGCCAATGCATACACCTATGGACTTTTTAGAAAAGCAATCACTGAATGGTCTTTGGAATTTTGATCATTTTTCTAGAATTTCAGATGTACCTAAAAATTGGTTAGAACTGACGGAGAGTAAAACGGAAATTATCGTTCCAAGTAATTGGCAAATAGAATTTAAGGATAAAAGCGATGTTCCAATTTATACAAATGTGACTTATCCTATTCCAATTCAGCCTCCTTATGTACCAGAGGCTAACCCAGTTGGAGCTTATAGTCGCTATTTTGATATCACAAAAGAATGGCTTGAGAGCGGTCATGTTCACCTTACATTTGAAGGGGTTGGATCAGCTTTTCATTTTTGGTTGAATGGGGAATACGGAGGTTATTCAGAAGATAGCCGCTTGCCTGCTGAATTCGATATCAGCAACCTGGCCAAAGAAGGTCAAAATTGTTTAAAAGTTCTAGTTTTTCGTTGGTCAAAAGGCACCTATTTTGAAGATCAAGATATGTGGCGAATGTCAGGTATTTTTCGTTCGGTGAACTTACAATGGCTTCCAGATAACTACTTGTTAGACTTTTCTATAAAAACAGATTTGGATGAGGATTTAGATTTTGCAAATGTAAAACTTCAAGCATATGCTAAAAACATGGATGATGCTTGTTTAGAATTTAAGCTTTATGATGACGAACAATTAATTGGAGAGTGTCATGGTTTTGATGCAGAAATTGGAGTAGTCAATCCAAAATTATGGTCAGATGAAATTCCCTATCTTTATCGTTTAGAATTAACTTTAATGGACCGGAGTGGGGCGGTATTTCATAAAGAAACAAAAAAAATTGGTATTCGAAAAATTGCTATTGAAAAAGGACAGCTAAAAATAAACGGGAAAGCACTTCTTGTTCGTGGAGTGAATAAGCACGAATTTACCCCTGAGCATGGTTATGTCGTTTCTGAAGAAGTGATGATTAAAGACATCAAATTGATGAAAGAACATAATTTTAATGCGGTCCGCTGCTCTCATTATCCTAATGATTCACGCTGGTATGAATTGTGTGATGAATATGGATTGTATGTTATGGATGAAGCAAATATCGAAACGCATGGAATGACTCCGATGAATCGTTTGACAAATGATCCGACTTATTTACCATTAATGAGTGAACGTGTTACACGAATGGTTATACGTGACCGTAATCATCCATCAATTATTATTTGGTCTCTTGGTAATGAGTCAGGTTATGGAAGTAACCATCAAGCTTTATATGATTGGTGTAAATCATTTGATTCTAGCCGCCCTGTTCACTATGAGGGGGGAGATGACGCAAGTAGAGGAGCAACAGATGCCACTGATATCATTTGTCCGATGTATGCTAGAGTAGATAGTCCAAGTATTAATGCGCCTTATTCATTAAAAACCTGGATGGGGGTAGCTGGAGAGAATAGACCACTAATCCTTTGTGAATATGCTCATGATATGGGGAATTCATTAGGAGGATTCGGGAAGTACTGGCAAGCTTTTCGAGAAATTGACCGATTGCAAGGTGGATTCATCTGGGACTGGGTGGATCAAGGTTTATTAAAAGATGGAAATTATGCTTATGGAGGTGACTTTGGGGATAAGCCAAATGATCGTCAGTTTAGCCTTAATGGTCTTGTTTTTCCAAATCGTCAAGCAAAACCAGCTCTTCGTGAAGCAAAATATTGGCAACAATATTATCAGTTTGAATTGGAGAAAACTCCACTAGGTCAAGTTTTGGCCTTTACAGTTACAAATGAGTATCTATTTCGAAGTACTGACAATGAAAAATTATGCTACCAACTGACCAATGGCTTAGAAGTATTATGGGAAAATGAGCTTATATTGAATATGCCTGCTGGAGGGTCTATGAGAATAGACCTGTCTGAGTTGCCTATTGATGGAACAGATAATTTATTTTTGAACATTCAAGTTAAAACAATTGAGAAATATAATCTTCTTGAGTCTGATTTTGAAGTTGCTCATCAACAATTTGTTCTACAAGAAAAAATTAATTTTACTGACAAAATAGATAGTAATGAAGAAATTACACTTTTGGAGGATGAAGAGCTACTGACCGTACAATCAGCAAAACAGAAATTTATTTTTAATAAAAGCAATGGTAATCTCTCGCGCTGGCTTGATGAGAAAGGTAATGAAAAGTTACTGCATGAGCTCTCAGAACAATTTACAAGGGCTCCATTAGATAATGATATTGGTGTTAGTGAAGTTGAACATATTGATCCTAATGCTTGGTTAGAACGTTGGAAGGCTGTTGGCTTTTATGAGTTAAAAACGCTTTTGAAAAATATGATAATACAAGCAACAGAGAATGAAGTGATTATTTCTGTCCAAACAGACTATGAAGCAAAAGGAAAAATTGCATTTTCAACCATTCGAGAATATCATATTTTTAGAAACGGTGAACTTCTTTTAAAAGTTGATTTTAAAAGAAATATAGAGTTTCCAGAACCAGCTCGAATTGGCTTGAGTCTTCAACTAGCTGAAAAAGCAGAAAATGTTACATATTTTGGACTTGGCCCAGATGAAAATTATCCTGACCGAAGAGGGGCAAGTTTATTTGGCCAGTGGAATTTAAGGATTACTGATATGACAACCCCTTATATTTTTCCTAGTGAAAATGGGTTGAGGATGGAAACCAGAGAGTTAAATTATGGTCGTTTAAAAGTTCGGGCAATGGGTCAATCTTTTGCTTTTAATCTAAGTCCGTATAGTCAAAACCAGCTTGCTAAAAAGGGACATTGGCATCTACTTGAAGAAGAAGCAGGAACATGGTTAAATATTGACGGATTCCATATGGGTGTAGGTGGAGATGATTCATGGAGTCCAAGTGTCGCTCAGGAATATTTATTGACAAAGGGAAATTATCATTATGAAGTTAGTTTTAAATTAACGTGATGATACAAATTTTCAAGAATTTGATATAATATAGAGAAAATGGAGGTTCTTATGACGGTTTTAGTTCTTGGTGGAGCAGGATACGTGGGAAGTCACGCGGTAGATATGCTTCTTAAACGTGGTTACGATGTGGCAGTGGTGGATAATTTAGTGACAGGTCACCGTGAATCTGTTCCAGCAAATGTACGCTTTTACGAGGGTGATGTGCGTGATCATGCTTTCTTAGCTAGTGTTTTTGAAAAAGAAAATATTGAAGGAATCATGCATTTTTGTGCTTACTCTTTAGTGGGTGAGTCAATGCAAAAACCTTTAATGTATTTTAATAATAATGTTGGTGGTGCTCAAGTAATTCTAGAAACGATGGAAGAATTCGGAGTAAAACATATTGTTTTCTCAAGTACAGCAGCTACATTTGGAATTCCAGAAAAAAGTCCAATTTCAGAAAAAACACCTCAAAAACCAATTAATCCTTATGGTGAAAGCAAATTAATCATGGAAAAAATGATGAAATGGCAATCGCAAGCAACTGATATGACTTATGTCGCTTTACGTTATTTCAATGTTGCAGGGGCTAAGGATGATGGTTCAATTGGTGAAGCTCATAAAAATGAAACACATTTGATTCCAATTATTTTGCAAACAGCACTTGGCCAAAGGGAATTCATTACTATTTATGGTGATGACTATCACACGCCTGATGGAACTTGTATTCGTGATTATATTGATATGGAAGATTTGATTGAAGCACACATCAAAGCACTAGAGTATCTTAAAGCGGGCGGTCAGTCTGACCAATTTAATCTCGGTTCAAGTAAGGGTTATTCAAATCTTGAAGTGCTTGAAACCGCACGAAAAGTAACAGGTAAAGAAATTCCAAGCCAAATGGGTGAACGCCGTGCAGGAGACCCAGATGAGCTGGTTGCTGATTCAACAAAAGCTGGTGAAATTTTGGGTTGGAAAGCACAAAATGATTTAGAGCACATTATTACGAACGCTTGGAAATGGCATAGCTCACATCCAAATGGATATTAAAACATAGCCCGGTATTTCAATATTACTGGGCTTTTTTTATATTTGATGAGTTATTTTTTCCCATATATTTTCCCACTTATAAATTAAAATTATGAAAAATGGTATAATTTATATTAGTAAACAGATAGGAATTTTAAATGGATAATAAGCAAAATGACTCTTCATCAGGAATTGGTTTAGTAGCTGCACTTATTGTAACAGGTGTAGCTATACCTTTATTATTTAGTAATTTTGTTACGATGTTAGTAGGAACATTTGTTGTAGCAGTTGGAATTGCTGGATTTGGTATTGAATTGGATAAAATATATGGAGGTAAAGACTATACAAGTATGTTTTTAGGTGGAGCTTTTCTTTTAATTGGCATAGTCTCTACAATTTTATTTCCAAATATATTAACGAAATTAGTGCTTATAATATTGCTAGCAATAGGAGTATTTGGTTTGATATCAGGTATAGTTAAGTCAATCCCTCAAAATTCCGAAATGGATTACAAAAAAGCCAAACAGCCGAGAGAGATGAAAAAAAGTTCTTTTTTCCTAATAATTTCCATTATTGTAGGTATGACAGGTTTTATAGCTAATGTTTTTACTATATTAGCATTTTTCAAATGATAAATAAAAGTTCAGTATTTTTAAAATACTGAACTTATTTTTATTTTATCAATTCATAAGATTTTTAATACTTTCAATTTGCTTAGTTATATTTTCATCAAGTGCATGACCGTATACACGTACCAGCATCATAATGTCTTTGTGTCCGAGTATCTTAGCGACTATATCCATGCTATAACCATTAGCAAGAAGTACGGAACCATAAGTATGCCGAGCGCCTTTTGATGTAATTACTGGCTCTATATTAAGTTGTTTTAATAATAATGCTAAATGATTATTGATCGTTGTACTATGAGGAATACCGTGAATTAAAAATGGATGGTAAAATACCATATTATATTCATTTTCAAATCCAAGACTTTCGACTATAAATTCTTGTGTTTTCTTCAAGTCATTCAATATTGATATATCCGTAGAGCTCAAAGGAACATGTCTTATAGATGTTTCAGTCTTGGAAGGTACAAACTTATTAATATTTGTATTGTAACGTCTATACGTCTTTAAATAGCCATTTTCAAAGTCAATATCAGACCAAGTTAAGGCTACCAGTTCTCCATAGCGTAGTCCTGTATGAAACAAGAAGTAGACAATATAATTATTAATTGATTTTTTATAATCTAAATTATCTTTTAAATACTCAATAATTTTATTGTAGTCTTCTAATGAATGTATATACTTTTCATCTGCTGTTTGCGGTTTAAATTTACTCTGAATCACAACACTTGTAGTGAAATCTTTAATAAAAACATCATCAGCTTTTACCATTTCAATTGTCTGCCTAATTACAGAATTAACACGAATAAGGGTATTATAGCTAATTTTGTCATCAGTACCTAGCTTATTCATTATTCTCTGGTACTGAGAGGATTTAATACTTGTTATAGGAATCCCGTCAAAATTATTTTTGATGATTTTTCCAAAATAGCGATATTTGTAGAGTGTTTGTTCAGAACGCCCACTATGAAGAACCTTTAGGTTATACCATTCTTGATAAAGTGTAGGTAAATCGGTATTTTTGTCAATAGTAAGCCCAGTTTTAAACTCTCTCAATATAGAAAGACCATCTATTGAAGCTTCCTTTTTTGTCTTGAAACCTGACTTAGATTTCAACGTTTTATCACCTTGTCTAATTTCATAAGACCATGAAACACCACTTTTTCCTTTTCTCTGTCTGTATCTAATAGAAGCCATTTTTTATAACTCCATTCTTAAAATTTTGGAAACTACGTCTCTTGGTACAACTCCTAATCGTTTATTTGCATACCAATCAAAGCCTTGTTTTACTAATTGTTCTTTTACTAATCGGATTGCTTTTTGTGCAGTGGCAGGCTTTAGATGTAACTCCTCGATTAGCTCCTTCGCTGTTATGCCTTTGTTATTTTTTACCATTTCATCAAATCCTTTCGTATCTTATTTTTCAGAGAAAATTCTAGGATAAACGTGCTGAGTAAGCAATTCATTTATAAATTTTTCTTTATCATCATAAGTAAATAATAATTTTGTCCCATAATTTAAAGTAATAAATTCATTTTTAGAAATTCTCATGTTTTCTGGCTCATTTAATTTTTTTGAAGCGGATAAACTATATATTCTATCAAAAGGGGGAATCCCAAAAGTTTTCTCACTAATTTTTGAAGTAAAGTTGATTCTTCGTTTAAACTGATTAATGTCTTCATTTTTGAAGTTAAAACTACCAAAGAACTGCTCTACACTTTGATAATTTGCTACGATTACTAATCTAGGAACAATCATCTTATTTCTATACCTAGCAGACATTTTAGCTGTATTAAGTGGGTCAAATAGTTTCAACCAATCACTAACTTTTAAGCTCTCTTGGCGAAGATCATCTAAGATTAAAATATCCTCCCCATAATAATCATCAAAAGGATTACTCGAACTAGCAGAAAACACATCACTCGCAAAACCGTTCTTATTGCCGTATTCTCGCACTTTTTGAGCAACCTCACGTGCCAAAAAACTTTTTCCAATCCCTGGTGCTCCTTGAATATAAAGAACAGTCAAGTCATATTTTCCTTGCTCTAATTCATCAAGTCTCAGCAGAGCGTTACGTAGGCCATAAAATTCAAATGCTTCGGAGAACTTTTGCATGTGTCCTGCATAGAGAAGAGCTAAATCCTCATCTCTCATGATTTCTCGCAGTTTCAGTTTTCCCTGTTGAACTTCCTGTAAAGCAAGGTCTAAGCCTATCTCATTCTTTTTTCGCTTATCAGTAGCATTATACTTTGTAAAATCTTCTAAATTTTCATCAATGAATTCCTCATAATTAAAAGTTTCAAAAGTCTGCACCTCTTCAGGAGAATATTGATATTTGTCTAAATTTTTAGCGTGTACAAGGTAAGCCAAACAATTTAAGCGTCCATAACGACCTTTACGAGGAACTTCGACATACTGAGGCTCTATTCCTAAGCAAGCTGAAACGCTCGCAATAGTCTTTAACTTTTCAAATTCAATATAACCATGAATATGAGGATGTTTAAGCTCACCTTTTGCATTTTTATCTTTATCATGGTTTACTAAAGCAATTATTTTCAACCCCTCTAAATTTTTTAAGCGATTATAAATCTCATTAAAAATTTTAGCTTGATTATTTCTACTATTTTCAAAAAGTATCTTTTTATCCTCATCCCAATCCCAAAAATCTGCTTGTTGATACTGAGTGAAAATAAAGGACTTTACTCTTTTATCTCTCATTTTCTTTAATTTCCTCAAATGGATTTTATAATATTGAAAAGTGGATTTTATTAAATTCTTTGTTCTATAAAATCCATCAATAAAATCCACATTTTTTAAGTTTTTAAGCCAGATGGTCTGATTTTTGTTTTATCGTCAATCCTTGATATGACTATGTTTACACCATTTACACCATTCTTTCGACAAGCCCTAGAATGGTGCACGCATAGCAAATTTGCATTTATTACTTTAAAATCCCAAAAACTCTTAACCTCGAATTTTGAGAAATAAAAACACTCTTAGCTTCTCCATTCCATTAGGAGAGCTCCGCTCTCCTTTCGCTAAGAGTGTTTTTATGCCTAAGGCAATGTTAAAGGATTTTTTCCCTTTAGGCTAACGCGCTGACGCTTGTGGCTGGCTAAGTGAAACTTGTGATTAATATTTCAAACCTTATAAAGTGCTAATTCAAATGTTTAACTATTAATGTTCGCTCAGGCGCCTGAGCTCTTAGACGGTCAAGCCGTCCATTTTGGTTATTTTAGAAGTGTCTTTAAATAATCATTTGTTACTCTAAAATCGAATCCAGCTATATACGCTGAGCCCTTCTTTCCGGTCTTTGTTGCCAAGCTCTTTAAAATTTGTTTGGTCTCTATATCCTTGAACATAAGCTTTGAAAGATTCAACGAATTATCGTATCCCGATATCTTCACTTCATAAGGTGTTCCTTCTGCATCTACAGCGGATAACTTTGCCCAAGAGGTGCCATCAAAGGTACCGCTTTCTTTAGACACAATCTTGAGCGTCTCTGGAAGAGGGACAACTTCATCAGCAAGCTTATTAACACCTTTTAGAAAAATATCTCTCATATTTTCATTAATTTGTACAACCATTTTTTTCCTTTCAAGCAGTTTAGAGCCTTGCTGGGCTTTAGTTTTAGTTATTTTTTCAAACGCTCTCTCTTGGGTTGGATTATTCTAAGTCATTGTCTACCAGACATTGATAAGCTCTCGATATAACCTTGGACAACGCAATATAAGCGTTACCTTCCTCTCTCAGTACTAAAGTTTCTTTATCTGAAAGTATGATTTCTATTTCAGCTTTAGTAAACTGTTGATATTTTTCTTCTTTTCTATTAAGCGAATAATTATAGAATCCTGATAAAAATAATTGAATGTCCTGATGTACAGCGAGTAAAGCATTAAAAATATTTGCATCATATTCACTATCACTCATATAAGAGCCGTTTACGTCAAACAATTTTACTTCAAATCTTATCTCATACATAATAAATCCCTCTTATTTTAGGTTTGGTAAAATATTTAAGATGACTTGTTTGAACTCATGTTTGGTTTCTAAATCAACAAAAGGAGCAACTGTAATTTCAGGTTCTACCATATTTTCCCCATCAGCATAATAGAGAGCCTCTCCCTTTCTTCCGGTTACAGTAGGTACATTTTCAAGCTCGCACATTGCAAAAGCCATACGAACCCTATCAGCCGAGGGAGAACCCATGTATAGCACTGCCGAAATCTGATTCCTAAGCTCCACGGGGATATTTTCAGCGTTTGGGTCTTGAGTACTGATACATAGATGACACCCTGCTTGACGTCCTTTTCTAGCGATTAAACCTAAATTTTGTAATATTTCATTCAAAAGAGCTTTTCCTTCTTTAGAGGAGCCACAAGAATCTCTGATACTAGCTAATTCATCAACAAATAAAAAATTTGGAGTCATTTTTAAATCATAAGCATCAGCATTCAGGGTTTCACTATTTTTGATTAACTCAAATCGTTCATTCATAATCTGGCAAAATTCTCTAGAGAGTTTAGCGAGAGAATGTGGAGTTTGACCGATGTTAATTTGCTCTCCTAATGTCTCTTGTAATATCTCTCCTAAAGAATATAAATCAGCACCTTTTCCATCTACTATGCTTAAATAGGTGTCTGGATATAGACCACACCCTTTTGAAATTGCATTGTATAAAAGCCACTGAAGTGTAACGGTTTTACCACTGCCAGTGCGGCCGTAAAGCCCAATATTAGTGTTTCTTTTGAGAGAGAATTGCTGAGTATTTGACAATTTTATTATATCCTTTGGGATACTTTGGAAAAATTCTCTTGTTAGATTCTCTTTACTATCAGAATTAGCAAAAACATATTGCTGTATTTCTCGTTTATTCTTTTCAAAGACATACTCTACTCTGTCAGCAAAAATATTCTTTTTAGTTATATCCAAGGACAGGAGCCCACTGAGTTCAGTATCAAGCCCCTCAACTTTAGAATCTAAGAAATTCCCCATCTTATAAGCAGTGATAATGATTTCATTTTCGCGTTCTAAGATTGTGAAAACCGCTGAAAGAAAAATATCAGAAGTCTCTTTATAAAGCCCATTATTTATGATAAACTCTTGGATCATCAGAAAATTATCCCACATAGAGACATAATTTTTGAACTCCCTCCGAATTCGGAATATTTTTCCTGACAAATAAAAGAGAAATAACCACGAGGGTAAAATCAAAATATTGTGAATTGCAAAACTGAAGAAGAAGAGTAGGACGATGAACGCAACCCATATAAGGCTTAAGCTACTAAGCTTTTTTTTGAAATTTGGTGCAATTCGATAAAGGCTTATCTCTTCCGGAGGGGGGAGTAAGAAGATTGATATATACAAAGACACACAGTTATTAATGAATTTATTCATCGCCACGAACCTTACGCAAAAATGATTTAATTTTTATTTTCAATAAAAAATACAATCCTATCATTAAAGAAATACCACCAATGCTTCCCAACAATATTTGCAGAAATCCAGTAAATAAGCTCACTGAAATTACAAGTAAAATTAAACCTAAAACAAAGAAAAAGTAATGTTTAAATGTATCAGTCATGTTTTACTTCCTTTCTATTTTTGCCTTGAAATAAAACAATTAGCTCGGGCAAACTTGCTAAAATTAAAATTATAACTAATAACAAGAAAGCTTTAATAGTAAGAAAAGCATTATATCCACCAACACTAAATTTTAAATTTCCACTAAATCCAACTCCTATACTAATGAGTAATAACATACACCAAGTACAATTACGATAAAAATTTTTCATTTTTCTTCTCCTTGTTTTGCAATCAATTTAATTAACAACCAAATTATAATTAATAATAATCCGCTAATAATCGTTTTTTCTGGATGAAAGAAAGCTTTAACAATAACTTCATGAGGGTTTATAACACCAGTCACAATAATATAACCAGAAGTGACTATTAATAATCCCCCTAAGGCGAGACAAAGATTTCTATAAATTTGTTCTTTAATTATTTATACCTCCAAATTAAAGTTTAGAGTGAGAGCCTTATGATCACTGACAGTGTTCTCTAGAGTTTTATATTTTTCTACTATCAGTTCAGGGTTCACAAAAATATGATCAAGTTTCTTGTTTCTCCAAGTCGGAATTTCTTTTTCACTTGCTGGTTTGAAATAATTAGACAGTTCTTCAATTTTATCGGAGAGTATTGTGGGGTTATTATTTAAAGAATTTTCATTGAAGTCACCAGCTATAATTATGCTTTTGTTTTGTTTTACTTTAGCAAAGGAAATAATATTTTCCCACATCTGCCTTTTCTCTTTGGGGTTTCTTTCATACAGTGGTAAGTGAATAGAAAATACAATCAGTGGAATTCCCCCAAGAGTTTTGAATAAACCTCCTATCTGTCTATTAACAAAGAATTTTGAATAAAGGGGGGGGAGCCTTTCAACTAACTCAATTTTAGTCTTATCAAATAGTAACCTTACATTAACCGGATTTTTACCATCTATATAAGGTTCAACAATTGTATAGTTGTTATTTTCTAAAATCCTAATAAGGTTGATTCCGTTAATATCACCATTGAAAGAGCGGTTTCCAAATTCTTGCAATGAAATCAAAGAAGGATTTTCAGCTAGTAAAAATTTTGCAACTTCATCTGTATTTCTTTTAATTTTAGAATTTTTATTGTACATGTTTATATTAAGTGTAATAACGCTTAGCTTTTCTTTCATCTTTTAATCTCCATTTTTAATTTTTCATTAGAAAACACTTTGCTGGGATATTGCTTAATAAAATATTACATTTTATGTTTCTAGATTTTCTACACATCTCTAATTTATTTGATGAACAAAAATAAACTTCATAAAATTTATAAACCAGCTTATCGACTTTTAATAAAACGGAAGAATATTCTACCGCTTATTTTTTATTATCTTTGTTAACCAAGTAGTAGTTAGCAATATGATCTATAACTTGACCTTGAGTTGGGGCAAATCCAAATTCTCTTACAAGTTCACCAGCAATAATTTCTAAATTTAGTTTTGTAGACTTATCAATTACTGCTGAAATTTTAGTAGGATTTTTGAAAATGCTACCTGATGGAACAGGTTTTCCACGAGCCATATGTTACCTCCTTAATTAATATTTATAAACCAGATAAACTTCTTTATCTAGTTTTATTTTACTTTAATATCTTTTAAAAAGCAAGAATAAAGTAAAATAATTATTTGTTTAACACTCAACCATATATATTTCTTACGGGCCTATGATAAAATATATATGTTGATTTCAGTGAATAGAATAATGTATGTATGGAGGGCATTGTGGCAACTAAAGTATTTATTTCGTATGCGTGGGAAGAACAAAAAGAAGATGATGATAAAATAAAGTTATTTACTCAATGGTTAGCAGTTTACCTTAAAAAATGGGGATTTGATGTTTTGCTGGATTTATTTGAAAATCATCCAGGGTCTAAGCTTGATAAATTCATGTCTGAGGGCATCAATTCTTCAAAATTTGTAATATGTATATGTACGGAAACATATATTCAAAAAATGTATAACCCCAAATCAGGGGTTTATAATGAAATTACACTGTTGAAAGAAATGTCTGATAGTCCTTTTATAATTCCAATTATTGAAAAGGGATGCTTCTCTGATTTACCAGAATTCTTTGAAGGGAAATTTGTTAGCGAATTGTTATTTGATACTCCTTACTCTCAAAAGAATAAGGACAATATATTTGAGTTAATAAGTACTTTAAGAGATGAAAGTTTGTCTATTAAAGAAGTGAGTTCAGAAACAAGAATTGATGATTATTATAAAAATGTAGAAAATTTTAAATTTCAAGCAAAAACAGCAAATTTGATGAGTTTTGAATGCCAAACTGAACAGACAGTTAGTTTTCAATATTTATTAAATGGAGGGGATTTTGTTATAGGAATTCCCCCGATGAATTTTACAACTCATTGGAGTACTGCAGGTGCAAGTAGTATTTACTCTTGTAATAAAGTTCAAGAAATGTTCTATATACATAATTTTGAAGAATTTGAAGATATCGATACTCCATCGGACATAAGAAGTGATAATTTAACATCGATTAAATGGAGTACTAAATTAAAAATTGGAGATGGGATCATGTGGGTGAATTCCAACAACTATGCTGCAGTAGGTAAAATATTGGCTATTAATCTTTGTAGTGGTAATGAGTATAAAAGTGAAGTCACCTTACAGTATAAAATCTTAAACCCAATAGAGATATCTGATGATTTCCTACAAGACGCTATTATTACTGAAACTGACTAATGTATTGAATATCAACTTGCACAAAATTAAATATTCCCATATTTTTCCCATTTCAAAATAAAAAAAGATTTTTTTTAGAAACCGTAATTCAAATAAACATTGATAGATTAATAAAATCAAGATAAAAAATTCAATCAAATATTATTTTTTTGCTTGGAAATGGCACCAAAGTCATCCAAAAGGTTATTGATAAATTTTAAAAAGCTCAGATATCTGTGCTTTTTATAATTTTGTCGTGAAAATGTAAAGCAATTCAAAGTAATTATTAATAAAAAAATTTGATATAATGAAGTGGATGAAAAAAAGACAGGCAAGAAAAAATAATAATAAATTTAAAATCGTTTTCTTTACTTTAGTAGGTATAATCTTCCTGTTAGGAATAGGCATATTCATATTACATATTAATGGAACAACTACTTATGATAAAAGTGAGAGTACAAAAACAAGTTTAGTAACAACTAGTAAAAAATCGTCTTCAGGAAAGCCTGTGATTTATCCAACGATATATATCACAGGTTCGTCAGGAGGACTAACTCCCCCTGATGTTATGGTTAAGAAACTTTTGCCTATAAAAAGTCTTCCGGCAGATAAATCTTTGCAAATCATCTCGAATATTACAAAAAATTATGATTTAACAGTTAAAGGAGAAATATCAAAAGATAATCAATACCCTTTAATTGAGTTTGCAACAGGCAAAGGAACTGGTTCAGGTGAGCCCTACTCCATAGGTTTACAAAAAATGATGAATTATTTAAGTGATCACTATAATATTCCTTGGGTTAATATGGTAGGCTATTCTTCCGGTGGGACTGGAGCTATCTACTATATGATTGACACTGTTGACAACCCAAATTTTCCACCGGTGAATAAATTTGTTTCTTTAGATGGTGAATATAATGAAGGAACAAAATTACAATATGGTGAGACCCTAACTAATGTTTTAGAAAATGGTCCTTGGGTTAAAACAGGAATGTACAAATATATTGAAGATAACTATGAAAAAGTGTCTTCAAAAACCGAAATGATGTTTCTTGAAGGAGATTTTGATACTCAAAATCAAACGGATAGTGCTATTCCCTGGGCAGATAGTTTTTCAATCTATCATCTTTTTAAAAAGAACGGAAATGAAATAAGTGCAACTTTATATCCGACAAAAACCAGTCACGCCCATGCAACCGAAAATGAAATAGCTATTAAATATATCAAAAATTTTATTTATGATACACCATAAAAAAACTCGGAATTAAGATTCCGAGTTTTTTTGAAGAATTTCATAGTAATGATGTTTTTTTTGTAAAATAAAATCTAAGTGACATTCTAAATCAGTAATTTGTTGGCGTAAAATTCGCTCTTGTTCAACTAAAAGTGAAATACGTTGAATAATTGTTGAATCGCCTTGTTCTCTTAAGCGAGAATAATCTTGGATTTTTGCAAGAGGCATTCCTGTTGCTTTAGCTCTTTTGATAAAGTAAATCCATTCAAGGTCAGTTTCTGTAAACTCTCGATAATTACTAGAGTTTCGAGCAGGTTTTAACAAATCAAGTTCTTCATAATAACGAAGAGTATCGATTGGAAGTTCGGTCAGTAAAGCTATTTCTGAAATTTTATAAGTTTTAGTCATTTTTTTCTCTTTTTTGCTTGCCCTCAAGTTAACTTGAGGGTTTATAATGATTTTATCATAGAAAGCTGGTAAATAAAATGAATAAAAAAGAAATTGGTTTAAAAAATTTAGCGAAAATTGATGGAGTAGCTGCTGAAGTTGTTTTTTGATTCACTCAAAGACCTTGCACCAGACTTGAATAATCTGATGCTAAAATTTGCTTTTGGAACGATTTATGAGCGAGGAGTTCTCAATTTTAAAGACCGTGAAATGATTACTATCACCAGTTTGTTGACTCAAGGAGGCTGTGAAAATCAATTGCGCGTGCATATTCAAGCTTCGTTAAATGTTGGACTAACGCAAGAAGAAATTATTGAAACTTTTATTCACTATGCTCCTTATGTCGGTTTTCCAAGATTTTTAAATGCTATCTTTGTTGCTAAGGAAATTTTTACTGACAGAAAGTAAAAAAGTTACTGATGAATTTTTGTCATAGGATAGCTGTTACTGCTTTAGCAGTTTACAGATATGCTAGTAGTTTCATCAGTAACTTTTTATTGCTCTTGTTCAATGGTTCCAGCATTAACATGGAAAATACTCAGATTTTCAGGTAAATTTTTAAGATGATCAAGAGTAGTTGTAGTTATAAAAGTTTGTGTTTTACCCAAACTTGTTTCAATCAAATCAAGTTGACGATGATTGTCTAATTCACTCATGACATCATCTAAAAGTAAAATCGGATACTCACCAGTCTCTTCAAAAATTAAATCAATTTCTGCTAATTTAATTGAGAGAGCAACGGTTCGTTGTTGTCCTTGACTACCAAAATCAGCAACATTAATCTCATTGATAAAAAATTGTAAATCGTCACGATGAGGTCCAACCGATGTTTGATGCCTAAAAATATCATGGTCTTGTCTGCTCAATAATTCTTTTGAAAAGTCAGTTTTCACATTTTGATTATAAATGATTTTTAAATTTTCTTTACCATGAGTAAGTTGCTCATGGATTTTTTTTGCATGAACTTCAAGTTTATCAATAAAATTTTGCCGCTCAAGCATGATTTTATTACCATGTTCAGCTAATTGTCCGTCAAGAACACTTAAAAAATTTTTATCAATTTTGTCTTTATCAAATTTTAAGTAAGCATTCCGTTCTTTTAACGCACGATTATATCGCATGGAATCATAAAGGTAAACCGCATGGATTTGTCCCAGTTCAATATCCATAAATTTTCTGCGGGTAGCTGGAGAACCTTTGACTAATTCCAAATTTTCAGGTGCAAACATCAAGATTTTTAGTTGACCAATGTAGTCGGCTAAGCGATTTTCTTTGAGATGATTGGCTTTAGCAATTCTCCCTTTGGGACTTAATTGAACTTCAAGTGGAACAGTTGCATGAGCTTTTTCAACGACTCCTGAGACCTTCATTTCTTGTTGCGACCAAGAAATGAGCTCTTTGTCGTGACTTGTTCTGTGACTACGAGTGAGTGCTAAAAAATGAATCGCCTCAAGAATATTTGTTTTCCCTTGAGCATTTTGTCCTAAAAAAATATTGAGATTAGGATGAAAATCAAGTTTTAATTCCTCATAATTACGAAAATTTTTGAGTTCAATTGCTTTGAGTTTCATTATTTTCTACCAGGAAAACGTGGCGGAGCTTTTTTAGCTGGTTTTGTCGTCTTGTTTTCCGCGTTCATTTTTTTCACAATAGCTTTAACACGCGCTTCTTCAGCTTTTTCTGCTTCATGTTCTTTAATCGCATCAGCGTCAGCTTGCTCAAAAGTAACTTTTAAATCAAAAGTTGGAAATTCTAATAAATCTCCGTCACGGAGTTTTTTGCCACGACGATTTTCAGCTTCGCCATTATAGAAAATATTTCCTTCGTTTTCAGCAAGGAAAATTTTTGCTTGACCTCCTGTTGAAATTAATCCAAGTTCTTTCAAAACTTGTCCGAGTGTGATATATTCTTCAAATAAAATGTATTTTTTCATAGTCTTATTTTAACATAAATCTGAAATTTAGTTCATTGGAAATTTAGAAATTTATTGAATAAAATAAGGAAGCTTTAAGATAAAAATTATTCGTCATTTTCGTTAGGAAATCTCACAAAATTGCTTCAGTTTTTGGTATAATAAAGGTTGCCTTAATAACTAGAAAAAGCTTGATAAAATAGGAAAGTGATAGTCAATTGACAGAAATTAAAATGGCAGATGGAGCGATGCTTCATCTCATTAAAGAAAGCAAATTTAAAACAGTAAGACTAATGGTTCGTTTTCGTGAAGAAATGTCAGCTGACACCCTTGGGAAACGTGTCCTTATTTCTAATATGCTCGAAAGCACTAATGCGGTTTATCAAACCGGAAAAGATTTTAGTCGCAAATTATCTGAAATGTATGGCGCTTCGTTTACGACAGGAGTGGCTAAAAAAGGGAGACAACATTTACTTTCTCTTAATATGAGTATCGTAAATCCTAAACTTGTTGATTTTGATACTTTGGGAGCAGCAGTCGATTTCTTGAAAATTGCAATTTTTCAACCCGATGCTGCTAATGGTCAATTCAATCCCGAAATTTTCAAAAGAGAGCAAAGAAATTTATTGCATTATTTGGCCTCAATGAATGATGACCGTTCTTATTATGCCAGCCGTCAGTTGGCTAATTTATTCTTTGAAGATGAGAATCAAGCATTACCAAGTGTTGGAACGAGCGAATTGATTGCCAAAGAAAATCCAAAAGCCGTTTTTGAATATTATCAAAAAATGCTGACAGACAATGCCATTGATATCTTTGTCTTAGGTGATGTAGATGAAAAACGAATGATTGAACGATTCGCAGACTTCAATTTTACTGACAGAGCTGTCAGTAAAGAAATTTTTTATCAACAATCACTGACAGAAAGCTCAGTAGTGTCAGATGAAAAAGAGGTGGCTCAATCTATTTTGCAATTCGCTTATCAAATGCCAATTGCTTATGGAGACAAAAACTACCTTGCTTTGCAAGTGATGAATGGACTTTTGGGAGGTTTTGCTCATTCAAAACTCTTTACCAATGTTCGGGAAAAAGCAAGTTTAGCCTATTCAATTTCTTCAACTTTTGATTCTTTCACAGGTTTTCTAAAAATTGCAGCTGGAATTGACGTTGAAAATTATGAAGAAGCCAAAAGTTTAATCTTTGAACAATTAGAAGCCATAAAATCAGGAGATTTTACAGAATTAGAAGTTGAGCAAACCAAAACAATGTTACGAAATGCTTATTTTGTGGGGCAGGATTCGCCGTCAAACACAATTGAGTTAGAGTATGTAAAAGCACTTATTCCAGATAAATTTTTACCGATGTCTGAATTTTTAAAGGCCCTCGAATCTGTTTCAAAAGCCGATTTGATTAGCGTTGCAAAATCATTAAATCTGCAGGCAGAATACTTTATGAAAGGATTTACTGTGAATCAGGAAAAAATGGAGGTCAGCCTTGAAAAGTAAGTTTTATGAGAAAATAGGTGAGAGATTATTTACAGATATTTTGCCTAATGGCTTGACAGTTTATTATCTTCCAAAAGCAGATTACAATCGAACTTACGGCTTGTTCACTACAAATTTTGGTTCACTTGATACAAGTTTTGTCCCATTGGGAGAAAGTGAATTTCAGACTTTTCCAGAAGGAATCGCCCATTTCTTAGAGCATAAACTTTTTGAAAAAGAAGAGGGTGATGTCATGTATAAGTTTGGAGCTTTGGGAGCTCAAACTAATGCTTTTACAAGTTTTTCAAGGACTTCGTACCTTTTTTCTACTCGTGAAAATTCTTATGAATGTACAGAACTTTTACTTGATTTTGTCCAAAAACCTTATTTTACAAAAGAAAATGTTGAAAAGGAACAAGGAATTATTCAACAAGAAATCCAAATGTATCAAGATGACAGCGATTGGCGTCTTTTTGCAGGGCTTTTGGAAAAAATGTACCCTGATTCTCCTTTAGCAGCTGATATTGCTGGGACACCAGCAACAATTAATGCCATTACGGCAGATGATTTGTATAAAAATTATGAAGTTTTTTATCATCCTAAAAATATGAATTTGTTCCTAACAGGTCCTTTTGATATTGAGATGATGTCAGACTTTGTAAGAAGTAATCAAGCTAAAAAAGACTTTGCTGATCTATCAGAAATTCAAAGAAAAGAAATTAAAGCGAGCGAACCAATTTCGGGAGAGAGTTTGGAACTTGAAGTCGCCATGCCAAAATTTGCTTTTGGTCTGCGCGGTGAAGACCAACTTTCAAGTGACTCAATGACCCTATTTAAATATAAATTAGCCAATCAACTTTTTCTCGATTTGCTTTTTGGTAGAACCAGTCAGCGCTATGAAGAGCTTTATAATTCAGGCCTAATCGACGATTCCTTTGGTTTCTCCTTTGATTTGGACAAGAGATTTCATTTTGCAGTGTTGACTGCTGACACAGAAAATCCGCAAATTTTAGGTCAAACTTTGCAAGAAGCCATAAAAAGTTATAAAATAGATAGAGATTTTAGTGAGGAACATCTCGACTTACTCAAAAGAGAAATGTTGGGAGATTATTTTAGTTCATTAAATTCGCTTGAATATATTGCGAATCAATTTTCATCAGAAATTTATGGTGACTTAACTTTCTTTGATTTCCCTGAAATTTTGAAAGAATTAAGTCTGTCAGAAATTGAAAAATTTGCTGACCAATTTATTTCTGAGATGAAAAAAGTAGAATTTACAATTTTACCTAAATAAATCCCTCTGTCAGTAAGACAGAAAAGCTAAAAATCTACTGACAGAAATTTAAGCATATCCGTAAGGGACTAAAGTCCCAACGGCTATCCTTTGACAGAAATTAAGCCTATTAAAATCTTTCTGTCAGTAAAATAAAAGTCGCTCAAAGTTTCAGTGAAACTTTGTCAGCGCAATTTCTAAGGTGAGATAGTAAAAATCTCCAAAATAAACAAAGAACAGTGATAATTAACAATCGATGTGCAGTACAAAAATGAAGGGAGGATATGTTGACAATCAAAACAATCGGACAAGTCTTAAAAGAAAAGCGGACATCGCTTGGACTTGATCTTTCTGAAGCAGAACAATTAACTCAAGTACAAAAATTATATATCGTAGCACTGGAGACAGATGACTATAAAGCCCTACCGGGTGACTTTTACATTAAAGCTTACCTCAAACAATATGCAGAAAAATTGGGGTTGAATGCAGATAGAATTATTCAAGCCTATGATGAAGGCAAAGGAATCACAGTTGAGGATAAAGAGGATATCCTAGAAAATTATCATTTTGTGAAACCGAGTGAGCGAGTAGAACCTGAGGAAGAAGTGCCAAAAACATGGCGTCATTATGTACCAATTATTTCTTTATCAGCAGCGGCATTATTAATTGTAGTAGGTGTTTTTGCAGCGGTAATTATGAATAAACCAGAAACACCAGATTTAATAACCAATGATTATTCTTATTCAAAGAGTGAAGTTAGTACTTCTAAGTCTTCTACAAGCTCTACAAAACCATCAGAAAGTAGTACACAAGCAAGTAGTAGTAAACCTGAACCAACAATTGCTATCTCAGGCTCAAGTTCGGCAATGATTGCCACAATTTCTAATATTTCTGACCCTATAAAAGTTGATTTTTCAGTTGCAGCAGGACGAACAATTTGGGTTGGCATGACGAATTCCAATGTTCCAGCAACTGGTCAAACATTATCTGATGGAGCCAATAGTCTGTCTGCTTTAGTGACAACAGGCGCAGAAAATTCAGTAATTACACTTGGAAGTGTTCAAGGGCTTACCATTACGGTTAATGGAAAAGCTCTTGATTTATCATCACTAACCACAACTGGACCAAATAAAATTACTTTACAAATTAATCGAACGACAAGCAATTCAGCTGCTCAATAAATAAAAGTTGAGGCTTATTTTAAGCTGCAAAAGGAGAACTATGAAAGAGAAATTACCCAATCAATTGACAATGGCAAGGATTTTTATGATTCCAATCTTTGTGATTTTATTTTATTTACCAGAAGGTGCACATTTTAATGGTTTTGTTTCACAAGACCATAGTTCAGTGATGTGGGTTATCGCAGCAATTGTATTTGCCGTAGCCTCATTTACTGACTGGCTTGATGGATATCTCGCCCGTAAATGGCACGTTGTCAGCAATTTTGGTAAATTTGCTGACCCATTGGCCGATAAAATGCTCAATATGGTTGCCTTTGTTGTTCTTGTAGGACTTCATGTTGTTCCAATGTGGGCTGTTGCCATTATCATTTGTCGTGAGCTTGCGGTTACAGGATTGCGCCTCTTATTGGTTGAACAAGGTGGAGTTGTTATGGCGGCTGCAATGCCTGGTAAAATCAAAACTGCCACACAAATGTTAAGCGTTATTTTCCTTTTCATTGGAAATCCCTTGTATATAGGAACAATCCTCTTTTATGTTTGTGTCTTCTTTACCATTTATAGTGGCTATGACTATTTTGCTAAAAATATGCAAGTTTTTAGAAATGCTGATTAATCATTTCCAAATAGAAAATAAAAAAATCCAAGTAGAAATACTTGGATTTTTTTATTTGGAGTGCCAGATATGGCACGAATAAAAGAAGTCGAAAAATCAGCTGTTATAATGATTTTAGAAAGAATATAATGCTAATTTGAAACACTTGTAGTTCACAATAGAAAGGAGATTTTTGCACAAATGAACAGAAAATATTATTACAAAAAAAGTCTTGCACCCTGAGCCTAAAAAGGAGAAAAGCAAATGAAAAAATTTAAAATTGGAAGCCTCATCGCACTACTACTGGGACTGGTTCTGTTTACAGGACTAATCGTTAATGCTGATGAATTCACGGATGTTGGAGGTCTTTATGATAAAGCTGTCAACGAAAACATTATTGACCCCAATCTTTATCCAAAAGCAAATTGGGAAAAAGACGAAATTTCTACCATGCGTCCCTCTTATGAAGAATACAAAAATTATGATTCATCAATTACTTATGAATCATGGTTAGAACTCAATAACTATGGAGTTATGGCTGACACAAAAGAGCCAGTCTTACAACTTAAAACCCCCGCTGAGTCAAATATTAGACTGAGAACGGCACAAGATAATATTGACAAATTCTGTCGTGATACCCAAGCCGGTGATATTTTAGTCGTTGGTGGAGACTTTCCTACGGGAGTAATTGGACATGCAGCTATCTTAAATGCGGACGGTTATGTTTTAGAAATGCCAGGTGGGGCTAATTGGTTTTGGGGAATAGCAGATAATAATCGTCAACTCCCTAAAAGACAATGGATTACTGAACATATTAAAGAATGGACATCTGTTTACAGAATAAGAAATACTGGTTTAGCAAGACAAGTTGCTCAATATGCAGATACTCATTATTATTCTACCACTGGAAGTATAACTAAAAACATTCATATTGATTATAGAATTACCACTGATATTAAAGGAGTAAATCCGAACTATTGTTCAAAATTAGTTTGGCAAGCTTATTATTATGGCACTGGTGATTTACCGGTTATGTATGGGATAGGAAGTGGAGTTGTCGTACCGACAGGGTTACCCGCTTTATTTACCCAAGCATACGCTCCTTATCAGGTAGGAAGATACTAAACTATGACAATCAAAAAAACAATTCCTATTTTACTGACCATTTGGCTTTGGCTCTCTGCTCCCTTCTTTAGTCAGATTAGTTTTATGAATAAGTCTTTTGAACTTATCGGTAAGATGTTAAGTAAGATAAGTCCGGTTGATTGGTTGGTGCCTGTTTTGCTCTTACTAGGAATTCCCACTTTTTCCTTTATCTTCTATCTTTACTTTTATATAAAAGAAAAAAATAACGATTTAAATCTAATCTATCTTCTATTTGCCACGCTTTGCTTTTTAAGCCTTATGGTCTTCGGTGGTATTACATCAATAGGACTAGGTTATCTTTTATGATAAGGAGGAACTGAATATGTTTGTAATGACTATAGTATTTCTTGGATTAATAGTATTTATGGCAGGGATAGTTTTTCTAATCGCTAAATTGGTATCCAAGATAAAAAAGTCGGACTGACATTGAATCGAAAGTAGAAGACCCTCTTCAGGGTCTTTTTATATCTTAAAAAACTGATTCAGGACTTGAAAGCGCAAACAAATGGTTATATAATAAAGCCATATTATTAAAAGAAGGATAATTAGATGAAACAAAAGTCACAAAAATATGGTAGTTGTTTCAAAGAGTTACGGCAGTTGGCAGGTTTTAAGTATAAAGATTTAGAATCAATTATGTCTAAAAATGGAATTGTTAGGCTTGAAAATGGGACTTCAAATATTTCTTTTGAGAGGTTGGCTGAACTTTTAAAATTTATGGGTTATACTTTGAGTGACTTTATGTATTTATCTGGAGAAAGTCGAGTTGATGAAGTTTATGGGGAAAAGTTTCATATCATTCGCTACCAGCAAGGCTATCGTGATGATTTTTTTATTCCAGTTGGTGTAAATCCTGTTCGTTTGAGCCTATTTGAAAGTGGAAAAATTTTGCTACCGTATGATGTGATTGATGCAATGCTTGGGCTCATGCATATTCCGGAACAGGATTTTTCTTATATTATCAATGGAAGTAAGGATGATTATTTTGTTCATTATATCAACTGGTTGGATAGGATACAGTTAAGAGAAGAATTTGCGGAAGCAGAAATGATTCAAAATGAAGCACACAAATATGCGAATAATCAAGAAATAAAAGTTAAGATCCTTGAAGAAAATTTTGAAACTTTGAACTATAACAATGAGTGGCTTGAATTGCATTCGCAAGAAAGATTGACCAGACAATACACTGATTACCGTGTCTTAGAATTAACTGCTAAAGCTTGTCATCAAATATTAAATGATGAAGAAGTAACAGAAATTGGTGATTTTTTATTTGGAATCGAGCTTTGGCTTGAATATAGTTTAGGAATTTTGGCTTTAAATGCTTGGCAACTCCCTTACTCTTTAGTTTATGCAATAATATCAGATATTAATTTACACGAGAAAGAATATAAAGGAAAATTAATTTATCGACGTCGTATTGTACAGACTGCCGGGCGATGTGCTATGACACTCATAAGTAGAGGGGAAACCCAAAAAGCAAGTGCCTTATTATCAATGGTTCATCACTATGCAGAAGCACTTGATACACATGTCCAAGGACTTTATCGCTTTGCTTGGGCTTATTTAGATTATAGGAATGGAAAAATAGAAGGTCAAAAAGAAATGCTTAGAGTGATTGCCTTATTTGACTTTTTAGAAGTTCCTATTAGTCGTGATTTTGCTCAAAAATATTATAATCGCCATGTTCTTAATTTAGAAGAATCATAGAAGTTAAAATATTTTCTAAATCCTACAAAAGTTGCTTGCTTTGGCTCACTTTTTGCGTTACAATAATAGAAAAGAGAGTGAGTGTTGGTGAAAGCTCATAGGGTTTGTGACAGTGTTTATCGGTGATAACGTTATAATCAATCTGAGGCTCTGATTTTCTAGGAGCAAATTTAGGTGGTACCGTGCAATGATGCACCCTAGAGCGAGAAGCTTTAGGGTGCTTTCTTATGTAAACGGTATCTTTGGAATGAATGCTCAAACCCAATGAATAATCATAAAGATTTTTACTCCCAGTTAACCGAAAGGAAAAAAATGAAACTTCAAAAACCAAAAGGAACAGCAGATTTACTGCCTGCTGAAACTGCAAAATGGCAGTACATTGAAGAAATTGCTCGTGGCGTTTTCAATGATTATAATTTCAAAGAAATTCGGACACCGATGTTTGAAAGCTATGAACTTTTTAGTCGTGCAACAGGTGAAACAAGTGATATTGTTACCAAAGAAATGTATGATTTTGAGGATAAAGGGGGACGTCATATTGCGCTTCGTCCAGAAGGAACTGCCTCAGCTGTTCGGGCTTATATTGAGAATAAACTCTATGCCCCTGAAGTAGTAAAACCAGTGAAGCTATGGTATGACGCACCAATGTTTCGTTATGAACGTCCACAATCAGGACGTTTACGTCAATTTCATCAATTTGGTGTAGAGTGTTTAGGAGTGAAAAATCCAGCAGTTGATGTAGAAATTATTGCAATGGCTGACACACTTTTCCGCCAGTTAGGAATTACTGGTCTTAAACTAGCTCTAAATACACTTGGAGATATGGAAAGTCGCATGGCTTACCGTCAAGCATTGATTGATTATTTGACTCCTTTTGAGAATCAACTTTCAGAAGATAGCCGTCGTCGTCTCAATGAAAATCCTTTACGCGTTTTGGATAGTAAAGAAGCAGAAGACATCGCAATTGTTAAAAATGCTCCAGCTATTTTAGACTATCTCAATGAAGCTTCAAAAGCTTATTTTGAAGAAGTGAAAGCCTTACTTGAAGCTTTACATATTGAGTACACTATTGACCCAAATATGGTTCGTGGTTTAGATTATTATAATGATACAATTTTTGAATTTATTGTCGATTTTGATGGTAAAGATTTGACTGTATGTGGTGGTGGACGTTATGATGGGTTAGTTGAATATTTCGACGGACCAGCAACTCCTGCCTTTGGTTTTGGTTTAGGAATTGAAAGACTTTTGATGATTGCTCAAAAACAAGAAATTAATTTCATTCCTGAAGAAACTTTGGATGTTTATATTGCTGTAATGGGCGAAAAAGCAAATCTTGAAGCAACAAAATTAGCTGAAAGCCTACGTGAACAGGCCTTTAAAGTCGAACGTGATTTCTCAAATCGAAAACTAGGAGCGCAATTTAAAACGGCTGAAAAATTGGGTGCTGAGTTGATTATTACACTTGGAGAAGATGAGATTCGCACAGGTCAAATCAAAGTGAAACATAATCAAACACGTAAACAAGTAGAAACAACACTTAAAGCTGTTCATGAATCATTTGCACCGATTTTTGAAGAGATTTATGCGGATGAAGAACTTTAAGTGACTTAAAGCAGGGGTGAATTGATGACGGATTGTCCATTTTGTCAGATGAAAGATACAATCTTTGAAAATGAATTGGCACAGGCATATTATGATGCCTATCCAGTCAGTGAAGGTCATATGTTGATTACACCTAAAAGACATGTGTCTTCATATTTTGAGATGACCAAAGCTGAAAGAAAAGCAATTGAAGCACTTTTAGACTTATCAAAAGATAATTTAACTGAGAAATTTCATGCCGAGGCCTACAATATTGGCATTAATGTTGGTAAAGCAGCTGGACAAACTGTTTTTCATTGTCATGTTCATCTAATACCGCGGCATCAGGGAGATGTAAAGAATCCAACCGGTGGTGTTCGTGGTGTCATACCTGAAAAACAAAACTATAGATAATAAAAAGAAAGAGGAGTAAAATTTTACTTTGTGTACTAGAAGAGTAAAATTTACATTTATATGAAACGTACAAATTACGCGGGAAATATTACAGAAGAATACTTAAATCAAACGATTACGGTTAAAGGCTGGGTAGCCAAACGCCGTAATCTTGGTGGATTAATTTTCATTGATTTACGTGACCGAGAAGGGATTGTCCAAATCGTTGTCAATCCTGAAACAGCAGCGGCTGATGTGGCAGAAGCAGCTGATAAAGCACGCAATGAATTTGTTCTTGAAGTGACAGGTAAAGTTGTTGAGCGCGCAAGCAAGAATGACAAAATTAAAACTGGTGGTATTGAAATTGAAGCGACTGCCATTGAAATTTTGTCTACTTCTAAAACAACACCTTTTGAAATTAAAGATGATGTTGAAGTTCTTGATGATACTCGTTTGAAATATCGTTATCTTGATTTACGTCGTCCAGAAATGCTTAAAAATATCACAATGCGTCATGCGACGACTCGTTCAATTCGTGAATATTTGGATGGAGCAGGATTCATTGATGTTGAAACACCATTTTTAAATAAATCAACACCAGAAGGAGCGCGTGATTATCTTGTTCCATCTCGTGTTAATAAAGGTGAATTTTATGCTCTTCCACAATCACCACAATTAATGAAACAGCTTTTAATGACTGCTGGGCTTGATCGTTATTATCAAATTGTTAAATGTTTCCGTGATGAAGATTTACGTGGTGACCGTCAGCCAGAATTCACACAAGTCGATTTAGAAACATCATTTTTGTCAGAAGAAGAAATTCAAGATTTGACAGAAGAGTTAATTGCTAAAGTCATGAAAGATGTGAAAGGAATTGATGTCACTTTACCTTTCCCACGTATGAAATATGATGATGCCATGAACTTTTATGGTTCTGACAAACCTGATACTCGTTTTGAATTGTTACTGACAGACTTGTCAGCACTTGCTAAAACAATTGATTTCAAAGTTTTCCAAGAAGCAGAAGTTGTTAAAGCGATTGTTGTCAAAGATGCTGCTGACAAATATTCTCGTAAGTCAATTGATAAATTGACAGAACAAGCCAAACAAAATGGGGCTAAAGGCCTTGCTTGGGTTAAATTTGAAAAAGGTGAATTTGCTGGTGGCGTTTCTAAATTCTTAGCAGAATCTACTGACAGCTTTGTTAATGAATTGAAATTGACTGACAATGACTTGGTACTCTTCGTTGCTGACAGTCTTGATGTAGCAAATTCAGCTCTTGGTGCGCTTCGTTTAACGATTGGTAAACAACAAGGATTGATTGATTTCCGTCAGTTCAATTTCCTTTGGGTCATTGATTGGCCTATGTTTGAGTGGTCAGATGAAGAAGAACGTTATATGTCTGCTCATCATCCGTTTACTTTACCAACGAAAGAAACACAAGCCTTTTTATCTGCTGACGGACATAGCAAAGATTCTGATTTGAAAAAAGTTCGTGCCCATGCTTATGATATTGTTTTAAATGGTTATGAACTTGGTGGAGGGTCATTAAGAATTAATACCCGCCAACTTCAAGAAGAAATGTTGAGCGCTCTTGGCTTTAAATTAGAAGATGCAAACGAACAATTTGGTTTCTTGCTTGAAGCACTTGATTATGGTTTCCCACCACATGGCGGTTTGGCACTCGGTCTTGACCGTTTCGTAATGTTGCTTGCTGGAAAAGACAATATCCGTGAAGTAATTGCTTTCCCTAAAAATAACAAAGCCTCTGACCCAATGACACAGGCTCCATCCATAGTTGCTGAAAAACAACTGGAAGAATTGAGTATTAAACTTGCAAACAAAGATCAATAAAATTCTCGGCGCCCTTCTAGATAGAATTGGACTTTATCAAGTTTTAAAATCTATTGGCGCTGAAAAAATGGCAAATAAATTTTCGGCAGCAGTTGTTTATGCTGTCTTCTCATCATTCGCATTGAACTTTTTCTATCAGCCAGGACATGTGTATGCTTCTGGTGCGACGGGGGCAGCTCAGGTTGTTACTGAATTAGTAGCCAGAATAAGTGGTCATAATATCTTACCTATTTCTGCTTCTTTGATATTAGTAAATGCGCCACTTTTCATTCTTGCTTGGCGAGGAATAGGCAAACAGTTCACCGTTTATACAGTGATTACAGTTGTTATGAGTTCAGTTTTTATCCATTTTATTCCAGTGACGCCCTTAACTCATGAGCCAGTTATTAATGCTGTCTTTGGTGGGGCAATTATGGGATTTGGTGTTGGGAATGCAATGAAATCTGGGATTTCTTCTGGAGGGACTGATATCGTCAGCCTCTATATGCGTAAGAAAACAGGAAGAAGTGTTGGAACTTTGGCATTTCTGGTCAATGGTGTGATTATTTTTACAGCCGGAGTTCTTTTTGGCTGGGAATACATGCTCTATAGTTTAATTGCTATTTTCGTTAACTCTCGTGTTCAAGATGCAATCTTTACAAGACAAAAACGTCTTCAAGTAATGATTGTAACTAAAAATCCAGAATTACTGACAAAGAAATTAGTGAATCGTTTTAAACATGGAGTAACCATTTTACATGACGCGGAAGGTGGCTATACACATACCAGTCAGACCGTCCTCATGACTGTCATTACAATGTATGAATATCAGGAATTCAAGGATATTATTCAAAAATATGACGAACATGCTTTTGTATCAATATCGGAGAATGTTCGAGTGCTTGGAAAATTTGCAGAAGTAGAAGATTAACTGCTTAGGTTTTACATTGAAAAAAGAAAGATAAAAGGGAGAAAGCCAAAAGGAGGACTTTCTCCCCTTATTATCTGAAAAAATAAAGGGGGAAATAAAATGAAAAGATTTGCACGAGTACATTTTTTGTACTTGCTTGCCATCGCAATTGGTACTGGAATTTATGCTTTTGGCTTTGTCGCCTTTAATATGGCGAATCACTTAGCTCAAGGAGGGGTCGCCGGACTTTCTTTGATTTCTTATGCTTTATGGCATATTGACCCTTCTTATGTTCAACTTTTAATCAACATTCCTCTTCTGATGATAGGTTATCGTTTTTTAGGAAGAAGAACCTTTATTTATACAATTTGGGGAATTGTGAGTTTAGCTGTTTGGATTTGGATTTTCCAAAGGGTCAGTTTTACAATTAATATTGGAAATGATACTCTAATAGCCGCTTTACTCGCCGGAGTCTTTTCAGGTTCAGGAATCGGATTAGTCTTTCGCTTTGGTGGAACAACAGGTGGGACAGATATTCTTGCTAAGTTATTTCAAATAAAAAAAGGAATTCCTGTTGGGCGAATGCTTTTTATCTTTGACTCTTGTATCTTGGCTCTATCTTTAAGTTATGTTGACCTTAAACATATGATGTATACTTTGATTGCCAGTTTTATTTCAATGCAAATGATTAATTTGATTCAAAATGGTGGTTATACAGTTCGGGGAATGCTTATTATCACAAATCATCATGTAGAAGTTGCTAAAACAATTATTGAAGAAATTGGTCGAAGCGCAACATATTTACACGGTGAAGGAGCCTATTCAGGAACTGAAAAAGAAGTGCTTTACGTTGTTCTTAACCCAAGTGAAATACAAGAAGTAAAACAAATTCTATCGGTAATTGACCCGAATGCCTTCGCTTCAGTCATCAATGTTCATGAAGTTGTGGGAGATTTCGCTCCTAAACGAGGTAGATTTAAAGATTTAAAAAAATAAAATAGCTCATTGGGCTATTTTTTTTAAGATACTTAAGTTAAAAAGGGAGAAGTTTTCAAAAGTTGACTAAATTCTAAATTTAAACTACAATAGATTTAAACATCCTTGCCCTCGGCAAGGATATTTCATCGAAATTTTTGAGGAATATTATGAAAAAATTATCTAAGGTGCATTTTTTGCAACTTCTTGCTGTTACAATTGGTACAGCAATCTATGCCTTTGGTTTTGTTGAGTTCAACATGGGGAACCACTTGGCTGAAGGTGGAGTCGCTGGGCTTTCATTGATTGGTTATGCTTTATTGAATATTGACCCTTCCTACACCCAGCTTATCTTAAATATTCCACTTTTAATTCTTGGATATCGCTTTCTTGGGCGCCGAACCTTTGTTTATACAATTTGGGGAATCGTGAGTCTTTCAATCTGGATGTGGATTTTCCAACGGATTCCAGTCGCAATTAATGTTGGACATGATTATTTAATCGCTGCTTTGCTCGCTGGTGTATTTGCCGGAACAGGAATTGGTTTAGTTTTCCGTTTTGGTGGAACGACTGGTGGGGCCGATATTATTGCCAAGCTTTTGCAGATTAAGGCTGGGGTCGCTGTTGGGCGAACTTTCTTTATCTTTGATGCTTGTGTGATGTTACTTTCATTAAGCTATATTGATTTACGCCATATGATGTACACTTTGATTGCAAGTTTTGTGGCAGCACAAGTAATTAATGTGGTTCAATCTGGTGGTTATACGGTTCGAGGAATGCTTATTATCACGAATAATCATGCTGAAATTGCTAAAGCAATTATTGAAGAAATCGGTCGTAGCGCGACTTATTTACATGGAGAAGGGGCTTATTCAGGAAATTCTAAAGAAATTTTATATGTTGTTTTAAACCCTGGAGAAATTCAAGAAGTAAAACAAATTTTGTCTATTCTTGACCCGAATGCTTTCACATCAATTATAAATGTTCATGAAGTCATTGGTGATTTCACTTATCCACGCAGTCGTTATAAAGTGGCTAAAAAAGGAAAAAAATAGCTCTCTTGAGCTATTTTTTATTTTTGTCAGTGAAATTAATTATCTTGAAAGACGTGCGCCTTCAATTTCACCGGTAGATTTGACTCCTTCAACAGAAAAACTATCTGCATTGATTCCAGTTTTGATATTTTCCAACTGCTTAATTGTCTTATCTAACTGAATCAAGTTTTGAACATTGTATTCAAAAGTATAATTACTAATTTCTCGTTTTGCTTTCTTCAGGTGAATAATAGCTTTTTCGATTTCTTCAGTGGCTTTTGTTGTACGCATATAGAAAACCCTTTCTATTTTCGGAATTGTTTGAATATTTATCTCTATATTTATTATAACTAAAAAACCTGGAAATTTCCAGATTTCATATCGTTTTATTTGATTCCATTCACAAAATTATCGAGAATAGTGATAATTTCTGCTTGTGATTCTGCTTGATTGACAGCAACTTTTACTTTTGCTGCACGAGAAGCTCCTTTTAGGTAATATGCTGCGTGCTGACGAAATTCTCGGCTAGCAAGATTATCACCTTTTAATTCAACCAGACGTGCCAAGTGTAGTTTTGCAATTTCCATTTTTTCCGCAACTGTTGGTTCAGGCAATAGTTCACCTGTTCGTAGATAATGCTCGGTACGATGAAGAATCCAAGGGTTTCCAAGGGCTGCTCTTCCCATCATGACCGCAGTGACGCCTGTTTCATCAATCATGCGTTTCGCGTCTTCAGGAGTCTTGACATCGCCATTTCCGATGACCGGAATATTGACATTTTCGGTCAATTTTTTGAGCCAGTGCCAATTTTCTTGAGCATTTCCTGTATAAGCTTGTGCTTTGGTTCGTGCATGCATAGAAACAGCCGCTCCGCCTCCCGCTTCAATTGCTTTAGCATTTTCAACTGCAAAAAGGTGGTCATCATCCCAACCAATTCGGATTTTCACTGTTAATGGTCTTGAAATAGCTTTAGAAACAGCAGAGACCACATCATAAACTTTATCAGGATCAAGCAAAAGACGAGAACCGGCTTCGTTTTTAGTTACTTTGGGTACTGGGCAACCCATATTGATATCAATAATATCAGCAACAGTATTTGCTTCAACAAATTTGGCTGCTTCAACCAGAGTATCTACTTCACCCCCAAAAATTTGCATTGAGAGTGGATGAGGGACCCCTTCAAAATCCATCATTTCCAAAGTCTTTTTGTTGCGATGTTCAATTCCTTTATCAGAAATCATTTCAGTTACAACAAGTCCAGCTCCAAATTCTTTAGCAGTAGTCAGAAAAGCTTTATTCGTAATTCCGGCCATTGGTGCTAACACAATTTTATTTTTTATTTCGATATCGCCAATTTTCCACGATTCGTTGTAAATTTTGTCCATAGTCATAAAGAATATTATAGCAATTTTTTGAGATTTCACAAGGTTTTAAGGCTTAAAAAGTTACTGACAGATCTGTCGGTGAATTCTGTCAGTAAGTTTTACTGACAAAAAATACTGACAAAATCGTCAGTATCTATTTTTTTACTAAATAATGTAATTCAACAAATTGTCCGTAGTTTTTTGTATCAATCAGTTGAAGTTTCTCTTTGTAATTTCCTGACGGAAAAAGTGAAATTCCGTCTCCTAGTAAAACTGGGGCAATGGTAACTTGTAATTCATCAACCCAATGATTTTCAAGAAAAAGTTTGATGACTTCTCCGCCGCCAACAACCCAGATATTTTTGTCAGTATCCGCAAAATTTACTGACAGCTCTGTCAGTTTTTCTTTGTCAATAAAAACGATATTGTCAGTAGAAGAAATTTTTTGATGAGTTAAAATATAAGAAGTTTTGTCAGAATAAGGCCACTGACCGGCTTGCTCTTTTTCTAACCAATCATAAGTCTTTTTACCCATAATGATTGTATCAATATCACTATAAAAAGCACCATAGCCGTTATCACCCTCACCCTCAACATCAAAAAGCCATTGGAGACTTTCTTCTTTGGTGGCAATATAGCCGTCTAATGTAGAAGCAATAAAAAGTTTTACAGTCATTTTTCTCAATTCTATTTACTGACAGAATTTCTGTCAGTAAAATAATTAGTTATTTTACTTAAGGAGTGCTTTTAATTCATCTTCAGAATACTCATATTTGTTTTCACAGAATTGACAAATAATTTCAGCACCGTGATCCTCGGCTATCATTTCCTCAATTGGTTCTCTTCCTAAAGATTTAATGCCTTCAAGGAAACGTTCCTTACTACAATCACATTTGAATTCCAAAGGAAATTCGCCAAGATTTTTGTATTCCATATCGCCATAAATATTGTCTAACATCGTTTTTAATGGTTCTTCACTGGTCAGCATTGTTGCAATTGAAGGCATACTTTTAATATTATGTTCAATTTCGGTAATTTCTTCGTCAGTAGCATCTGGCAAAGCTTGCAACATAAATCCACCAGCAATTTTGACTGTATCTGAGTCTTCATTAAGCAAAACATTCACACCAACAGAAGAAGGAGTTTGTTCTGAACTTAAAAAATACCAAGCTAAGTCTTCGCCAATTTCACCAGTAATTAAATCAACTTGACCACTATAAGGTTGTTTAAGCCCCATGTCTTTGACCACAACTAAAAAGCCATTACCAACAAAAGGAGCAACTAACACTTCACCAGTTGAAGCTTTTTTATAGTCGAGTTCACGATTTTTGACATAACCTTTGACATGGCCGCGGCTGTCAGCGACTGCGATGATTGGCCCCATTGCTCCATCACCCAGAACTTTAACTGTAATTTTAGTATCACCTTTTTCATTAGCTCCTAAAATTTGTCCAGCAATCAATGTACGACCTAAGGCAACCGTCGAAGTTGGCCATGTTTGATGGCGTTCCTGTGCTTCTTTCACAGTTAGGGTTGAATCCAAAGCAAAAGCTCTGAAATGCCCATTTTTTGAGATTGATTTGATAATTTTATCCATGAGTCTATTGTACCACAAGACCCCAACTGACCTCAATAGAGCACAAAAATTGTCAATCAATAAATGATATAAAAGCAAGAAAAAACCTCAGATTTTCCTTTGATGTTTGAGAAAGCTTAAAAGTGTTTGTTAAGAATAAAGGATTTTGATAAACTAATAGCAGTAAATAAATTTTTTGAACATATTATTACTAAAAACAACAAAAAAATGATAATGAAGATGAGAGAGGCCTGCTATGGAATTTGAAGATTATTTTAAAAATGATAAGTTAATGAACATTGTCAGAGAAACTGTAAAATTGGTCTTTTCTGAAGTACAAGAACGTATTTCCTACGGAATGCCTGCATGGTTTAAGGATAAGAATGTCCTTATTTATGCAAGTTCTCAAAAAAAGCACTTAGGAATTTATCCCAAACCAAACTTCATTGAAAATAATAGTGCGTCTCTTAAAGAACAATACGAATGCAGTAAAGGGACCATAAAAGTCCCTTATGATGTTGAAACCAATGAACTCAAACGCTTAGTTAGTGAGATTGTAAAATGGAACTTGGGCCATTAAATTTAACTGGTGTTTTGATAATAAACTATAAAAATTATTTGTATTTGTAAATTTATGTATCCTGAAACCAATTATTAAAAGAAAGAATGTGAATTATGCGAACTGTACCACTTGGACCAATATTAATATTTATTGCTTTTTTTATATTAATTTATATAGGACTAGTCATAGCAATTATTTTAACTGCTTTTATCAATGCAGTTCGTAAAAATGAAAATGTAGATGAATCATTTTTAGATAGATTTGAACGTCTTAATAAAGAATATTTTTATACGATGTTTAAGAAAGGTTACAAGCCTAAAAAAGAAGCTTTGCCCGAATGGATTCGTTGGATAAGTAAGCCCTGAGAATGGTATTTTAAAATAATCATATGTAAAAACTTAATATAAATTAATTGAACAAATACAGAAGTAAAGGATAATAAAAATGGATATGAGAAGAGCTAAAAGACAGGTTACAGATATTGAGCTAATTAAAAAACTGGTTGAAGAAGTACAAGTCGTTCGTCTGGCCATAAATGGAGAAATTTACCCCTATGTAGTACCAGTAAATTTCGGCTATTCTTGGGATAATAATGATCAACTAACACTATATGTTCATGGAGCAAAAGAAGGAAAGAAAGTATCAATGCTAGAAAAAAATCCTTTAGTTGCTATCGAAATGGATAGTCATCATAAGCTAATCGAAGGAAATAAAAATGCTTCAACTTATTCTTACGCCTATCAAAGTTTGATTGGTTTTGGAAAAGCAGAAATGCTAGAAAATTTGGACGAAAAGAGGGTGGCATTGGAGCTTTTAATGGAGCATGCAGCAAAAGGAAAAGAATACGACCCCATGCCAGAAAAAATGTTAGAGCGAGTTGGAGTAATAAAAATTGAATTGGACTCATATACTGTAAAACAAAATATCCATC
Source organism: Lactococcus sp. S64 (assembly GCF_016516525.1). Classification (NCBI taxonomy): domain Bacteria; kingdom Bacillati; phylum Bacillota; class Bacilli; order Lactobacillales; family Streptococcaceae; genus Lactococcus; species Lactococcus sp. S64. Next base: position 31,949 of record NZ_JACVUQ010000005.1, on the reverse strand, counting down.
CTGAGAAAAAAAATTAGAAATTTTTCGGACTTATATTGTTAAGCTACATAAAAATGTTCTTTAAAAGAGAATGATTTTATATAAATTATGAAAATTTGGAATAGAAAATGATTAGAAAAAAGGAGTGGGAGAAATCCTTTAAAAATGTAAATGGGCGTGAGCCTAATGAAGAAGACTATGAAAAGGCTCTTTCACTAGGCTTGGTACGCGAGGAGTCTAGTGTTCCAAACTCTAATAAAAAAATAGTGCTTGTTTTAGGAACTGTTATTGTGAGTCTTTTAATATTTGCGATAGGAATTTTATTAACGATCTTTTTCTATCCCAGTCCAAAGAGTTCACAAGCAAGTTTTGCTAGTAGCACTTCTCAATCTTCCAAAAAAGAAAGGGAGTCTACAGATACTGGTTCTTCAATTGATTACAAAGATTCATCAAAATTATCACAAGAAGATCAGGAGAAACTTGAAGAAGGATATAAATTTATTGAACTTGAGAAAGAGGCTTGGCATAGACAAATGTTGCGAGATATCATTACCATGTATGCTGAACCAAAAATAAGTTATAGTGACAGTCAGTTTCAAGAAAAATATGATAGCGATTATAAGCAGTGTACAGAAACGATTGAAAACAAAGTAAAAAAAATACTCCCTGAACATTTAAGAGCTTATACTGAAGCTCATTATCAAAATGGAGGATTAGGACTTCCTACTTTTGATAATATAATAAATGAGGCAAGAACATATTATAATTCAACCACTAAAAATTGGACATTTCCTCAAGATTCATAATTTTTCAATCACAAAATAAAAAAACAAATTGACATGGAATAAGAGTTTAACAACTAGGAGTAGTTATGAAAAAAATTATCTTATGGGGTCTTACTTTTCTTGTAATATTAACACTATCGTCATGCTCAAAGAATAAAAATAGCAAGTACGATTCAGTAATTTCAGATTTAAGATCAGAACTTGCTGTTAAAGGGGATTCGAAGCTTACTTTTGATAATTATGAATGGAGCTATAAAGTCGTTCATAATGTGACAAATGCAGATATTTCTAAAGGAGATATGATTGAAGTTTATCCAAAAAAAGAAAGAGATTCAAAAAGGCTATTTAATATAAATATAGATTCACAAATGGGGGATTCTTATGCACAAAGTAAAATTATAGTCCTGCAAAAAATAGTTTCTAAAATTGCTAAGAAGCTGCCTAACGATAATTCTGAAATTACTCTAGGTTTTAAAAGTCAACAAAAAAGTAAAAGAATTGTCCCAGTTGCTCGTTCTCTAAAATCTATGGATGCATTTCCGATAAATGATTGAGAAAATAAAGTTTTCTAAGACAATTAGCACTAATAATTCGAAAAAATATAGCTTATTTTGCTAAAATATTAAAACTTGTATTAGGGTGCAAACTATAATCTCAAGATAAATGTAATCTATCATCCAACTGGATAAAATCCATTTTTATAAAATAGAAAGAATTTAGAACATGAAAAAAGGCGACATCATCATCTTAGCTGATGGACAGAAAGCTACCGTTATATTTGGTGATGAATCAAATTATCAACATAGCTGTATTGTAAAATTGGAAAATGGTCAATTAAAAGTAGTTGAAGAAAAAAATATCTCGCTTCTTTCACTAAATTAATAACTCAAATGTCATATGCTTATAGCTTTTTATTTAGTAAAATAATGAAAAAGCTCATCCTCAATAGCTTTGAGAGGTTAGAAAATGGTTAATATGTTTTCGGTTATAATAAATTCAACGGTTATCTACTGGGCAACAGCCCTAGATTTACTTATATTACTAGCAATATTATATGTTCGTTTTGATAAAAAAAGTCATTTATCTATTACTTTGGGACAAATAATTGGTTCTTTTGCACTTGTAGTGGTCAGTTTATTTTTTGCGGTCATCCTAAAACTTGTTCCAGAAGAGTGGATTTTGGGTTTACTGGGCCTGATTCCTTTAGGACTAGGAATAAAATATTTATTCCTTGGGGATGATGATGACGATGAAGAATTAGATGAATTGCTACAAAAAAGGAAAAATAAAAGCTTGCTTGGAACTGTTATTATCATTTCTTTTGCGAGTTGTGGAGCGGATAACATTGCTTTGTTTACTCCATTTTTTATGACACTGTCAGCAAATAATTTGCTATTATCTATAATAATTTTTGCCTTAAACATATTAATTTTAGGGCTTCTTGGAAAAACAATTGCAAAAATTCCTCACCTTCATGACGTTTTAGAAAAATACAGTCGTTGGATTCTTGCTTTTGTTTATATAGTACTTGGAATAATGGTTTTACTAGAAAGTGGAACAGTCTCCAAAATTCTCAGTTTTTTGTAAAACATAATTTAAAGATTAAAAAAGTTCCGTATTTCCGAACGATAATTTAGATTTAATCAAAAGCATCAGGATTTTTTAAGTAAATCTTGATGTTTTTTGATAAAATAAAAAATAGTGCGATAGGAGCTTTCAAGAAATGATTTATCTTTTACTTTTGATAAATTAGTTCAAAAGTTGAAGAAGTTTTTTAGAAATGCCAGCCAAGCGAACTTGGAGCGTGCAAAATATTTTAAGAAAAGTGGATAGTCAAAACTATCCAAAAGGAGAATATTATGCCATCAGTAGTAGTTGTCGGAACGCAATGGGGAGACGAAGGAAAAGGTAAAATTACAGATTTCCTAAGCTCAAATGCAGAAGTTATTGCCCGTTATCAAGGGGGAGACAATGCAGGTCATACCATCGTCATCGACGGCAAAAAGTTCAAACTTCACCTTATTCCATCAGGAATTTTCTTCCCTGAAAAGATTTCCGTTATTGGGAATGGTGTCGTTGTTAACCCAAAATCACTGATTGAAGAAATCGCTTATCTCGCTGAAAATGGAGTTTCTGCAGAGAGTTTACGTATTTCAGACCGTGCACATGTTATCTTGCCTTACCATAAAAAATTAGACTTCCTTCAAGAAGAAGCCAAAGGCGATAAGAAGATTGGGACAACCATTAAAGGGATTGGTCCAGCCTATATGGATAAAGCAGCTCGTGTCGGAATTCGTGTTGCAGACTTACTTGACAAAGAAATCTTTGAGGAACGTTTACGTACAAACCTTGAAGCTAAAAACCGTGAATTTGTAAAAATGTATGATTCAGAACCAATCGAATTTGAAGAAATATTTGAAGAATACTATGAATACGGTCAACAACTTAAAAAATATGTGACAGATACTTCAGTTATCTTGAATGATGCCCTTGATGCAGGAAAACGTGTCCTTTTTGAAGGAGCGCAAGGGGTAATGCTTGATATTGACCAAGGAACATATCCATTTGTAACTTCATCAAACCCAGTAGCTGGTGGGGTAACAATTGGCTCTGGTGTGGGTCCATCAAAAATTTCAAAAGTTGTTGGTGTTTGTAAAGCCTATACTTCACGTGTGGGTGATGGTCCATTCCCAACAGAACTTTTTGATGAAGTTGGACATCAAATTCGTGAAGTAGGACATGAATATGGAACAACAACAGGACGTCCACGTCGTGTTGGTTGGTTTGACTCAGTCGTAATGCGTCATGCAAAACGTGTTTCTGGCTTGACAAATCTTAGCTTGAATTCAATTGACGTTCTCTCAGGACTTGAAACAGTAAAAATTTGTGTTGCTTACGAACGTAGTAATGGTGAACAAATTACTCATTATCCAGCATCACTTAAGGAATTAGCAGATTGCAAACCAATCTATGAAGAATTGCCAGGATGGTCTGAAGATATTACTTCATGCCGAACTTTAGAAGAGTTACCAGAAGCTGCTCGTAACTATGTTCGTCGGGTTGGTGAACTAGTTGGCGTACGTATCTCGACTTTCTCAGTAGGTCCTGGTCGTGAACAAACTAATGTTTTAGAATCAGTTTGGGGCGTATAAAGTCAAAATAAAAAAGCCAGAGCATGCTCTGACTTTTTTTGTTTACAAGAAGGGTCCAAAGACTTGTGAACTAGAGTTTTTATTATTGACGTTGACATCAATTACATTATAAAAGGCATTAGAAGTATCAGCTACATCCCAGACAGCCAAAACAATGTGATATCCAGATCGATCAGTTGGAATGTTAATCGTATGTGAGAGATTATTTGTTGCAGGAGACCCATCGTGATTGATTGTTCCTATAAGTTCTAATTCTGAACGTTTTAAAGGTGCATTTTGGTCCCAACCTGTTTTGGTCATATAGTAGTGCCACTTAGTTGTTTTATGAGGTGCAGTGTATTTCCAAGTGAAGATGTTAGAACCTGTACTAATAGATGTTTTTTTCCAGCGTGAACTAGTTTGATTATCTAGAACAAAGTCGCCTATTTGCCCTAAGCCTCCATTTGCAGAAGCAATCCGACCATCAGCGGGACCAGACACCGGGAAGCCTTTAGGTGCTTCTAAAGATTGTGGGTTACTAATAACATTTCCATAAATGTTAAAAGCGGCGGTCCAACCTAAACTTTGAGAATCTAATTGTCCTTGATAGCCTCTGGCTGGTGGTGATTGAACATAACCATGAGCTGATACAGTATCTGTTTTAATTAAAAGGGAGACACTGAGTAGACCTGCAGCAACTAATAAACCAGTAAGTAGTTTTTTCATAAATTTATTCCTCTCCTATTTATAGCTTTTTCCATGGACCAAAATCTCCTGATTGGTCAGGTTGTTGGCCAGTATTCCACCATTTTGCTTCATAATTTACTCCATTAAAAGTAACACGATCACCTTGAACATAAACTTTATCCTTTTGCCAAGTATTATTTTCCGCTGATGTGTCCAGTGTCATAAATGTAGCTCTGGCCGTATCAGAACGATTACCTGAAGGGTCAACTGCTACAATTTCAACATTGTATTCAGTTTTTTTGGATAATCCCGTCACATCTTGTAAGCCGGAAGTACTTTTAAATGATTGAGTACCAATCTTAATTTCATAGTGATCAATGCGAACATTGTCTGTAGATTTTCCTTGAATCGTGGCAGTAGAAGCAGTCACATTACTAATTGAAATTGTGGGCAAGGTTGGTTTTTCAGTATCTTCAATCGGTTGATTGTTAAAGAGCATTGGGGCGTATGTATTTACAAAAGTATTATTATATTTTTCGCCATTTGAATTGGTTCCAGCATCCCAATTTACTGACCAAGTCATTAAACCTTTTATTTCGTTACCAGAAGCTTTTAAGCGATTCAATGCATTTTTTACGGCATTGGGGTCTTTCACATAACCTGTTGCAGCAGCGTCATTATTAGATGGTAGACCAATAACGAATTTACTGGCTGGGATTTTAATAAACCCATCTGTTCCTGTTACGAGACGTTGAGTTAAACCATAGAGAAAATCTTCTTTTTTTTCGTCATTTGATTGAGAAATCCACATATTTAAATCACTATCCCAGAAACCATCTCCTCCTTGATTATAGTATTGAGGATTGATGAAATCATAGTACGAATCTAAATTGTTGATATATGGTGCATATTTTCCTGAACTTGTTAAATAAGGAAATTCTGGAGCCATCGTAATCATAAAGTTTTTACCATCTTTTCGATAATGGTCTTTAACTTTTTTTAAAGCGGATGGGATAACAGTTTGATTATCTGCTGCTTCAATTGCAGCCTGTTCTAAATCAATATCTAATCCATCAAAGCCGTAAGTATCTACAAGACGAATGATTTCATTAACAAAATCACTTTCCTGACTTTTCTTTAATTCAATATGAGCGTCAGCTCCTCCTAAAGCGATTAAGACGCTCTTACCTTCGGCATTTAATTTTGAAATTTCGGCTCTGAATTCAGTATCGGTTTTGTTATAAGGCTTGAAAGTGGGAAGGGTTTGTCCTTCAGGTGTTTTCATAAAGGAAACATTAATTACATTGTAGCCTTCTTGTGTACTTGAAAGATTGAAGTCAGCAGAACTTCCTCCTTTATAACCATCTTTTCCTGTTGATTTCCAATTGTGCCAATAACCTACAAGCACTTTATCTTTTGGATTGACCATTTCACTAGCTGCATCTGCTAAGACTTGTTGCCCTCCTAATACAACAATTCCTATAGATGCTGTTACCAAAAAAGCCTTAATTTCTCTACGTTTTTTCACTGAAATCATAAATATCTCCTAAACAATAGTGATTTTAAAGATTCCGGAACCTTGTTCTGTAAGCGCTAACTTTATTTTAACAATTTTTTTCCTTAACTAAAAATAAAAAGGTTTATAAAATAATTATTTTTGAAGGATAAAAAAACACTAATATTCATAAAATATTAGTGTTTTTCTTATTTTAAATCTTTAAGTAAAGAATCTAACCATTCTTTTTTAAAAGTTTCTCTTTGAATAGCAAAATCTAAAACCAAATAGTGGCCACTTTTTTTATTTTTTTCATCTTCACCAAAGAGGTCTTTTTGACGTTTAATCAGATATTCCAGTTTTTTCTGGTGGACAATACTTTCTTCTTCAATTAGTTTTTGGAGATTTTCTTCATTTTTGTCATCAAGAAAATAAAGGCGGAGCATGAATTCATCTTTTTGAATTGGATAGCGGTCAACAGGGTGTTTTAACCACTCGTTAAATAGTTCGATTCCTTTTGGAGTAATTTGATAGGTTTTTTTCTCTAACTTTTCACCTACAATGTGTACATCAAAAGTAACGGCTTGATCGTTTAATAATACTCTAAGTGAAGGATAAATTTGCCCTGTGTTGGCTTGCCAAAATTCACCGACTTCACTTTCAAACTTTTTCTTAAGGTCATAACCACTTAATGGTTCGGTCTTTAAAAGTCCAAGTATAATATAAGATAATTTATCTCTATGGCTCATATTTTTTCTCCTTTATTTCCATGATACACAAAAAATAGTAAATTGTAAATTTTTGATGTAGAATTTAAACTTCATTTTTAAAAAACTGTCTATTCTATTATATATAACGAAATTTAAGGAAATCTAAATTGATAATTATTTAATGTTGATAAGATGGTATTCTATTGATTTCTCAAATAAAGAAGAGACAAATTAAATATTATTTGTCTCTTCTTTATTATTTTTGACTTGAAAATTAATGCTTAATCATTTTATAATTTTGGTCAAAGTATTTTCCGTTACGAATATCATTTGTCATTTCTTTGTAAGGAGCTTGTGCGACGACATCGTCATTATCTTTACCTGCTTCAGCAGCATAAGTGATTTTTGCAAATTCTGGGACTAAATATTTAGGATAAGTTTCATATTTTTCGCGAGACTCATGCATTAAGTCAATAAAATCATTTTGGAAGCAGACAGTGATTTCTGGGTGTTCTTCTACCCATTTCGGGAAGAAAATCATGCCATGTAATTTTCCTTCATTTGGAAGAAAATCTAAGGCAACATCAGTACCAGTAGGTTCTGTCCATGTAATTTTATAAATCCCTTCGGTTAACATCACTAATGAAACTTCTTGGTCTTTGACCCATCGGCCAGCGACCATTCCGCCATGGATACGGTAATCAATGGTATGGTCGTTTTTGACGTAAAGTTCATATTCCCAACCATTATCATAGGTATAGATAAAGTGTGTTCCGACAAAATCTTCTAAGCTTTTAAATGTTTTCATTAAATTCCTTCTTTCTAAACATGTTTTATAAACATGTTTTAAATATATATTTATTATAAAATACGTTTTTTGTTTTGTCAAGATAAAAAAATACACTTTCTTAAAGTTGACAAATCTTATGAAAGTGATAAAATTAAGCATAGATGTAAGAAGAGTAGATTGTCTATGAAATTTGAGGGAATTGTGGTCACCGACTGAAAGCCACAATATGGAATTGCAATTGAAGTTCACCTTACTAAAGAAAGCTATTTTTAATCTATGATTTAGAGTGATAGTCTAAAAGGTAGGCTTTTGTGTGAATTAAATAATTAAATTAAGTGATAAAATAGGATGGTACCGCGGCTTTCGCTCCTTTGGAGATGAGAGTTGTGGTATTTTTTATTTTCTATTAAATCTGACTCAAATCTCTTTTTAATAACAAATATATATTTTTCATAAGTTGAAAGGATAAAAATGAACTTACAAGAAAAAATTGAAGACCTTCGCAAGCGGACTTTGTCTGACTTACTCTCTGTTGCTGATGAAAAAACACTGAATAATTTAAGAACTGTGATGCTTGGTAAAAAGGGTGAATTGACTGAAATTCTGAAAGGGATGAAAGACCTGACTAATGAAGAACGTCCAGTTATTGGCGCACTTGCCAATGCTTTTCGTGATGAGTTTGGGGCAAAATTTGAAGCTAAAAAAGTGGAAATTGAACAAGCAGTAATGAATGCCGCTTTAGAATCAGAAACTTTGGATGTGACTTTGCCAGGAAAAGCTCAGAAAAAAGGAAGTCGCCATATCTTAACTCAAACGCAAGAAGAAATTGAAGAAATTTTCCTTGGAATGGGTTATGAAATTGTTGATGGCTATGAAGTGGAAACGGACCATTATAATTTTGAGCGAATGAATCTTCCAAAAGATCATCCAGCTCGTGATATGCAAGATACCTTCTATATCACTAATGAAGTTTTACTTCGTACGCATACTTCACCTATGCAAGCTCGGACAATGGATGCTCATGATTTCTCTAAAGGGGGTTTACGCATGATTGCTCCTGGTCGTGTTTATCGTCGTGATACAGATGATGCCACTCACAGCCACCAATTTCATCAAATTGAAGGTTTGGTTGTAGATAAAAATATCACAATGGCAGACCTTAAAGGAACGCTTGACCTTGTCATGAAAAAAATGTTTGGTCAAGACCGTGAATTACGCTGGCGTCCAAGTTATTTCCCATTTACTGAACCTTCTGTTGAGGTTGATATTTCTTGTTTCAAATGTGGCGGAAAAGGCTGTAACGTCTGCAAACATACCGGCTGGATTGAAATTCTTGGTGCAGGTATGGTCCATCCCAATGTGCTTGAAATGTCTGGTTTAGATTCTTCAGTTTATTCTGGTTTTGCTTTCGGGCTTGGTCAAGAACGTATTGCGATGCTCCGTTATGGAATCAATGATATTCGTGGATTCTATCAAGGGGACGTACGATTCTTGGAGCAATTTGGAAAATAAAAAAGTCAAAAAACTGTGAATAGAAAGTGAAATAAAATGCAAGTATCATATAAATGGTTAAAAGAGTTGGTGCCTAATCTTAGAGCGACATCGGCTGAATTAGAACAAAAGATGTCAACGTCTGGGATTGAGGTTGAAGGCGTGACAAGTCCAATGGAAGGTTTGTCAAAACTTGTTGTGGGAGAAATTTTATCAAGTGAAGATATTCCTGACACACACTTACACATCACACAAGTGAATGTTGGAGCTGAAGAATCATTGCAAATTGTTTGTGGTGCGCCAAATGTTCGTGTGGGTATGAAAGTAATTGTAGCACTTGTGGGTGCTCGAATTGCTGATAATTATAAAATCAAAAAAGGTAAAATTCGAGGAGTTGAATCTCTCGGGATGCTCTGTGCGCTTGATGAAATTGGGATTGATGAAAAAATTAATCCAATGAAGCATGAGGATGGTATTTTTGAAATGCCAGTGGATGCTAAAGTTGGTGATAGTATTTTCTCTTATCTTGATATGGATGATGAAATCATTGAATTATCAATTACACCAAACCGTGCGGATGCTTTGTCAATGCATGGGGCAGCTTGGGAAGTTGGTGCTATTTATGGTTTACCAGTTCAATTAGAAAAGAAAGATTTAGTAGAAGCTTCTGAATCAGCAGCAAGTAAAATTGCAGTAAAAGTTGAAACAGATAAGGTTCCAACATATAAAATTCGTTTGATTGAAGGGGTTAAGATTGCTAAATCACCACAATGGTTGCAAAACCGTTTGATGAATGCTGGTGTGAAACCAATCAACAATGTAGTGGATGTGACGAATTATGTTTTGATGGCTTTTGGTCAACCTTTGCATAGTTTTGATTTTTCTAAATTTGGTTCTGATGAAATTTTGGTTCGTCAAGCTAAGGCTGGTGAAAAAATGACAACCTTAGACCATGTTGAACGTGAATTAGATGATTCTGATATTGTGGTTACCGCAAATGGACTTCCTGTAGCGCTTGGTGGTGTTATGGGTGGCGCTGATAGTGAAATTACTGACGAAACAACAAGTGTTGCCCTTGAAGCGGCTCTATTTGATGGGACTTCAATTCGTAAAACTTCTCAAAAATTTGCTTTGCGTTCGGAAGCATCAAGTCGTTTTGAAAAAGGAATTAATGAAGGAACGGTTCGTGAGGCACTTGATTTTGCAGCAGCAATGATAGTTGAATTGGCTGGTGGAAAAGTTCTTTCAGGTGTTGTTGAATCAAATGATTATCAACCTATTTTGCCAAAAGTATCAATTACTTTGAGTCGTGTTAATAGTGCTTTGGGAACAGATTTATCTCTTGAGACTGTGGAAAAAATTTTTGTTCAACTTGGCTTTGGGGTTGAAGTTGAGGGTGAAAAATTTACTTGTGAAATCCCATCACGTCGTTGGGATATTCATATTGAAGCTGATTTAGTTGAAGAAGTAGCTCGTATTTATGGCTATGATAATTTGCCAAGTACTTTGCCTTCCTCACAAAATGCTGGGGAATTGACTCAAATGCAAAAATTCCGTCGTACGGTGCGAACAGGTCTCGAAAGTTCAGGGCTTAATGAAGTTATTGGTTATTCGCTTGTAACTCCAGAAAAAGCAACTGAATTTGTGGGTCAGCTTGAAACAACAACGCTTATGATGCCAATGACCGAAGATCGTCAAACACTTCGTGCAAACATGATTCCAGGACTTTTGGATATTGTAAATTACAATCAGAATCGTAAAAATGCTGATGTGGCAATTTATGAAATTGGCAATATTTTCTTACCAAATCCAGATGATATTCGTCCGATAGAAGTACCAAACCTTGCTTTTGCTATTTCTGGAAATGTTGTGGATAAATCATATAATGGGCAAGCTGTTCCTGTTGATTTCTACTATGCTAAGGGAATTGTGGAAAACCTTCTCGAAGCATACAAAGAAGTAGAATTTATTCCAAGCAATAATCAAGCAGCGATGCACCCAGGACGGACTGCTGTCATTAAAATTAATGGTCGTGTGGCTGGTTTTGTAGGACAAATTCATCCGGCGACAGCTAAAAAATACGATATTGCAGAAACTTATGTTGCTGGTCTTGATATGCAAGTGATGCTTGAAGAATTACCAGCTCAAACTATCTTTACTGACATTCCGAAAGTTCAAGCTGTTCACCGTGATATCGCACTTTTGATTGATGCTGAAGTGACACATGCACAAATTGTTTCTGTCATTAAATCAAGTCGTGTCAAAACACTTAGCCAAGTTGAGTTATTTGATATTTATCAAGGCAAAAACTTACCGGCTGGTAAGAAATCAATGGCTTACAGTCTCACTTTCCAACCTGCTGAAAATACAATGACAGATGATGAAATTACGGCTGCGGTCAATAAAATTACAAAAAATCTTGTGGAAAAATTGGATATAGAAATCCGTTAATTTGAAAAAGTACTGACAAAAAAACTGTCAGTAAAAATCTCTATTGGTATTTTACTGATAGAGATTTTTTTGCAAATAAATAATAAAGAAGCGAATGAAAATTTGCTTTCAGTAAATCAAAAGGCTCTTGTGGAAGTGTCGTTTTGTATTTATTTTAAAATTATGTTAATGTTAGTAAAGATATTGCAATTAAAATCCTGAGGGGATATGTTAGAATAGACAAAGTATGAAGAATTTAATTCCTAAAAAAATAAAACAAGTTGGAATACTTGTGGGAGCTTTACTGATGATTTTGTCAGTACTACCATCTAATCTCTTAGGAGTAACAAAGGTAAATGCTGAGAGCTCTCAAACGGAAGTCAACCAAGAACTTACAAACTTCCAAACAGAACTCGATAGCAAATTAGCGCAGGCGAATAAGATTTATAGTCAAGCGCAAGAAGCTCAAGAAAAAGTTAAGCAGTCAAAGAGCAAAATCACAGAATATGAAGGCAAAATTGCTGAAACTGAAAATGATATTGTTCAACTCAAGGCTTCTGTCGCAAAACAAATGCGGGCAGTACAATCAAATGGTGGGGCTACGTTCTCATATATTGATGTCGTTGCGTCATCAAAAAATCTCTCAGAGATGATTACACGTTTGACCAATCTGAATGTAGTTTTGACAGCCGAGGCTGACCAAGCTAAATCTTTGATAGAAAAAGAAGCTTCACTTAAAACAATGAAAGTTAAATTGGAAGAAACGCAAGAATCTCTTGTGAAAAACCAAAATGACTATCAAGGACAAGTAGATAGCTTGCAAAGTAGTATTTCATCGCTTAAGGATAAAATTAGTTCTAATAAACAACTTTTGAGTGAAATGCAAGAAAAAGCAGCAGCAGAACAAAAAGCTCGCGATGAAGCATTGGCTAAATCGGTAGCTGAGGTTAAAGCTAAAGCGGAGCAAGAGAAGGCTAAGACTTCATCAAGTTCGTCAAGTACTCAAAACTCAAGCTCATCAAGTTCTCAAAGTTCACAGGCTTCAAGCGATAAAGGAACGGATGGTGCTAACAATGGCTCATCTACAACAACTTCTGGTGGTCGTACTTTAAATGTAGAAGCAACGGCTTATGCTTTGAATGGGATTACAGCAACGGGAATTGATTTAAGTAAAAATCCAATTTGTATTGCGGTTGACCCAAGTGTTATTCCTTTGAATTCTCTTGTTGAAGTTCCAGGATATGGAATTGCAATTGCTGGTGATACTGGGGGAGCAATTATTGGGAATATCATTGATGTCCATTTTCCAACTAATGACCAAGCAATTGCTTGGGGACGGAAAAATATTCAAATCACTGTTTTGAGTTAATAAACTTTAAAAAATAATGAAAGGCTTACAGTGAAGCCTTTTTTTGGTATAATGAGAACATGATAAAAAATGGACGTATTGTCAAATCTTTGGCAGGCTTTTATGATGTAGAATCAGAAGGTGAAGTTTATCAGACGCGTGCGCGTGGTAATTTCAGAAAAAAAGGGATGAAACCTGTTGTGGGAGATTTTGTTGAATTTTCTACTGAGGAAAATTCAGAAGGTTATATTTTAAAAATTGGTGAGCGAAAAAATTCTTTAATTCGACCATCTATTGCTAATATTGATCAAGCTGTGATTATTATGTCAACAGTGAGCCCAAATTTTAGTTTGAATTTATTAGACCGCTTTTTGGTTTTTTTAGAGCATAAAAATATTCACCCGATGATTTACATTTCTAAGTTGGATTTACTGACAGAGATGCAGGAAGGTTCAGATAAGAATAAAAAGACTTTTGATCAGCTGACAGATTATGAACAGATAAAAAGTGATTATGAACAAATTGGTTATGATGTTTTTTTTGATGCTAAGCATTTGGTCAGTAATTTAGCGGGAAAAGTAACTGTCTTTATGGGTCAAACTGGCGCGGGTAAGACTACTTTGCTAAATAAAATTGCACCAGAAATGCAACTGGCAACGGGAGAAACTTCAGAAAAACTGGGACGTGGGCGTCATACGACACGTCATGTTGAATTTTTTGAATTGGCTGGTGGCTTAATTGCTGACACACCAGGATTTTCTAGTCTAGACTATGAAGTGACGAATCAGCCGGATTTAAATGCTGCTTTTCCTGAAATTTTAAGAATCAGTCATGATTGCAAGTTTCGCGAATGTACACATACGCATGAACCCAGCTGTGCAGTCAAGCTGGCACTAGAAAATCATGAAATTTTAGAGAGCCGCTATGATAATTATTTACAGATTTTAGATGAAATTAATCACACGAGGGAAACTTATGAGAAAAAACGAAAAAAACAGGGCTAAAGATAATATTTGGTTAAAACAAGCTGGTTTTTTTGCCCTTGTTTTAGCATGGATTTTAGCGATTTATTTTAAAAATGATTTGTCAAAAACAATGATGATTATTGTATTTATCCTCTTGGTTATTGCAACTTTCTTTGTTATTTTTTGGTTAAACCGTGTCTTTTTTGGATTAACTAATCAGCCCAAAGAGGATAAAAAAGATTTAGAGAGTTCACAGGACAAAGAAAAATGAAAAAACGATTGAAAACAGAAGCCTTTTTAGCGGTTATTTTTGCGCTTATTTGCCAAATCTTAGAAATGTTTGTCTTCAAAAGTGGAAGTCTGGCCTTTGTGATGAATTTCTTGACCGTCATTGCTTTAGGCTTAGCAATTATGCTTGGAGTTCGTGCGGCAACAGTTGTAGAGCATAAACGTGAGGGTGAATCTTGGAAAACAATTATTAAAGAAGAACTTCATGATGATTCATCAGAAAATAGTGGTGAATAAGTGTTTTTAGTTTCAAAAGATAAATTACTAATTCAAGTTATTTAGAGAGAGGATAGAAATGAAAAATAAAATTGCTCCATCAATTTTGTCAGCAGACTTTGGAAATTTTGCAAGAGATGTGAAACGTTTAGAATCTGCTGGAGCTGACCTTGTACATATTGACGTAATGGACGGACATTTTGTGGATAATTTAACCTTTGGAGCTGGCGTTGTTTCGGCACTTCGCGCACAAACTCATTTATTTTTCGATGTTCACATGATGGTTGAAAATCCTGAAAAATATGTGGAGGATTTTGCAAAGGCAGGAGCTGATAGCATGAGTATTCATGTTGAAGCAACTCATCATATTCACGGAGCACTTCAAAAAATTAAGAATGCCGGCATGAAAGCTTCGGTAGTTATTAATCCTGGAACTCCTGTAGAGGCGATTAAAACTGTTTTACCACTTGTGGATATGGTCTTAGTAATGACAGTCAATCCTGGTTTTGGGGGTCAAAAATTTATTCCTGAAATGATGGATAAAGTTCGTGAACTCGCTCAAATTCGGACTGATAAAAAGCTTGATTTTGAAATCGAAGTTGATGGTGGAATTGATGACCAAACAATTAAAGTTGCTAAAGCTGCCGGAGCTAATGTTTTTGTTGCAGGGTCATTTATTTTTAATGGTGAAGTTGAGAAAAATATTGAAAAACTTCGTGTAAATTTATAAAATTCTCAAAAAGTTACTGACAGCTTTTTTGTCAGTAAACTTTAGGAATTGATTTAAAGTTTTTAGAAATGTAGGAAAATAAAAAATCAAGATGGAAGTCATAATTATTATATTACTTATACTTTTGATTTTACTGTCCCTTGCCAATTTTTTCAAAAAAACTGACAAAGGAAATACGAGTCATCAGTTAAATTATCTTAATCAAAATTTATCGGAAATGCGCTCAGATATTAACCAGCAACTTGCGCAAAATAGACAGGAACTTTCTAGTAGTTTACGTTCGGTCAATAATGATTTTTCGGCACTGACAGAAAATATCAATAGTAAGTTTGATTGGCAGTTTAAAGATTTACAAAACTCAAATGAGCAAAAATTAGAAAAAATTTCTGTAAGTTTGGTAGAATCTACTGATAGAACAGTTAGTAAACTGTCAGAACTGACAGAGTCAATTACCGCCAAATTTGACCATAAATTTAAAGAATTACAAGATTCAAATGATAAAAGATTGAGTCAGATTCAAGAAACGGTCGATGAAAAATTGCAAGAAACATTAAATCGCAGAATTTCGCAATCCTTTGAACAGGTAACTTTACATTTGAAAAATGTGGAAGAGGGCTTGGGTGAAATGAGAAATCTTGCCAGCGATGTGGACAGCTTACAAAAGGTAATGACCGGTGTTAAAACACGTGGGATTGTTGGTGAAATTCAGTTAGGCCGAATTTTAGAGCAAATGTTTACAAGTAGTCAATACCGTGAACAAGTCAATATCCAAGGGGGCAATGCAGTTGATTATGCTTTGATTTTACCTGGAAAATCTGATGATTCAGAGCTTTTATTACCAATTGACTCAAAATTCCCGATGGAAGATTATCAACGCTTGCAAATGGCTTTAGAATCTAATGACAGTCTGGAAATTGATAAGACAAGAAAAGCATTGTTTAATGCCGTCAAAGCTCAAGCCAAATCAATCAGCGAAAAATATATTGTTCCACCAAAAACAACCGATTTTGCCATCATGTTTTTACCAACTGAAGGGCTGTTTATGGAAGTGGTCAATAACCCTGAACTTTATGAACAAATCAGTCGTGATTACAAGGTCAATGTGACAGGTCCAACGACAATGACAGCCGTCTTGAACAGTTTGCAAATGGGCTTTAAAACTTTGCAAATCGAACAAAAATCAGCTGAAGTTTATGAGCTACTAGGTGCTGTCAAAACAGAATTTGGTAAGTTTGAAGGTTCACTGAAAAAAGTTCAAGAACGTCTGCAACAATCTGAAAAAGAGATTAGCAATCTAATCACCACAAGAACAAATGTGATGAATCGTAAATTACGGAATATCAATGAAATTGATAATAGTAAAAGTAGTGAACTTCTAGGGATAGATAATGAATAAACTTCTCTTTCTAGTTTAGGTTCGATATCTAAGAAAGTCGCTCTTAAAAGCGGTAAAAAATTAACATATAAAAGTGGGACGTAAGAAAGAAAAACATTTATTTCTTTGGTGAAATGAAGCGCCCCTGCAAATTAATTTAACTGAGTTCGGGCTCGTAGAAGCGTGTGAAATAGAAACTGGATTATATTCAGAACCACAATTTTTATCACTTCTGAATGCTCGTTCTCACATCTTAAAGGAGAAAACATGGTGCTCATTAAAAACTTAGAAATTGGCGAATTTTTTGAAGGGTTTTATCTGATTAAATCAGTTGAATTACGTCAAACTCGTGCAGGAAAAGACTTTTTAGCTTTAAGTTTTCAAGACCGAACAGGAACAATCAACGGAAATATTTGGGATGCCAATCCTAAAGCGGTTGAACAATTTAGAGCTGGACGTGTCGTACATATGAAGGCTCTCAAAGAACTTTATAATGGAATGCCTCAAGTCAATAAAATACAATTACGTTTGGCGACAGATAGTGAACCTAATCAACCTCATGATTACCGAGAAAGTTCTCCTGTTCAAGAAAAAGATCTACGTGAATATGTTCAATCAATCGTCTTCCGTATTGAAAATGCGACTTTAAATCGAATTGTACGAACGATTTTGAAAAAATTTGATAAAGAATTTTATGAATTTCCTGCTGCAAAAACTAATCACCATGCTTTTGAAGGAGGTCTTGCTTTCCATACAACCACCATGCTTCAATTAGCAGAAAAAGTTTGCGAAGTTTATCCACAACTCAACGAAAATTTGATGTTTGCCGGTGTTTTACTGCATGATATGGCAAAATGTTTAGAGTTTACAGGTGCGGAAAATACTTCTTATACTTTGCGCGGAAATTTGCTTGGGCACATTGTTTTGATTGATGAAGAAGTGAGTAAAGCCGCCATTGAACTTGGCTTTGATGATGACAATGAAGATTTATTAATGCTTCGTCATTGTTTGTTGAGTCATCATGGTGAGTTGGAATATGGTAGCCCTGTTCGTCCGCAAATTATGGAAGCAGAAATGATTCATCAAATTGATGTTATGGATGCCAATATGATGATGATGACTACGGCGACTCAAACGCTTGACCCAGGTCAATTTAGTCAACGCGTTTGGGCTTTATCTAATCGTAATTTTTATAAACCAAGAAAAGATTAAACCGTGGCGCATGGTTCAAGTGAATAAAAAAGCTGTTTTGCACCTAAATTTGAGCAATTTGGTGTGGAACATCTTCGCGCTTCATGCTAGGCTCTCCACTCTCGCAGTCGAGTGGATTGTTAAAAGGGGAGCCCAAGGGGCTCCTCTTTTGTCTATTTCCACAGACATTTGAGTCATAATTTAACTTTTTGATTTTTTGTGGAAAGTACTTTGTCAACATTCTGAAGTGTGACGTACATTTTTTTACTGACAGAAATTTTTGTCAGTAAAAATGGTAAAATAGAGGAAGTTAAAAAAATATAAGGAGTTTTTTATGAATTACACTTTAAAAAATGGCCACTTAAATGTTGTTGTGGATACTTTTGGAGCAGAAATGCATTCTATTCAACATGATGATATTGAATATTTGTGGCAAGCAGATGCAAAATTTTGGGGGCGTCATGCTCCAGTTCTCTTTCCAATCGTAGGGAAATTGAAAAATGGGGAATATCGCTATAATGACAAAACTTATAAAATGGGCGGACACGGTTTTGCACGTGATAATGACTTTGAATTAATTAAGAAATCAGCTGATGAACTTGTTTTTGAACTTCGTGACAATGAAGATAGCTTAAACCACTATCCCTTTCATTTTGTTTTCCGTGTTTCTTATAAACTAGTAGACAATAAAATTAGAGTTCGTTATGAAGTGAAAAATGAAGATGAAAAATTCATGTCTTTTGGCGTTGGGGCTCACCCAGCTTTCAATGTTCCTTTAAAAAATGGAACTTTTGAAGATTACCAATTAACAATTTCACCAGATGAAAAGCGGACATTTATTCCACTTGATCCACCGTCAGGAACTTTGAAACTAGATGAAAGAGTTGAAAGTCAAGTCAGTCAACTTCCGTTAACAAGAGCACTTTTTGATAAAGATGCTTTAGTTTATACCTCATCAAAGGAGATGAAAGTTTCATTGACCAATAAATTAGATGACCACGAAGTCAGCCTAACATGGAAAAATATGCCTTATTTTGGTTTATGGTCACCTTATCCAAATGAAGCACCCTTTGTTTGTATCGAACCTTGGTGTGGAATTGCAGATGATGAAAATACTGATGGAGATATTACCAACAAATTTGGAATCAATCAATTGGCACCAGAAGGAAAATTTTCTTGTGAATATACCATTGAAATTAAATAATCAAAAAAGACTCTCGTATTTTTACGGGAGTTTTTGCTTAAAAAAATGCTAGAATTAATTGAGATAGGCTGTCAGTAAACTTAGGAGTTACAAAATTACTGACAGAATAAAAAACGACTGACAGAAAGTAAAATAATGACTACAATTCTTCTCAACGCCTTGAGTATCATGCTTGTTTTATTTTTAGCTCTCCTACTAAAGAAAATTAGAATTCTTCATCAAAAAGACGGAGCATTAACTTCAAAAATGGTTGTTTATTTGACCTTGCCAGCAACAATTTTAATTGGAGTCAATCATACAAAACTCTCTAATATTTTTTTTATCTTGATGTTTATGGGACTTTTTTCCAATCTTCTTTTAGTTTTTCTAGGAAAATTTATTGGACGAAAAGCTACTGTTGAAGAACGTGGACTTTATATGTTTGATTTGTCAGGTTATAATATCGGAAATTTTTCAATTCCTTTTGTTTCTAGTTTTTTTCCAGCAGCAATTCCATTTCTTGCCATGTTTGACATGGGAAATTCATTAATGGTGACAGGGACTACTCAAGCAATTGTTGAACTTTCAAGTGGCAGAAAAAAACACGGCTTTATCTTACAAGAAATATTTGGCGTCTTATTTCGTAATCCACCCTTTGTTGTTTATATTTTTATGTTTATTTTAGCAATTTTCGGCCTATCTTTTCCGGATGAATGGCTGATTCCAATTCGCCCCTTAGCAAATGCTAATACTCTTTTATCTATCTTTACGATTGGGCTTTTTATGGAATTTCGTCTGCCAAAGGGAAAATTAAAACTTGTTTTAAAAATATTGACTTGGCGCTATTTACTAGCCTTTATTTTAGCTAGTTTGGTTTATTTTTTCCTTCCATTTCCAGCCATAATAAAAGAAATTCTTTTATTAATCTTCTTTTGCCCAATGTCCTTTTTACATATGATTCAGGCTATAGAACTTGGAAATGATAAGGCCTTAGCTGGATTGACAATAAGTTTATCCATGTTTATTTCTTTAATTTTAATGAGTATCATTGTAATAATTTTATGAGGTGAAAAATGAAAAATCAAATAGAAAAATTATTAGAGAATTTTGTACCAGAAGGTCAGCAAGAAAAAACAGATTTTAAAGTTTTTCAAGATTTTGCAGCTGATGAAAAAAATTTGAATCGGTCTTCTATTGCACATTTTACGGCAAGTGCATTTGTTTTGAATGAAAGTCATGATAAAATTTTAGGAATTTATCATAAGATTTATCAAAGTTGGGGTTGGGTAGGCGGCCATGCTGACGGCAATGCTGACTTATTAGCTGTAGCGGTAAAAGAAGTTCAAGAAGAAACGGGACTGCGATCTTTCAAAAAACTTTCAGAAATGCCAATTTCAATTGAAGCCTTACCTGTTTTTGGACATCATCACAGAAAATATGGTTATGTCAGTGCTCATATTCATCTTAATGTTACTTTTTTATTTGAAGCAAAGGAAAGTGATTCACTTCAAAAGAATACGGATGAAACAGGGGGATTAGCCTGGATTCCCCTAGAAAAATTTTCCGAAAAATCCTCAGAAAAAGAAATGAGAGTAATCTATGATAAAATCATTGCTCGAATTATAAATAAATAAAATACAAAATGAGACTTGCCATAGGCAAGTTTTATTATAAGATTAAAAATTTTAAATTAGACCATCACAGAATTAAAATGCGAGACTATTGCAAAAAAATCACGAAGGGCTATAATTGAGTCTAATTCTATTTGAAAGTTGAGTGATTTATGCCGGTAAAAGTGATTGAAGGTCTGCCCGCAATTGATGATTTGCGAGCGGATAATATTTTTGTTATGAATGATGAACGAGCGAAGAATCAAAATATTCGCCCTTTAAATTTGCTGGTGGTCAATCTCATGCCGCGTAAATTAATAACTGAAAGACAAATTTTACGATTACTATCGAACACTCCATTACAAATTAATGTTGAATTTTTATATATGACTTCTCATGATTTTAAAAATACGAAACAAGGGCATTTAGATTCCTTCTATAAATCTTTTTCTGAGATTAAGAGTCAATATTACGACGGATTAATTGTCACAGGAGCTCCGGTTGAGCAGTTAAACTTTGAAGAAGTGGACTATTGGAGTGAGCTTTTGAAAATTATTGACTGGTCTAAAAGCCATGTCTATTCAAGTCTGCATATTTGTTGGGGGGCACAAGCGGCACTTTATGCTCGCTATGGTGTAACTAAAGAAAATCTTCCGCAAAAATTGTGTGGTATTTACAAAAGCTCAGTAGAGCAACCTAAAAATCCATTATTTAGAGGATTTGATGATTTTTTTAATTATCCACAATCGCGATATACCCAATCAAATCCATCAGAAATAAAAAAAGTACCTGATTTGGAAGTCTTGTCAAGCTCCAAAGAAACCGGATTTTCAATTTTAGCGAAGAAAAATTTGCGTGAAATTTACCTTTTTGGCCATTTAGAATATGACCGTGAAACTTTAGCTTGGGAATATGAGAGAGATAAAGAAGAGGGACTGAAACCCAATCTTCCCCAAAATTATTTTCCAGAAAATGATGATAAAAATAAGCCAAAAAGTACTTGGGCTTCAGCAGCTTCCCTCTTTTTTTCAAATTGGTTGAATTATGCGGTTTATCAAGGAACGCCTTATCTAGGAGAACGTCTGAGTCAACATTTGAATGAAGAAAATTATGATTTTAATCAAAAAGAGTAAAAGTAAAAAATAATGAGTTAAAAAATGAGGAAATTTATGGATAAAAGATTAGATACTTTATTGGCGCAAGTCGGAATTCATCAAGATGAGGCAACGGGAGCTTTAGTTAGTCCTTTGCATTTTTCAACGACCTATCAACATCCAGAATTTGGTCAATCGACTGGCTTTGATTACACCAGAACAAAAAATCCAACAAGAGCAACCTTGGAAGAAGCACTTGCTTCAATTGAATCAGGACAATTTGCTCTAGCAACTTCGTCAGGAATGGCTGCAATTGTCTTGGCCTTTTCAGTTTTTCCAGTCGGTTCCAAAATCGTTGCCAGTCGAGATTTGTATGGAGGTTCATTTCGCTGGTTCGATGAACAAGAAAAAGAGGGGCGATTTTGCTTTTCCTATGCTAAAACTGAAAAAGAAATGCTTGAGCTAATAGATGAAAATACTGATATTGTTTATATTGAAACACCGACAAATCCAATGATGGTTAAATATAATATTGAAAAAATCGCCAATAAAGCACAGGCATATCATGCAAAAGTGATTGTTGACAATACTTTTTATACCCCAATTTATCAAAAACCATTAGAATTGGGTGCGGATTTAGTGATTCATTCGGCAACAAAATATTTATCAGGACATAATGACGTCTTGGCTGGAGCGGTCATTGTTTATGATGAAGAACTTTATGAAAGATTATTATATCAGCTCAATACTACTGGAGCAGTTCTTTCTCCATTTGACAGTTATCTTGTCATGCGAGGTTTGAAAACTTTAAGCCTCAGAATGGAGAGGGCAACTAAAAATGCCCAAAAAATTGTGACTTTCCTAAAAAAACTTCCATCAGTAAAAGAAGTACTTTACCCAGGATTAGGTGGTATGATTTCTCTAAAAGTTACTGACAAAAACAAAATTCCTGCTATTTTAAATCACTTGAGCGTTTTTACATTTGCTGAAAGCTTAGGAGGTGTTGAATCTTTAATCACTTATCCAACAGCGCAAACTCACCATGATATTCCACTTGAGATTAGAGAAAGTTATGGTTTAACAGATGATTTGCTTCGCCTTTCGATTGGGATAGAAGATGTTCGCGATTTAATAGAAGACCTCAAAGAAGCTTTAGAAAATTAAAAAATTACTGATGAACAAACTAGCATATCCGTAAAGGCTATCTACGCACTGCGTGCTACGCTGTCCGTTTTGTCTATCCGCTAAAGCGAAGCGCCAACGGCTATCCTATGATGAGACTACCAGCATATCCATAAGTGCTAAAATATGTTCTGTCAGTAAATTTTTTACTGATGGAACTACTATCATATCTGTAAACTGCTAAAGCAGTGACAGCTATCCTATGACGAAAAGAAAAAAGAGAGTATAAAAATGACAAAATATGATTTTACAACCATTCCAAATCGACTTGACCACAATTCTGTAAAATGGCAAGAAATAAAAGAGAA
This sequence comes from Lactococcus sp. S64, assembly GCF_016516525.1. Classification (NCBI taxonomy): domain Bacteria; kingdom Bacillati; phylum Bacillota; class Bacilli; order Lactobacillales; family Streptococcaceae; genus Lactococcus; species Lactococcus sp. S64. The sequence goes on along the minus strand of NZ_JACVUQ010000005.1, from coordinate 8,961 downwards.
TCCTCATAAACTTCCATTGTGGGTGGCTGATATGGATTTTCTTACCTTACCAGAAATAAAACAAAGTATCCATGATTACGCAGACTATGGAGTTTATGGATATGCTTATGTTGAAGAAGATTTAATTAAAAGCATTCAAAATTGGGAAAAAAATCAACATCAGTATGACTTTTCTAAAGAAGCTTTAATTTTGGTTGAAGGAGTTGTTCCAGGAATTGGTCTGGCCATTCAAGCATTGACCAAAGAAAATGATGCTGTTTTAATAAACACACCTGTTTATCCCCCGTTTGCCAGAACAGTTAAGCTAAATAATCGAAAGCTAATTGAAAATAAACTGATGGAAAAAAATGGGGAATTTCTAATTGATTTTGAAGTTTTTGAAAAAGAAATTGTTGAAAATTCCGTGAAATTATATATTCTTTGTAACCCCCACAATCCTGGTGGGCGCGTGTGGACGAAAGAAGAACTGATAAAACTTGGTCAAATTTGTAAAAAGCATAATGTGATTGTCGTTTCTGATGAAATTCATCAAGATTTAACATTGTTTGGTCATCAGCATCAGACCTTTAACACTCTTTCAGAAGACTTCAAAGATTTTTCAGTTGTTTTATCTTCTGCCACTAAAAGTTTTAACATTGCTGGCGTGAAATGCGCTTATGCAATTATTGAAAACCAAGATTTACGTGAAAAATACTTGCAAAGAAGACTAGCAAATAATCAACAAGAAATTAGCACTTTAGGAATGCTAGCCACCAAAGTTGCTTATGAAAATGGAAATGAATGGTTAAATGAACTCAAAAATGTGCTTGAAAAAAATATCACTTATATTGAGTCAGAACTTCATCAAAAAACAAAAATCAAAGTAATGAAACCTCAAGGAACCTATTTAATTTGGCTTGATTTTTCTGAATATCAATTAGAAGATAAGGTATTGGATGAAAAATTAGCAGAAGAGGCAGGTGTGATTCTAAATAAAGGAATAAGCTTTGGAAAAGCTGGACAAGCGCATGCCAGATTAAATGCTGCTGCACCTTTTTCATTGATTGAAGAAGCAAGCAAACGACTCGTAGAAACATTCAAAATTTAAGGATTTTAGTCGAAAATGTGTTTTTAAGAATGAAAAATATGTTAAAATCAACTTATGAATGATATTTTACAACTCACAATTGTTTTAATTGCCTCTTTAATTGCTACTCTTGTTTCAAGACGCCTTAAAATTCCAGCTGTCGTTGGACAAATGCTTGTTGGGATTTTGATTGCTCCATCAGTTTTAGGCTTGGTTCATAGCGGTCATGTTCTAGAAGTGATGTCTGAGATTGGAGTTATCTTACTCATGTTCTTAGCAGGAATTGAGAGTGATTTAACTGTTCTAAAGAAAAATTTTAAAGCATCAATGCTCGTTGCAGTTGGTGGTGTAATTGTGCCATTAATTGCCTTTGGACTTGTTGCTTTTGGCTTTGGTTACGGAATATCGACCAGTTTCTTTTATGGAATTGTTTTCGCTGCGACCTCAGTGTCGATTACGGTTGAAGTCTTACAAGAATATGGTAAACTCAGTACACGTGCAGGTTCGATTATTCTAGGAGCAGCAGTTGTTGATGATATTTTAGCTGTATTGATTTTATCAATTTTTACTAGTTTTAAAAATGGTGGTTCTGGTTCTCATCTTTTCATCCAATTTTTGCTTGAACTTCTCTTTTTTGCCTTTTTATTTCTTGTGCATAAGCTTATTCCAAGATTTTGGAAATTCGTCCAAAAACTACCCATTGCCAACAAAAATACGATTGTTGCCTTGATTATTTGTTTGGGCTTAAGTCTACTTGCTGATAGCGTAGGAATGTCAGCGGTAATAGGTAGTTTCTTTGCAGGACTTGCTATTTCACAAACAGAAGTAAGTCATAAGATTGAAGAATATACTTCAGCAATCGGTTATGTTATTTTTATCCCAGTATTCTTTGTACTTATCGCCATATCTGTTCAATTCGATAGTTTGATTCATCATCCTTGGATAATTTTACTCTTTACCTTCTTAGCAATTTTGACGAAATTTATCCCCGCCTATTTTGTTGGAAAAGCAAGTAAATTAAGTACTGGTGAGAGTATGTTGATTGGAACAGGAATGATTTCACGAGGGGAAATGGCTCTGATTGTGGCTCAAATTGGTCTGACGAGTGCCATTATCACAGATGAAGTTTATTCGGAGCTGGTTATCGTGATTATTTTAGCAACTGTATTAGCACCATTTTTAATTAAAATGGTCTTGAAAAAATATGATAATTAAGAAAAAATAAAGAATAAAAGACGAAAAATTTAAATTTTTTTAAATTTCATCTTATTCCTCCCAAAAAGACCAAAAAAGTGGTAAAATAGAAAAAATGCTTTTAGAGAATAGCGAACTTGCTAGGCTCTAAAAAATTTTGCCTAAAATTAGCAAAATTGCCTTTTAAAGGCAGTTTATAAATCTGAACTTTGCTTAGCAAAGGGATCTAGCGAAAGGAAAATCAAAATGTCAAAATTTCAAGTCGTAGAACATCCATTGATTCAACACAAACTCTCAATCTTGCGTCGTAAAGAGGCATCGACAAAAGAATTCCGTGAACTTGTTGATGAAATTGGAATGCTCATGGCCTACGAAGTATCAAGAGATTTACCCCTTGAAGATGTCGAAATCGAAACACCCGTTCAAAAAACGACGGTTAAACAAATCGCAGGTAAAAAATTAGCGATTGTACCAATCTTGCGTGCTGGTATTGGGATGGTAGACGGAATTTTGAAATTGATTCCAGCTGCTCGTGTAGGGCATATCGGAATGTATCGTGACGAAGAAACACTTAAACCAGTTGAATATTTAGTGAAACTTCCAGCCGACATTGCTGACCGTCAAATTTTCCTTGTTGACCCAATGCTTGCAACTGGTGGTTCAGCAATTTTAGCAGTTGATTCTCTTAAAAAACGAAATGCTAAAGCAGAAAATATTAAATTTGTTTGTCTTGTTGCTGCACCAGAAGGAGTGAAAGCTCTCCAAGAAGCACATCCAGATATTGAAATTTATACTGCAGCTTTGGATGAAAAACTTAATGAACATGGTTATATTGTCCCAGGTCTTGGTGATGCTGGAGACCGTTTGTTTGGTACTAAATAATAAATTTATCCCTATTTCAAATAGGGATTTTTTTTATTTTATAAAAAAAGTAATTTTTTGAATCAAAATAGTTTACAAGTGTAAATTTATTTGATAAGATTACATGTGTAAACAATAAAAACAAAAAGGAAGTAATTATTATGTCATTCATTAAATCATTAGAAAACCGTCGCACAATCTACGCTCTTGGAAGAAACGTTCAAGATGAAGAAAAAGTGATTGAAACAATTAAAGAAGCTGTACGTTTTTCACCAACAGCTTTCAATTCACAAACTGGACGTCTTTTGATTCTCACAGGTGATGCCCAAGATAAACTTTGGGATGAAATTGTTGCCCCAGAACTTAAAGCAGCCATGGAAGCACAAGGTGTTCCTGAATCAGCTTGGGATAACACACGTGCAAAACTTGATGGATTTAAAGCTGCTTTTGGTACAATTCTTTTCTTTGAAGACCAAGCAGTTGTTAAAAATCTTCAAGAACAATTTGCTCTTTATGCAGATAACTTCCCAGTTTGGTCAGAACAAGGTTCAGGAATTATTTCTGTAAATGTATGGACTGCTCTTGCTGAACTAGGTTTAGGCGCTAACTTGCAACACTACAATCCATTGATTGACGAAGCTGTTGCTAAAGAATGGAATCTTCCAGAAAGCTGGAAACTTCGTGGACAACTTGTATTTGGTTCAATCGAAGCACCTGCTGGCGAAAAAACTTTCATGGATGATGCAGACCGTTTCATCGTTGCTAAATAATCAATCATTTTTAATGACCGTCAGTAAAATTTACTGACGGTTTTTTATTTTGTAAAGTTGAACTCTTAAAAGCTGCATGCTATAATTGTCCAAAAGGAAGTGAAAATGAAAAGGATAAAAATGAGGCGATTTTTACAAGATAAAAAATATCCAGCCCTTGATTTTTTGAAGTATGTTGGACCAGGATTGATTGTTGCGGTGGGATTTATAGATCCAGGAAATTGGGCTGCTAATCTTGCTGCGGGTTCTCAATTTGGTTATAAATTACTTTGGGTAATTACACTATCAACAATTATGTTGGCTTTTCTCCAGCATAATGTGGCCCACTTAGGGATTGTCACAGGAAAGTGTTTGTCAGAAAATGCGACCCAATACCTTAGACCCTGGCTCAGTAGAACAGTTTTGGGAACGGGAGTTTTAGCTTCTATTTCGACAGCAGTTGCTGAAATTTTGGGTGGAGCAATAGCTTTGCAAATGCTCTTTAAATTACCAATTGTGGTAGGAGCAATTTTAACAGCTGGTTTGGTTATCTGGTTTTTGTTTAGTAATTCATATCCTAAAATTGAAAAAGTTATTATTGGTTTTGTAAGTTTGATTGGGATTGCACTTTTACTAGAAATTTTTATTATTCCACATATTAATTGGGGACAAGCAGCAAAAGGAATGGTCATTCCTTTTGTTGATGCAAAATCAATGCCAATCATCATGTCAGCCCTAGGGGCCGTTGTCATGCCACATAATCTATTTTTACACTCGGAAGTTATTCAAAGTCGTCAGTGGAATTTAAAAGATGAAGCGGTGATGGAAAGACAATTGCGTTTTGAGTTCTTTGATACAATTTTTTCAATGTTTCTAGGCTGGGTGATTAATTCTGCAATTATTATCATTGCTGCGGCTTTATTTTTCCCTCGAATTGTAACAGAAATTAATCAAGCACAAGAAATGCTCGTTCCTCTCCTTGGTCCAGTGGCTGCAATTATTTTTGCGATTGCTTTTCTTTTTGCAGGAGTAGCCTCATCGGTAACAGCCGGAATGGCAGGTGGGTCAATTTTTGCAGGAATCTTTGCAGAACCTTATGATGCACAAGACCCACATAGTAAATTAGGTGTTTTAATCACAATAATTGGAGCAACGATTGCCATTTGCGCTTTAAGTTTTGTGACTTCGCCCTTTAATATTTTAATTTATTCACAGGTTTTCTTAAGTATCCAATTACCAATTACTATCTTTTTGCAAATTTATTTGACAAGTTCTAAAAGAGTAATGGGCAAATATAAAAATGTTTGGTTTACAAAGTGGCTCTTATTAGCAACAGGAGTTTTTGTAACTTTACTCAATATCGTATTAATCGTCGAAACTTTTAAATAATTCCGAAAAATTTGGTATAATAGTATTGTAAGAAGATTAAAAAATAAGGAGAAATTGATGCAAGCAAAATTAGTTAATAAAGTAGTTATCAAACGTAATGGACATGTCGTTGACTGGGATAGCTTCCGCATTCAAACGGCAGTATTCAAAGCTGCAATCAATGGTAAATACAAAGATAAACCGCTCCACGCCAATATGATTGCTAATAATGTAACAAAAGTCGTTGAAAAAGTAATTGCTGAGCTCTCTTTTGAAAAAATTGAGATTGAAACGATTCAAAACCAAGTGATAAAACAACTCAATGATTTTGATAAAGATGTGGCACGCGATTTTCTTGCTTACAAAACAAAGCAAAATATTGAGCAAAGACATTAATATAAAAAGAACTCATTGAGTTCTTTTTTACTCGTCAGTAAAAATTACTGACAGAACTTTTAATTTTGGGCTGTCAGTAATTTTATTTAGTATTATTTCCTTCTTGACAAATTTTAGGTCAAGCTTTACAATATAAAAAGAGACATGTTTTTAGTGAAAATTTCTAAGAAATCAGGCGGTTGATGCGAGCCTGAAAATGGCAGCTAAAAATACCACTCACTACTTACAGACTTTTTGTAAGTTAAATTCTTTTTTGGACAACAGAAAAGCGTCTCTGACACGTTACGTCAAAGAAGAGAAATTTACTGACAGCAATTTTATAGCTAGAAATTGAGCACTTTTGTAAGCAATAATTGCTAGAAAGAGCTTAACGAATTTTGTCAGCAAATAGAACAAAGGTGGTAACACGCAAGTAGCGTCCTTTATAGGATGAGATTTGCGTTTTTTTATTTCCATAAATTATTGACAAGACTTTTAACAAGTAATTCATTGCTCCCAAGCAATTCGGATTTTTCTGTCAGTAATTTCCAACTAAAAAAAGATTAAAGAAAGGCACATAAAATGATTAAAATAACATTTCCAGACGGTAACGTAAAAGAATTTGAGGCGGGCGTAACAACATTTGAAATTGCTAAATCAATCTCACCTAGTCTTGCTAAAAAAACACTTGCAGGTAAGGTCAACGGAAAATTAATTGATGCCACTCGAGCAATCAATGAAGATAGCAACTTTGAAATTGTAACACCAGACCATGAAGAGGCACTTGGAATTTTACGACATTCAGCTGCTCACCTTTTTGCTCAAGCAGCAAAACGCCATTTCCCTGATATTCACTTGGGTGTTGGACCAGCTATTCAAGATGGTTTCTATTACGATACAGATAACGAAGCCGGTCAAATTTCAAATGATGATTTGGCAACAATTGAAGCTGAAATGAAGAAAATTGTTAAAGAAAACTTCAAATCAGAACGTAAAAAAGTAAGCAAAGAAGAAGCAAAAGAAATTTTTGCAAATGATCCATACAAACTCGAACTCATTGAAGAACACAATGAAGATGAAGGTGGACTTACTATCTATACTCAAGGTGAATATACTGACCTTTGCCGCGGCCCACACGTTCCATCAACTGGTGTCATCAAATTTTTCCACCTTCTCAACGTTGCAGGTGCTTACTGGCGCGGTAATTCTGATAACAAGATGATGCAACGTATTTACGGTACAGCTTGGTTTACAAAAGAAGAATTAGAAGAAAATCTTAAACTTCGTGAAGAAGCAAAAGAACGTGACCACCGTAAACTCGGTCGCGAACTTGACTTGTTCTTTAATGACGCAGAACTTGGTGCGGGAACTGCTTACTGGCTCCCAGCTGGAGCAACAATTCGTCGAATTATTGAACGTTTTGTCGTTGACCAAGAGGTGAAAAATGGTTATCAACACGTTATCACACCAGTCATGATGAACCTTAATACTTATAAACAATCAGGTCACTGGCAACATTACCATGAAGATATGTATCCACCAATGGATATGGGTGATGGCGAAGAAATGGAACTTCGTCCAATGAACTGTCCGAGCCATATTGCTATCTATAAACATCACGTTCACTCTTATCGTGAACTCCCAATTCGTATTGCTGAATTTGGGATGATGCACCGTTATGAAAAATCAGGAGCACTCTCAGGACTTCAACGTGTCCGCGAAATGACTTTGAATGATGGTCATACTTTCGTCATGTTAGAACAAGTTCAAGAAGAATTTAGTAAAATTCTTCAATTGATTATGGACATGTACCGTGACTTTGGAATCAATGATTACAGCTTCCGACTCAGCTACCGTGACCCTAAAGATACAGTGAAGTATTTCCCAGATGATGAAATGTGGGAAAAATCTCAAGCCATGCTCAAAGCGACAATGGATGACATGAATCTTGACTACGTTGAAGCAGAAGGAGAAGCAGCATTTTACGGTCCTAAACTTGACATTCAAGTTAAAACTGCGCTTGGTAATGAAGAAACACTTTCAACTATTCAGTTGGACTTCCTTAATCCTGAAAACTTTGACATTTCGTATATCGGTGCTGACGGGGAAAAACATCGCCCAGTAATGATTCACCGTGGCGTAATCTCAACACTTGAACGTTTCATTGCCTACCTTATCGAAGTTTATAAAGGTGCTTTCCCAACATGGCTCGCTCCAACTCAAGCAACCATTATCCCAGTAAATAATGAAATTCATGCCGATTATGCTTGGAAAATTCAACGTGAACTTCAAGATAAAGGATTCCGCGTTGTTGTCGATGAAGCCAATGAAAAAATGGGCTGGAAGATTCGTCAATCACAAACACACAAAATTCCATATCAAATCGTTATTGGAGACCAAGAACAAGCTGATGGAACTGTAAATATTCGTCGTTATGGCTCAAAAGAAACAAAAGTCATTCCGCTTGAAGAATTTATTGAAAATATCAGCGCAGATGTTGCTAATTTTAGCCGCGTTGATTAAAGAAAAAGAGACTGTTGAAAATCAGTCTCTTTTTTATTTATATTGGAGAATTATAGGGTATAATAAATTGTACTAAAAAGATTATTAAGGTGAAGTATAAAGGGATATGGAAGTGATTAGCAGTTTTTATTTATTTTTGGAAATTTTAGGAACCGTAGCATTCGCTATTTCGGGGACCGTGGTGGGGATCAATCATAAACTAGATATTTTTGGTATTCTTGTGATGTCAGTAATAACAGCTGTTGGTGGTGGGATATTTCGAGATTTACTCTTAGGAGCAACACCTCCTACAGCATTAAAATCGCCATTTTTTATAGTTATTTCGATTATTGCATCAATAGTAGCTATGCTTGTAGCACTAATAATTAAATCAAGAAGAGAAGCATTGAGTATTTTTAAAGCAGCACGTTTCTACAATAATCTTCTCTTAGTTTCTGATGCCATAGGTCTAGGAATTTTTACTGTATTAGGGATTGATGCTGGAATAGCACATGGTTATTCACAAAATATCTTCTTCATTGTATTCTTAGGAGTATTGACAGGTGTCGGTGGTGGAATGATACGCGATGTGATTGCAAATCAAGTTCCGATGATTTTTAGAGAAAACATCTATGCCCTACCATGTATTATTGGTGGAATTCTATATGTATACCTTCAATCGGTAATCAGCCATAACTTAGCTTTGTTTATTTCTGTCATCTTTATCGTTCTCATCAGAATCATTTCGGAACAAAGAAAACTAAATTTACCAAGAATCGAATATTAATGTATTTAATAAAACATGACAACCGTGGGATTTTCCGGACGTAAGATAAAAAAAGGTAT